>JAZTXZ010000024.1:0-2862 GCA_045636685.1 Candidatus Avispirillum sp. | reverse complement strand
CTTGCAAAGCTGAAAATTCAGCTTTGCAAGGCTTTTTCTTTAAATTTTGCTTGTTATGAACGGCTTTTGAGGTTTTACGCCCATTAATTATTTACATAAGGGCTCTCTTTACCGCGGTATGCCAACCCTCCATAAGGGCATTTCTCTGTTCTTCTGTTACAGAAGGCGTAAAGGCAGCACATCCCTCGCCGGTAATAAGACCGGAAAGCTCATCCTTATCCTTCCAGAATCCCGTGGCAAGACCTGCAAGGAATGCAGCACCGAGGGCCGTAGTTTCCACAGAAGCAGGTCTAACAACGGAAAGCCCCGCAACATCTGACTGAAATTGCATAAGAAAATTATTGGCAGAGGCTCCTCCGTCAACCTTCATTGCATTGAGATGTACTCCAAGGTCTGCTTCCATCGCCCGAAGAACATCTGTTGACTGATATGCAACAGACTCAAGAGCCGCGCGCACGATATGTGCCCTTCCGGCACCTCTTGTAAGTCCTGTTATTATTCCGCGGGCATCCTGATTCCAGTAAGGCGCACCCATACCCGTAAATGCAGGAACAAAATAACATCCGCAAGTATCTGCCACCTGACAGGCAAGAGTTTCGCTTTCTGCAGAGGAAGAAATTATCTTCAATTCATCGCGAAGCCACTGGATAACCGCGCCTGCGACAAAAACACTGCCCTCAAGGGCATAGGTTGCAGACCCTTCCTCAAGGCTCCAGGCGACGGTTGAAACAAGTCCCTTTTTTGAAAAGAGAGGACGGTCGCCCGTATTCATAAGCATAAAGCATCCCGTTCCGTATGTATTTTTAATATCGCCCTCATTAAAGCAGCCCTGGCCGAAAAGTGCAGACTGCTGATCTCCGCAAGCACCTGCAACGGGGATGGATGCCCCAAGTATCTCAGGCACCGTTTCGCCGTATATGCAGGAAGATGGCTTAACCTCGGGAAGCATAGACATAGGAACTCCGACTATGCGACAAAGCTCCTCATCCCATGACAGTGTATTAATATTGAAAAGCATCGTTCGGGATGCATTGGAAACATCGGTTACATGAACGGCACCGCCTGTAAGCTTCCATATGAGCCATGAATCTATGGTGCCAAAGCAAAGCTCTCCCGCCTCTGCCCTTTCGCGCGCGCCTTCTACATTATCGAGTATCCAGCGTATCTTCGCTCCCGAAAAATAAGCATCGGGAACAAGACCTGTCTTTTCGCGTATAAGCTCTGCATATCCCTGTTCCTTAAGGGAGTTGCAGAACTCCGCTGTTCTGCGGCACTGCCATACAATGGCGTTATAAACGGGTTTTCCCGTCTTTCTGTCCCATACGACTGCAGTCTCTCGCTGATTGGTTATACCAATTGCAGCGATCTCCGCGGCTGTACATCCGCAATTCTCCATCGCTTCAAGAGCTGAAAGCTTCTGCATACGCCATATTTCCCTTGCATCATGCTCAACCCAGCCTGCCTTCGGAAATATCTGCGTGAATTCGTGCTGCGCTACCGCTCTGATCTTTCCCTTTCGGTCAAATATCATACATCTCACGCTTGTTGTTCCACTGTCAAAGGCAAGTATATATTTTTTCATCCTTATCTCCGTTCCGCCGCCCCCAAGCGGCATATATTCAAAAATCTGCCAAAAGAAACTCAGTCTGTATAGTTATTTATCCAGGCGAGGATATCTTCATACACCCTTTTATTATCTTTTTCGTTAAGTATCTCGTGACGCATGCCGTCATAGAGCATGAGAGTAACATCCTCAAGCCCCGTATCTTTAAGAACAGCCACACACGCCTCAGGACCCTTTCCGTATGCTCCAACAGGGTCTTCCCTTCCCGCATTTACAAGAACGGGCAGATCCTTCCTTATATTATTGAAATCGAACTTTTTCTCAAGGGCGTATATGGTATCATAAAGAACACCGAATCCGCCTGCAGAAAAGATATATGAGCAGAAAGGATCATTATCGTATTTCTTAACAACATCCCTGTCTGAGGATATCCATGCATGGATCCCCTCTTCCTTTGGGAATCGCTTGTTATAGCCTGCAAAGGAAATATCCGTAAGCAGACGTGAAGGGTGTGCCTCCCCTTTTATCTTTGAGATAAGACCTGCCAAGGCCCTGCCGATTACAAGAACAGGTAACGGCTGGCTCGCTGTTCCCATAATGCAGGCACCGCAAATTTCAGGGCTGAATTTCGTAATATATCTGCGCACTACAAAGGAACCCATACTATGACCTAAAATGAACAAACGATACTCGGGAAACTCTTGCTTTATATATTCGGTAACGCAATGTGTACAAGCAACAAGATGATCCGATCCGCCCTTTCTCCTTATAACGCCGAGAGCGCTTTCATCCTTTGCGGTATAGCCGTGACCGGGATGATCATGACCGACAACGGCAATACCTCTGCTGCAAAGAAATGCCGCAAAAGAATCATACCTGTCTATATACTCGATCATACCGTGTACTATCTGCAAAACAGCCTTTATGTTTCCGTTAGCGGGTAACCATTGGATACAATGGATATCTGTCCCATCACAATTTATAAAAAATTCCTGTTTTTTCATAGCTCTCCTCTTAAATTCTGATATTATATTATACCATTTAACAGTGTTTTTTTCAATAAAACAAAGCAAGATGATATAAAAACCGGGGTCAAAAAGCATTAAAGATAAAAAAACGCAAAAAAATGCAAAAAAACTTAAAAAAAATTAAAAAAATTTCAAAAAAGGTATTGCATTTTAAAAATAATGTGTTATAATGATAAAGCTTGAGGCCCGTTGGTCAAGCGGTCAAGACGCTAGCCTCTCACGCTGGAAACGGGGGTTCGATTCCCCCACGGGTCACCAAAACAAAAGGAC
>JAZTXZ010000023.1:0-34904 GCA_045636685.1 Candidatus Avispirillum sp. | reverse complement strand
GCCTCCGACTTTACTCTGCCGCTTGGCTCCACCACAAGGGCAGAAATAAACACCATTTTGAATATTGGAACGACGTTAACCCTGCTACAAAGCGGTATGAGCCGGTTAAAATGCCGACAAAATATCTTATTGAAATGTTTTGCGACCGTGTTGCCGCAAGCAAGACCTATCAGGGTGAAAACTACACCGACGAGCATCCGCTTAATTACTTTTTAAGGGGCAACGCCAAGCTCAGTATGCACAAGGATACGGCGGAAACCTTAGAAATGCTCCTTCGCATGCTCGCCGAAAAAGGCGAAGCCGAAACCTTTAAATTTATTAGACAAATGGATAAAAAAGCATAACAAAATAACTTTTCTGTGAAAAAAATCAAGCTTAAATGTGTTTTGTTATGCTATTTAACGAAATTATAATGATGTAATATTAATTTGTCATAAACAATTGATTTTTCATCGGATTAGCAGTATAATTGTAGTCGTATAGGTATGCGATGTTTAAGTAATTAATTATGTTTTGTACACATAATTTATATATGCACTAAGGGTTACTCCCTCGGAATATGGAGCTATTCTCTAAGGCAATCCTATAAAGATTGGAAAATTTGAGACTGATAAATTAAAAAACTCGAATCAGTTTCCAAGAATTAGACTTCAGATAAAAACTGATATAAAAAGATCGGATCAAGCGGGAGAAGCGTCAGTCTATTATTGTATATTTTATAGCTAAAAATAACGGAGAATTAAAGCAGTGGAAAAGAGAATAAGTCTTTCCACGCCCACAATGCACGGCGAGGAAATGGGCTTCGTAAAGGAAGCCTTTGATAAAAACTGGATAGCGCCCCTCGGCTTCAATTGCGATAATTTTGAAGCAGAGATGGATGCATATATAAATGCAGAGGGTGAAAAGAATTATCGTTCCCTTTGTCTCAATGCAGGAACAGCGGCACTTCATCTTGCTGTAAAGCTTGCGGGAGTAGGCAAGGGCGATATAGTACTTTGTTCAGATATGACCTTTGCGGCAACGGTTAACCCTGTTACATATGAAGGTGCTGTGCCTGTATTTATTGATTCTGAGAGAGAAACATGGAATATGGATCCTGTGGCTCTTGAAAAGGCATTTAAGAAGTATCCTGATGCCAAGGCGGTTATGCTTGCACATCTTTACGGAACTCCCGCAAAAATGGACGAGATCATGACAATCTGCGAAAAGCATAATGCCGTACTCATAGAAGATGCTGCGGAGGCTCTTTCAGCAGACTATAAGGGTAAAAAATGCGGCACATTCGGCAGATACGGAGTGCTGTCCTTTAACGGAAATAAGATTATAACAACCAGCGGCGGTGGAATGCTGGTGTGCGATGATCCTGAGGCGAGAAAGAAAGCTCTTTTCT
Organism: Candidatus Avispirillum sp.; assembly: GCA_045636685.1. GTDB lineage: Bacteria > Bacillota > Clostridia > Oscillospirales > CAG-272 > Avispirillum. The sequence continues at coordinate 33,514 of JAZTXZ010000023.1, read as the reverse complement.
GGGCAACTCAGGCAAGAGAGAATTTCCCCTGGTATCAGCATGAGGAGATCGGCTATAACTACCGTATGTCAAACGTAGTAGCAGGAATCGGACGCGGTCAGCTTTTGCATCTTGAGGAGCATAGAGACAGAAAAGAAGAGATATACAGAAGATATGAGAAGGCATTTGCAGCCCTTCCCGTAACTATGAATCCTTATCTTGATAATACAAAGCCGAATTTCTGGCTTTCTTGCTTTACTATCAACGAAGGCTGTAGTGTAGATCCCTTTAAGATAATGGATAAGCTTGCAGAGAATAACGTTGAAGCTCGCCCCATATGGAAGCCTATGCATATGCAGCCTGTTTTTGAAGGCTGTGACTTTGTCTCTGCAGGGGACGGAGTTGTCAATGAAGAGATATTCGCAAGAGGACTTTGCCTGCCTTCAGATATCAAAATGACAGAGGAAGAGCAGGAGTACGTAATTAATATAATCAAAAGCTGTTTTTGAGGTTACATATGTATAGGAAATTTTTCAAGAGATTTCTTGATATAGTATTGTCGTTTTTTGCATTGCTTGTGCTTTCTCCTGTCCTTTTGGTGCTTACGGTCGTAGGATGGATAGCAATGAAAGGTAACCCCTTCTTTGTTCAGCCTCGCCCCGGAAAGATAGACCATAAAACGGGTAAGGAAAAGATTTTTAATCTTGTGAAGTTCAGAACGATGACATGCGCGAAAGATAAGGACGGAAATCTCCTCCCCGACGATAAGCGCCTGACAAAGTATGGCAAGATGCTGAGAAGCACGTCTCTTGATGAACTTCCTGAGCTTTGGAATATTCTCAAGGGCGATATGTCTATCGTCGGTCCGAGACCCCAGCTTGTCAGAGATATGGTTTTTATGACAAGTGAGGAAAGAGAAAGACATACAGTAACTCCAGGACTTACCGGTCTTGCTCAAGTTAGCGGAAGAAATGCAATAGCATGGGAGAAAAAACTCTCATATGATATTACATACATAAATAATATAACCTTTTGCGGGGATATAAAGATTATTCTGCGCACCATAGTAAAGGTGTTCAAAAGGGAAGATATTTCAGAAGAAGGATTTGATACTGCGGAAGATCTGGGGGATTATCTTTTGAGAATTGAACACGTGGACGAAGAACAATATAAGGAAAAGCTTTCCGAGGCAAAAAAACTCTTGGAAACTGTTTCCAATTACTAGGAGGAAAACTGTGAAAAAGGTTCTCATAGTAGCCAGCGTAATCTCTTTTATAGAGTGGTTTAATAAAGAGAATGTCGTTTTTTTAAAAAATGATCTGAACTGTGAAGTACATATTGCGTGTGACTTTGACTATATGCAGGATACTGATGAGGAAAGAACCGTAGCATATATAGAAAGGTTAAAAAATGAGGGAATATATCTCCATAATATTCCTTTTGACAGAAGTCCTCTCGGCAAAAGAAACGTAACTGCTTATAAAGAATTGAAGCAGATAATTTATAGTAACAAATTTGATCTTATACATTGTCATACTCCCACCGCTTCTATGATGACCAGACTTGCGGCCAAGAAAGCAAGAAAAAACGGATCGGTGGTTATGTATACCTGTCACGGTTTTCATTTTCACAATGCTTCTCCGAAGAAAAACTGGATTTTATACTATCCGGTGGAAAGATATCTTTCACGATATTGCGACTATATTGTTACTATCAATAAAGAAGACTATAATCGTGCCAAGACATTTAAGTCAAAGAACGTAAGGTATATCCCAAGTGTTGGTGTTGATATAAAGAAGATACAGAATACAATAGTTGATAAGAAAAAGATCAGAAGAAGTATCGGAATACCTGATGATGGTATAATGCTTCTTTCTGTGGGAGAGCTCATTGAGCGAAAAAATCATGAAGTGATCATAAAGGCTCTTGCAAAAATAAACAGAGATGATATCTATTATGTAATATGCGGTAAAGGACCTCTTCGTGATTATCTTGAAGAATTGGCAAAAAAATGCGGAATTAGTAATAGAGTATTGTTTCTCGGATTCAGAAAAGATATACCCGAGCTTTGCAATACAGCGGATATTAGTGCTTTCCCTTCAAAAATCGAAGGGCTTGGGCTTGCGGGCATAGAAGCAATGGCTGCAGGAGTTCCTTTGGTTTCATCAAACGTACATGGAATACTCGATTACGTAATCGACGGAAAAACAGGCTATGCCTGTGCTCCTAATGATGTGGATAGCTTTGCTGGTGCAATTGAAAAACTTTCTTCAGACAGTGTACTGAGAGAGCGCATGAGAGTCAATTGTCTGAGCGCCGTAGAACCTTTTGAAATTAATAATGCCCTTGGGGCAATGTGGGATATTTACAGAGAAATTTTAAGTTGAATTTAGAGGAAAATCAGTATGGCTAAATACTCATATAAGGAAATTAAACAATCCTTAACAAAAAAGAAAAATAGCCGAAGCTCTTTATGGGTGCAGCTTTGGGTGAGAAAGGCCTCCTTTCCGGTTACTTATCTCTTTATAAATACCGGTTGGTCGGCTAATATGGTATCGGTCCTTTCTTGGTTTGTAATTTTTGCTGCCGCAGTTTTAATGTGTATTAACAATTTTTGGTGTATGCTCGCGGGCGCAATACTTACAAATTTTTGGCTTGTGCTTGATTGTGTGGACGGTAATATTGCCAGAGTGAAAAAAGTTAAATCCTTTATGGGTGACTTTTTTGATGCTGTTGCCGGATATGGTCCTTTTTCTTTCACAACCATCGCTCTTGGTTTTGCGGCATATAATACATCATTTTTGATTCCTGAAAAATACCGTCATTTTTTTATTCTCGTAGGCGGTATAGGCGCTGTTGCCAATATATATATGCGTCTTGTCCATCAAAAATATCTTAACTGCTTTTTTGCAGCCAAAAATATCCTCGGTGAGCTTGACGAGATAACACTTAAGGATACAGAGGATAAAAAGAGCTTTGCATATATAAGAGAGCAGATTGATAAAAATATTGGTGTTGCGGGTCTGTTTATGCCCTGGCTGTTTGTTGCTCTTTTTACAAACACCTTTGATATAATGTTGGTGTTTTATTCTCTTTACTATATTCTATCCTTTGTTGCCATTTGCTATCTCTATTGCCGCCGTGCTTCCGCTTTTGAAGAGGAGTCACAGCAGAAGATGAGAAAGAAAGAGGAGTGATAATGATAATAGGGTATACAACAGGTGTGTTTGATATGTTTCATATCGGACACTTGAACATATTGAAACAAGCTAAAGAACAGTGTGATTATTTGATAGTCGGAGTGAGTACTGACGAACTGGTACAGAGTGAAAAAAGCAAAACGCCGATTATCCCCTTCGATGATAGAGTGGAGATAATTAAGGCTATAAAATATGTTGATAAAGTAGTCCCTCAGACAAACAAGAATAAAAAAGAAGCATGGAGTGAACTCGGGTTTAACGTAATGTTCGTAGGTTCTGACTGGAAGGGAACTGAGGCATGGAACAAAATAGAGTGCGAGTTTGAACCGTTGGGTGTAAAGATAGTTTATTTTGATCATACTGACGGGATATCTTCAACTACGTTGAGAGACAGATTAATTGATATATACGGTGTGGTGACAAAATGACATATCATCCTAAAGTTACGATTATTATCCCAGTCTATAACGGAAGTAATTTTCTTGCACAGGCCATAGACTGTGCTGTAAATCAGACATACGATAATATTGAGATCATTGTAGTAAACGATGGATCGACAGACGATGGCGCAAGTGAAAGAATAGCGTTATCATACGGTGATGCTATCAAATATTACAATAAGCCTAATGGCGGAGTGTCCTCTGTTCTGAATTTTGCTTTGGAAAAGATGACAGGAGAATGGTTTTCGTGGCTTTCTCACGATGACTTGTATTTCCCGGAAAAGATGGAAAAGCAGGTAAGCTTTTTGAATAGTTTACCTGAGGAAACAGACTTGGGCAGAGTGGTTGTGCACAGTGCAACACTGTCTATAGATAAGGATGGAAAAACAATAAAGATACCTAGCTATAAAGACGTTAGTGTCAAAGAAGATACTTTAGAAACAATAATTAGAAATATTTACAATTATCGTTTGTCAGGTTGTTCTTTCCTTTTGCCCTATGTATGCTATAAGGATGTTGGCGGATTCAGAGAAGATATTAGAACAGTTTCCGATGTGGAGTATTGGTATAGATTGCTGTTTGCAGGCTATCAGTTCTATTGTATGAAAGATGATGTGCTTGTAAAAAACAGATCACACGGTAAACAAGTTGGAAAAACTAAGGTCTCTCTTTTTGAAAAGGAGCTTGAAGACCTTTATATCCATATTGCAGATAAGCTTTCAGAGTCAGGACTTTGTAAAAGCAGAGTAGATATGGAAAGGTTTTACCTTGGTCTTGTAAAAAGAAATATAAAAGCTGCTGCGACACATACAAAAGAGAACTATTTGAAAGATGATAGCTTTTCTTATAAAGTTGTATTACCTTTGAGAGCTTTGTATTTTAAGATACTCGGAAAAGGTAGAAATATTGCGAGAGATATATTCCGTAAGATTAAAGTAAAATGATTGAGGTGATAGCAACGAAATTTATACAAATTAATTCCGAATGCGGATTTGGAAGTACAGGTAAAATAGCGGTTGCTATCAGTAAAGAATTAAATAAAGAGAATATAGAAAATTATATATTCTATAGCGGTAATCATAAAAGTGATTACCGTCAAGGAATAATGATCGCAGGAAAAGCAAGTATCAGGGTTCATCAGCTCTTGTCCCGCATTTTTGGAAATCAGGGATTTCATTCTTATTATGTCACAAAGAGAATGGTAAGAAAAATCAGGGAAATGGAACCAGATGCTATTCTTCTCCATAATCTCCATGGGTACTATTTACATATTGGTGTTCTTTTCAGATTTCTAAAAAAATACGGCAGACCAGTATATTGGACGTTTCATGATTGTTGGCCTTTCACAGGACATTGTGCACATTTTCTAGTGGAAAAGTGTACTAAATGGCAAGATGGATGCTATAAGTGTACCCAAAAAAAGAAATATCCGTATAGTTGGTTTTTTGATAGAAGCAGATCTTTGTATAAGAGAAAGAAAGATCTTTTCACTGCCCTGGATGACCTTACGGTAATAACCCCTTCTGAGTGGCTGGCTGATATTGCAGGAAAGTCTTACTTTAAGAAATATCCTATAACCGTAATCAATAACGGTATCAACCTTGATGTTTTTAAGCCAACTTACGGAAATGTAAAAGAAAAGTATGGTATGGACAACAGGACAGTAATTCTTGGCGTTTCATCTGTTTGGAATTATTATAAGGGTCTTGATGTGTTTTGCGAAATTTTTCAAAGGCTAGATACTTCGAAGTATCAGATCGTCCTGGTTGGGACTGATGATAGTGTAGACACAATGCTTCCAGAAGGGATCATTTCAATTCACAGAACATACGATCAGACAGAGCTTGCAGCATTATATACTTGCGCAGACGTATTTGTTAACCCTACCAGGGAGGAAAACTATCCTACCGTAAATATGGAAGCCATAGCCTGCGGAACGCCGGTTGTTACATTCAATACGGGCGGATGCGGAGAAATAGCTACTGATGGTTGCGGGGCAGTTGTTTACAGTAATACGGTTGATGAGTTGTTGGATAAGATATATGAAGTACTTAGAAATAAAGATGATTATGTGAAGGCTTGTAAAACAAGAGCTAAAGACTTTGATGAAAAGATTTGTTTTTCTAAGTACGTAAAAGAGATAAATAGTTAGGAGTTATACGTGTTAATTTATCTTTTATATACAGTTATGCCGGTGATTATATGGTTCGGACTTTCTTTGTTTTCAAAGGAGTCCGTAAGTTCATCGGATAAAATAAAAAAAAGATACGTAACTTTGTGCGGTATTGTTTTGTTTCTTGTTATTGCATTGCGTCACTATGGAGTTGGTTCCGGTGACGGCGAATGGTATTACATGAACTGGAAATATTTCAGTAATGTATCTTTTGAACACTATCTCAAAATTTTTGGTGGATTTGACATAGAGAACGGCTATCTTATTTCCATATGGGCGCTTTCTCAAATTTTCAAAGATCCTCAGTTTATTTTCATTTTTTACGGATTATTGGTGTCAATTTCTGTCAGTAATTTTGTTTATAAAAACTGTGAAGACCCCGTACTTGCTTTTGTTATGTTTAACTGTCTTGGATTGTGGGGATTCATGGTACAGGGACTAAGGCAGGGAATGGCAATGTGCATATGTTTATTTGCTTTCGAAGCCTGTAAGAAAAAGAAACTTATAAAGTTTCTAATCCTGACGCTTTTGGCAATGATGTTCCATGCAAGTGCTGTTGTATTTTTCGGTGCGTATTTTTTATCATATTTGAAAATGGATATAAAAGGTTATTTGATTACAGCTGTTGCTGTAGTTGCTACAGTGTTGTTTATAGACCGTATATTCCTCTTTGTAAATATGGTAATTAACGATACCTATGAGATAGGAGATATCGATTCTACCGGCGGAGGTTTTGTCTCAGTACTTATATATCTAATTGTTTTGATGGCAACGTTAATTTTTTATGGAAGAGATAAAGAAAAATCCCCCGAGGTGTCACTGTTCTTTTATATGACTCTTTGCGGTTTTGTTATGTTTTTTTTGCGTTATTTCGCAAACTCTATAGCGCAAAGAGCTTCATATTATTATATGTTTGCTCAGATGGCACTGTTGCCTGTTGTGATAAGAAATAAATTGGGTAGAGAAAAATATTTGATATCTATGTTTGCTATAATCTTGTGTATTGGAATAGCTGTATATAAGGGATCTTATTCAATACTTGTTCCATATTACTTTTTCTGGCAATAATGAGGAAATAATGACAGATCTGCAGTTTGTTGAATTTAATTTGCTCAAGGCTTTTACAGAAATTTGTGATGATCTTGGGTTGACCTATTATATGGTCTGTGGCTCGGCCTTGGGGGCGGTGAAATACGGTGGATTTATCCCTTGGGATGATGACGTAGATGTTGCCCTTCCCAGAGCTGATTATGAGATTTTTTGTGAAAAAGCTCCTGAGTTATTACCAAATGGATATTTTTTGCAGAATCATAAAACAGAAAGGTTGTATCCGCGGATATATTCTAAATTAAGAGATTCCAACACTACCTATATCGAAAAGGCCACAAAAAAAATACCCATTAATCACGGTGTTTTTATAGATATTTTCCCCTTGGACGGTTATCCCATAGATGAAAATGCGATAAGAGGCTTGGAATTAAAAAAGAAGGCATTAAAGTTAAACATTGAGTGCATATTTGATGTTGATTACGGATTTTTAAGAAATACTTTTTTTGCTGTCGAGCGTTTTTTCGGATTTCATAAGAATACTTACAGATTTGTAGAAAAGCTTGAGAAACTCATTTCAGCTTATTCAACGGTAAATTCAAAACTTTGGTGTAACCACGGAAACTGGCAGGGAAAGCTTGAATATGCTCCCCGAGAGCAGTATGGTGAGGGGACATTTGTAAGTTTTGAAGGACTTAAAGTCCGTGTGCCTGAGAAATATGATGATTATCTGACACAGAAATACGGTGATTGGCGTGCCGATCTTCCAAAAGAAGAACAGGTAGGACATCACTATTATGAGGTCTGTGATCTTAAAAGACCTTATACAGAATACATAAAAACAGAGAAAGACAAATAATATGGCTGTAAAACGAATTTTGGCGGTCATCTTACTGTGCTTTTTGGCAGTTAGCGCGTTGGGAGCATGCAGAAAGCTCGAGAAGAATGATGACAAGACAAATGATACTACGGTAAATGAACATAATAAAGATATCATAAGCCTTTTGGGTGAAGATGATTCTGTGTCCGGAGAGATTGAAATATCAACCCCCTATGTTTCGCTGAAGTATCCTGAAAAATGGCTTAACTACCTGAAGACAGAAAAGAATTTCAGTACCGGCAATAGTGTTACATTTTTTGCACGCTTAGACGGAAAGGAAGAAAAAGAACTCTTTACCGTGTATTTTAATGAAGACGGAGAGTTCCCTTTAGGAGTCCTTGATGTATCTGGAGAGAGCGTTTATGTGGCTTTTTCCTATGCAGAGCTTAAGTTTGATGAAACATGGACTCAGGCTGAGCAGGAGGTAGTACTTGCTATGCAGGAGCAGATAAACTGGATTTCTGAAGGCTTGAGTAAAGAGTCTAATTTTACCCCAGAAGATTAATACATTATAACTGATTGTATGTGAACATCAAAATTAATGATGATAACATAAATTTTATTATTCCAAAAGGAGAAAAGAAAATGAACAGAGTATCTACCAAAGTAGTGTCTATGTTGCTTTGTGTTGTTATGCTTGTCGGCGTTGTCCCTACCGCCATTTTTGCAGGCATTGATTACACAGCACATGATGATTACTACAAAGTCATCTCGAAAGATGACTTTGATCTCGCGCCCGGTATCACCGAGTCTGAGATTGTTTTGAACAACGTTGAAGGTACACATCGTCAGGTTGCTCACGTTGTAGAGGTTGATCTTAACAATCCCTACACAAAGGTTGTTCCCAGCTATAAGGGAATGGTTCCTACTCCCGGCAAGTATGGTGTTCAGATCATGTCCCAGCAGGCAGCTTGGGCTGAAGCTAACGGCTACGGTAACGTAGTTGCAGCTATGAACCTCAGCCTTAGCTGGTATGACTCAGCATATTATGTTGAGCATCCTGAACTTGTAGGAGAGCCTCTCGGTTACATGATTCTTGATGGCGAGGTCTACATGAACAGTAATGGACAGACTTCCGGTGCACAGACATGCGTTGTTATTAACTTTGACGAAAAGAACGGTGAAGCAAGACCGGCTGATATGCCCAAGGTTGAGATCCGTTCTACATCTTCTGCAATCACAGGTTGGGAAGAGCAGGTTATTCCCGCAAACTTTGGCTTCCTTGTAAAGGATGGAAAGAACCAGTACGGAAAGGACAATAATGCAGCAAACGGTGCATCACGTTCCTTCGTTGGTATTAAGGAAGACGGTACATTCGTAATGGTAATGAACGACGGTCGTCAGTCTCCTTATTCTGCAGGTTTCACAAACTATGAGATGGCAGAGTTTATGCTTTCTCTCGGCTGTGTTCAGGCAGTAAACGGTGACGGTGGCGGATCTTCTGCATTCCTTTCTCAGCGTCCTGGTGAAGAGCTCAAAATTAACTGCTCTCCTTCCGACGGTGCTGAGCGTCCCACAACACACGGTATTCTTGTTATTTCTACAGCTCCCGCAACAGGCGAGTTCGTTCGTGCAAACATTTCTGCCGAAAATGATTACTATACTCCCGGCAGCACTGTGAAGTTCTCCGCTATTGGTACTGACCTTGTAGGTACAGTAGCTGATATCCCCGCAGATGCTACATGGCAGCTTTCAGATCCTTCCATGGGTACTATTGAGAATGGTGTATTCGTTTCCAATGGTAAGCTTGGTACTGCTGTTGCTCAGATGATTTGGAACGGTAATGTAGTAGGTGAAGCTTCTGTTGAAATCGTTATTCCTACAGAGTTCTCCTTTACTCAGACTGTTATGACAGTACCTTTTGATAAGGAGATCACTATCGGTATCAAAGCAACTATCAACGGCGGTCTTAACGACGTTGTTATCAAGGACAGTGACATTGTACTTGAGATCACAAATGATAAGCTTGGTACATTCAATGGTCTTAAGTTCACTTCTGTAAGCGAAGCAAACGCTCCCGCAGATCTTACAAGTACACTTAAGGCAACATTTGTACATGATACAAGCCTTGTTGCAACAGCATCCTTTAACCTTGGTAAGGGTTCTGAAGTTCTCTTCGATTTTGAGGATGCTTCCGATATCGACGAGTGGAATATAGCTGACGTAAACGGCAATGATCAGGGCTTCTACCAGCACCTCAGCTATGCAACAGCTGAAGACGGTCAGGTTCATGACGGTGTTGGATCTATGAGAGTAGAGATGAACCCCATTTCCGCAAACAATATCAGTGCAGGCGGTTACGGTCAGTCTGACCTTTTCCTTGACAATGCTGTAGTAGTAGAGAACGCAAAGTCCATCGGCTTCTGGGCATATATTCCCGATGAGTACGAGCATTGCTGGATCCGTGTTCTCTATTGGTACGATCCCGACGGTGACGGTAAGTTTGATAAGAAGAATACTATCACCGTAATCAATCAGCCTGAGGTATATAACAACTGGAGTGAGTCCGGATGGAAGTATTTCTCTGTTGATGTAAGTGCTTATAAGAGCGTTCTTATCCCCGGCCTTGATGCAAAGGACAAGATCGCTTATACTACCGGCAAGCCCGATGCAAACAACTTCCGTTTCATCGAGTTTATGTTCCCCCATACAAATACAAACGACCTTTGGAAGACATACGGTACTATCAATGGTCTTCAGACAGTTTATGTTGATAACATTACTGCAGACTTCTCTGACGCTGTAGATGACAGAGAGGCTCCTATCTTCAGCAAGGTTGAGCTTGCAGGTAATGATACAGGTATAGAGCTCAAGAACAATAGCTTTGCAACAACTAACAGCAACGTTATCACAGTTACAGCTACAGTTAATGAAGATACTAAGAAGACAAATGCAACAGGCCTTGATACATCTTCCATTAAGGCATACGTTGACGGAGTTGCAGTAAATGCAACATTTGCAAACAACAGAATTACGATCAGCGATATCGCAGTAGCAGACGGAATGCACCGCGTTAAGTTTGAGATCTGTGATAATATGGGTAATAAGTCTGTAGTTGTAAGACTTGTTAAGGTTGAATCCGGTGTTGACGCTTCCACAGTACAGGTAGTTCCCAAGGATGCAACTCTTGATAAGCTTTACGGCGGTTCTGTATATTGGATGGATGTAAATGCAACCGATATCGAGACAATTCAGTCCGTAACAGCTAAGATCGATCTCAACTACGGTAACCACTTCGAGCTTGATCATGTAGTTCTCGCAGAGGGATTCACTTCTTCCTATACTATTGACGAAGAAAATAACACAGCAACAATTACAATAACACGTACAGGTGATAATACACAGACAGGAGAAGCAACACTTGCATCTCTTCCCATCCGTGTTATCTATTATGATACAGATATCAATATCGAGGGCTATACAGCAGAAACATATTGGAACACATATGAGTTCTGGCCCTATGACCTTAAGGTAGATGTTGATATGGGTGCTATCACCTACGTTGAAGGATATGCATCCGACGTTCTCGGCGCATTCTCCAATGAAGAATTCAGCGTAGATACTGAGATCTATTGTCCTTCTGCATCTATGGACGCAGCATACAAAGCAGAAAAGGGAACAGCTCACGTACATACACCTGTAGCAGTAAACGATAAGGCAGCAACATGTACAGAAGCAGGCTATACAGGCAGAACATACTGCGAGGTATGTGCTTCCGTAGTTGACTGGGGTACAGAGGTTTCCGCTGCAGGACATACATGGACTGTTGACGGCGTTCTCAAGGTTTGTGCTTGTGGCGCAGCGATCAGCGCAGACGGTCTTGTTGGCTGGCAGAATATCAACGGTGTTGATTATTACTTTGACGCTGATTCCAACGCAGTAGACGGTAAGTATACTGTTGACGGTCATACTTATACTTTTGAAAAGGGTAAGCTTGTAGATGCTGCTTGGGAAAAGGCCGCTGACTACACAGTTTGCTGGTGGGCAGGCAAGAAGATCGAAAATACATGGTTCACAGTGAACGGTAAGACTTACTACTTCATTATGGATCAGATGTGTACCGGTATCCAGAAGGTTGCTTACCGCGATGCAAACGGCAACCGCGACGGATACAGATATTATATCTTTGCAGATGACGGTGTTTGGATGGAAGATTATACCGGATTCTTCACCAATGGAATTGATTCCTGCTGGGCAGAAAACGGTATAGCAGCATACAAGGGCCTTTGCCAGGATGCTGAGGGTAATTATTATTATATGAATTCTCAGTACCTTGCAATTAAGAATTGCACATATTCAATCAGTGAAGGAAGGGCAAACGGACTTCTTCCTGCAGGTAAGTATGCATTCGGTGCAGACGGAAAGATGCTCAATCCTCCTTCTGTAGAGCCTGATGTGCCCGTAGTACCCGATCCTACTCCCGATCCCGAACCCGAAGAGCCCGATACACCTGTAACTCCCGAACCTGAGAAGCCTGAGGTAAAGAGTGGCCTTATTCATGATGATGATGGAGAGATCCGTTTCTATGAAAACGGTGTGGCTCTCTATAAGGGCCTTGTACAGGACGAAGACGGTAACTACTATTACATCAACTCCGGTAAGAAGGCTGTAAAGAATTGCACATATTCAATCAGTGAAGGAAGAGCAAACGGACTTCTTCCCGCAGGTAAGTATGCATTTGGTGCAGACGGAAAGATGCTCAATCCTCCTTCTGTAGAGCCTGACGTGCCCGTAGTACCCGATCCCGAACCTGAAGAGCCCGATGTACCCGTAGTACCCGATCCTACTCCCGATCCCGAACCCGAAGAGCCCGATACACCCGTAGTTCCCGAAGAACCTGCGGTAAAGAACGGTCTCATTAAGGACGAGGATGGCAATGTTCGTTTCTATGAGAACGGTGTTGCAATTTACAAGGGTCTTGTACAGGATGAAGACGGCAACTACTACTATATCAATTCCGGTAAGAAGGCAGTTAAGAGCTGCACATATTCAATTAGTGAAGGAAGAGCAAACGGACTTCTTCCTGCCGGTACATATGAATTCGGTGCAGACGGAAAGATGATCAATCCTCCTTCCGTAGAGCCTGAAGAGCCTGATACACCTGTAGTACCCGATCCTACACCCGATCCTGAACCTGAAGAGCCCGACACACCCGTAGTTCCCGAAGAACCTGCGGTAAAGAACGGACTTGTAAAGGATGAGGACGGTCACATTCGTTTCTATGAAAACGGTGTAGCTATCTATAAGGGTCTTGTACAGGATGAAGACGGCAACTACTACTATATCAACTCCGGTAAGAAGGCAGTTAAGAACTGCACTTATTCAATTAGTGAAGGAAGGGCAAACGGACTTCTTCCCGCAGGTAAGTATGCATTTGATGCTGAAGGTAAGTTGATTCTTAACTAAAAACAAATCCACACCCTATTGGGTGTGGTGTGCCGCACAATATCGATGCCTCCACGCGGCGTGCGGCGGGCAACATAAAAGTATGGCTGAATCGATAAAGGAATTTTTATCATGAGAAACATTATCAGCAGAGTTTTTAAGTTGATTAACAGAAACAGATATGCTAAAAACGGAAAAAAAGTGCCAAAGGGGATAGTTAATCTTGAGTGGTATAATGATGATCTGAATTTTGGAGATTATCTTAGTACAGTTGTATTTAAGTACATGCTTTCAGAAAGAGGTTTGACTGAGGATTTTGTGAGTACTGACGGACATACAAAACATTTAATGGCAATCGGATCGATACTTGGCGGAACCGGGGATTTTGATGCGACTGTATGGGGAAGCGGAATTAGGAATTTCTTTTCTGTGAAAGGTTTGTGTATAAAGAAGTTATATCAAAAGCTTGATATAAGAGCTGTGCGTGGGCCTTTTACAAGAGATGCTTTGGTGCAGTGCGGATATAAATGTCCTGAGGTATACGGTGATCCTGCAATAATAATGCCTTGTATATATAACCCTGATGTAAAGAATAAAGCAGGAACAGTTTTGATCCTTCATTATTTGACAGATTCATCTGAGTTCGATGATTTGGGTGATGTTATATTGCTTGATATACGGACAAATGATTACAAAACTTTTATAGATACAATAGTATCTGCTGAAAAGGTTATTTCATCGTCATTGCACGGTATTATTTTGGCGGAAACTTATGGAGTACCTGCTGTTTTTTTGCGTAAAGGTATAGAGTCAGAAACAATAAAATTTTATGATTGGTACTATTCAACAGGTCGTCAGAATGTGAAAGTTGCAATGACGATAGATGAAGCGCTGACTATGACACCCATGCTATTGCCAGAATTAACAGAAATGAGAGAAAAACTTGTTGAAGTATTTCCTTACGATTTGTGGAAGAAATAGTTGGATGAAGTCCTTTTGAACAGACAATATGAATTAATTATGAAAGTAGTATTTTTATCGAATTATTTTAATCATCATCAAAAATTCATTTCTGAAGAGCTGAACAGAATATGTGATGAGTACACGTTCGTAGCTACATCCGAAATGCGAGAGGAAAGAAAAAAGCTTGGATATGGAGAGGAATCACTTCCGGGTTATGTTCTGAAATACGGTGAAGATGTTATGGAATCCGTTGATGATATAACGGAAAACTGTGACGTTGCGATTCTTGGTTCGGCTCCTTTAAAAATCGTAAAAAACAGAATCAAAAAGAACAGACTTGTTTTTAGATATTCGGAAAGACAGTTCAAACAAGGCGATAATTTAGTAAAGTATGTTCCCAGATTTATTAAGTGGCACACACAGTATCCCTACAACAGAAAAGTATATCTGCTTTGTGCAAGTGCGTACGCGGCATATGATTACGGAAGATACGGAGTGTTCAAGAATAAAGGATATAAATGGGGGTATTTTCCGGAAACAAAAATCTACGATGTTGAAGCATTGATGCAGAAAAAACACAAAGGTCATATTCTCTGGTGCGGTCGTTTTTTGGATTGGAAACATCCCGATGACGTGATAAAAGCAGTAAAAAGGCTTCATGACGATGGATATTCCTTCACACTTGACTTTATTGGAACTGGTGTTATGGAGGATGAGCTGCGGGTGATGATTAAAGAAGCTGAGCTTGAAGGTAACGTTTCTTTTTTAGGATCAATGAAACCATGTGAAGTCCGTGCTCATATGGAGAGGGCGGGAATTTACCTCTTTACAAGTGATAAATGTGAAGGCTGGGGGGCTGTTCTCAATGAATCTATGAACTCCGGCTGTGCTGTGGTTGCAAGTCATGCCATAGGATCTGTGCCTTATCTCATAGAAGATAATAAAAATGGATTGATATATCGTTCCGGTGATGTGCAGATGCTTTATGAAAAAATCAAGTTTCTCCTTGATAATCCTTTGGAACAGGAGCGCATCGGTAAAGCAGCATATAAAACAATAACGGAAGAGTGGAATGCTGTTGTAGCTGCGGAGAGACTTGTAACGCTT
The DNA here is from genome assembly GCA_045636685.1 of Candidatus Avispirillum sp. Lineage (GTDB taxonomy): Bacteria > Bacillota > Clostridia > Oscillospirales > CAG-272 > Avispirillum. Next base: position 18,340 of record JAZTXZ010000023.1, on the reverse strand, counting down.
TCGGGAAAAATACTTTCGGGAGAAAAGTATCCTGATCTTTACCAAAGCGGTCCTTGCAGTAAGGCAGAAATAATCAAGGATGATTGGTATCCTGGCTGATTATTATAGGAGTATTGATTTGAATTTTTCAAAATTATTAAAGAATAAAACTTTAAAAAATGCCGGTTGGCTTATGGCAGGAAAAGTTATTCATATGATCTTGTCGTTTGTCATTGGTTTGATTTCGGCAAGATATTTGGGCCCTAGCAATTATGGCCTAATTAATTATGCTTCTGCATATGTTACTTTTTTTACTTCGGTTTGTACTCTCGGAATCAATTCCATAATTGTTAAAAATTTTGTAGACAAACCGGAAGAAGAGGGAGAGAGTCTAGGTACATCCATAGTGCTTAGGTTGATTTCCAGCTTTTTATCAGTAGGAGTAATAGCTTTCATAGTTAAGATGATAGATGGAAATGAGCCTATCACATTAGTAGTTGTTACTCTTTACTCAATTAGTTTAGTGTTCAGTTCTTTTGATATTTTCAGACAGTGGTTTCAATCTAAATTGCTGTCAAAATATTATGCTATTGCAACACTGATTTCTTATTTAATAGCATCTGCATATAAGCTTTATCTATTAATAACAGGAAAAAGTGTTGAGTGGTTTGCAATATCTAATTCAATTGACCATTTGGTTGTTGCCGTAATATTATATGCTTTTTATAAAAAATGCAAAGGACCGCGACTTGGATTTTCCTGGAAAAAAACAAAAGAACTGCTTTCCGTTAGTTGCAGTTACATACTTGCCGGATTAATGACTTCTATTTATGCATCCACTGATAAATTAATGCTCAAACAGCTAATGAGTGAAAACTCAGTAGGTTACTATGCGCTGGCAGTTTCTATAAGCTCAATGTGGACTTTTGTTTTGTCGGCATTAATTGAATCTATATCTCCTTCAATAATGCAGTATCATAATACCGACAAGCAAAAATATGAGATTTCCAATAAGCGTTTGTATGCTTTGGTATGTTATTTTTCGCTTTTTGCATCGGCGGTGATCTGTTTTATTGCTCCATTGTTTATCAGAATCGTATACGGAGAAGATTATTTACCTGCTGTAGGTTCTTTGCGAATCGTGGTATGGTTTGTCGCTTTCTCATATTTGGGAGTTGCAAGAAACGTTTGGGTTGTATGTGAAAAAAAGCAGAAATACTTGAAGTATCTATATTTTGGTTCTGCTGTTAGCAATGTGATTCTTAATATAATAATGATACCTATATGGGGAGAAAAAGGTGCTGCTATAGCTTCGTTGCTAACTCAAATAAGTACAGTTTTTGTCTTCCCTTGTTTTATTAAAGAAATGAGACCCAATGTAAAAATGATGACGGAAGCAGTTTTGCTTAAAGGCGTATTTCAAAAAAAACAAAATAATAAGTGACAAGGTATTAATTCAACAACCAAGGAAAGAGGAACTTGTATCCATGAAAGATGTTGTAAGTATAATTATTCCCGTATATAAAGCTGAAAAGTATTTGCGGGAATGTGTTGATTCTGTCATAAGTCAGACTTATGCAGATCTGGAGATTATACTTGTAGACGACGGTTCTCCTGACAGCTGTCCTGCAATATGTGATGAATACGCTTTATGCGATAAAAGATTTAAAGTAATACATAAAAAAAACGGAGGGGCTTCTTCTGCAAGAAATTATGGAATCGAAGCTGCTACGGGAAAGTATATTTGTTTTGTTGACAGCGACGATAAACTGCCGACGGGTAGTGTAGAGCTTCTTGTTAATTCAATTGTTATCAACAAAACTGATTATGCGGCGGGTATTTGTTCTGTTAAAGAGTCGGGTTCTTTTAAAAACCGTATTATCGAAGACTCGGTAATCAAATTTGATTCCGATGTCATTGAATTGCTTAAATATATTACGCAGGGTGGCTCATATTCACCTTACGCAAAAATATATTCAGCAGATCTGATAAAAAGCAATAACATAAGATTTGATGAGAAACTTTTATGCTCCGAAGATGCATTGTTTATCAGAACTTATTTGAGATATTGTAAAAGTATTTCTCTGGTTTCAAAGGTGGTATATGAATATACAGCCTCAAACGAAGCATCGTTGTCCAAAAAAAGGTATACGGATTATTGCAACTACTATGCTGAAAAAATGAAAGCTTTATCTATGTTATGTGATACTTTGAGTATAGACCAACGAGTGAAAGAGAGCTTTATTTTAGAGAGGGCAGTGCATGGTCTTTATATCAGCATTTCCCACTATATTAATCATTGGGAAAACGACGATGAACGAAAAGAGTACATAAAGTTAAGCGTAGACGTTCTTTCGCCTTGGCTTTATAAATACAAAAATGCAGACTGTAATTTGAATACTATAGATAAAGATACGTTTAATTGGTGGATAAAAATAAGGAATTTGTTGGAAGATAAGGGGTTCGATAATCTTTACAAGTTCTTATTGAAAAATTATAATAAAAAATCGTTGAAACACAGACTTATTAGAGGTATAAAAAAGTTTTTTTGAACTTTATTACATGAGATAATTGAAATTAATATGATTTAAGTATGAACAGATTTGTCAGATTTTTTTGGAAAAAGGTAAAACATTACGACCACGAAAAGTATTGGAAAAGAAGAACGTATATTCAAAACCATAAGGGAAGAATGAACCTTAAGTTTCTAATATACACACTATACATAAAAAAAGCAGATGCATATTGGAATGCATCTACAGGAATCGTTTTGGGAGAAGGATCGGCTTATTTTGAAGCGCCGCCCCGTCTTCCCCATGAGCTTAACGGTATAATTATCGCTAAAGGTACGAGGGTGGGAAAAAACGCTACGATCTTTCATCAGGTAACTATCGGCTGTGACCATAGAAAAGCTGAAAACGTACCTGTGATAGGTGATAATGTTACAATTTATCCCGGTGCGAAAATATTTGGAAAAATAAAGATCGGCGACAGGGTAAAGATTGGTCCTAATGCAGTCGTGTTTTTTGATGTCCCGAGCGATACTACCGTTGTTGCGGGAAATTCTTATATTATTGATAAAAAGAAAGACAATTGATAGTTTTATAGTTTGAGGAAATAAAAATGTCAACATTTAAAAATAAGACCCTCCTGATAACAGGAGGAACGGGAAGCTTTGGAAATGCGGTGCTTAACCGTTTCCTTGCTACTGATATCGGCGAGATAAGAATTTTTTCCCGCGATGAAAAAAAGCAGGACGATATGCGCCACGAGTTCCAGGCAAAGATACCTGAGGCAGCAAACAAGATAAAGTTCTATATCGGTGACGTGCGTGACATTGCTTCTGTAAGAAACGCTATGCACGGAGTTGATTACATATTCCACGCGGCAGCTCTCAAGCAGGTTCCTTCCTGCGAGTTCTTTCCCATTGAAGCTGTAAAGACCAACGTTCTCGGAACTGAGAATGTGCTGACTGCTGCAATTGAGGCGGGCGTTAAAAAAGTCATTGCTCTTTCCACAGATAAGGCTGCCTACCCTGTTAACGCAATGGGTACATCAAAGGCTATGATGGAAAAGGTGGTGGTAGCAAAGTCAAGAACTGTGTCTCCCGAGAAGACTACCATCTGCTGCACCCGTTACGGTAACGTTATGTGCAGCCGCGGACCAGTTATTCCCCTCTGGATCGAGCAGATCAAGGCAGGACAGGCTATCACCATTACAGAGCCTACAATGACACGTTTTATTATGTCTCTCGATGAGGCGGTGGATCTGGTACTCTTTGCATTTGAGAATGGTGTATCCGGAGATATTCTTGTTCAGAAGGCTCCTGCTTGTACTATCGAAACTCTTGCAAAGGCTGTTTGCGAGTTGTTTGCACCTGAGACTGAGATCAAGGTTATCGGTATCCGTCACGGTGAGAAGGTATACGAGACTCTTCTTACTAATGAAGAGTGTGCAAATGCTACCGATATGGGTAACTTCTACCGTGTTCCTTGCGACAAGCGTGACCTTAATTACGACAAGTATTTCAACAACGGTGATGTTGAGCGTAACCCTCTTACAGAGTTCAACTCAAATAATACAGAGCTTCTTAACGTTGAGGGTGTAAAGGAAAAACTTCTTTCTCTGCAGTATATCAGAGATGAACTCAGCGCCCTTAAAAAGGAAACAAAATGAACATACTAATAACCGGAGCAGAGGGGTTTGTCGGAAAAAATCTGACAGAATCCCTTTGCAATATAAAAGAAGGTAAAGATAAAACTCACCCGGGGCTTGAGATAGGTGAGCTTTATCTTTATGATAAGGAAACTCCCATTGAGGTTTTGGAGGAAGGCTGCAGACGCGCAGACTTCGTTTTCCACCTTGCTGGAGTAAACAGACCCGAGAGAGTAGAGGAGTTTATGGAAGGCAATTTTGGCTTTTCCTCAACGCTTCTTGAAACGCTTAAAAAGTATAGTAATACCTGCCCTGTAATGCTTTCAAGCTCTATTCAGGCAACACTTATCGGCCGTTACGATTCCGATTACGGCAGAAGCAAAAAGGCAGGGGAGGATCTTTTCTTTGATTACTCAAAGGAGACCGGCGCGAAAGTACTTGTCTACCGTTTCCCCAATCTTTTCGGTAAATGGTGCAGGCCTAATTACAACAGCGCTGTTGCAACGTTCTGCAACAATATTGCAAATGACCTTCCCATAACGGTAAACGATCCTTCGGCGCTTCTTGAACTTCTTTATATAGACGACCTCATCGATGAAATGATGGCGGCACTCGAGGCCAGGGAACACCGTTGCGAGTTTGAGGGTATCGATACTGTAATGTGCGCAAACGGTCGTTTCTGCGCGTCTCCCGTCACTCATAAGGTGACTCTCGGTGAGATAGTGTCCTTGCTCGAGAGCTTTGCGAATCAACCTAAAACCCTTGTAATGCCTGAAATCTCCGAAGGCTCCTTTGCAAAGAAGCTCTATTCAACATATCTTTCCTATCTTCCAAAGGAAAAGGTATCCTTTGAACTGAGAATGAATGAAGACAGCCGAGGAAGCTTTACAGAGCTTCTGAAAACAGATAAGTGCGGACAGTTTTCCGTAAATATCTCAAAGCCCGGTATCACAAAGGGCCAGCATTGGCACCATACAAAATGGGAATTTTTTATCGTGGTTTCAGGTCGCGGTCTTATTCAGCAGAGAAGAGTAGGTAGCGATGAGGTGCTTAACTTTTATGTCAGCGGCGAGAAGATAGAAGCAGTACATATGCTTCCCGGATATACTCATAACATCATAAATCTCAGTGAAACCGAAAATCTTGTGACAGTTATGTGGGCAAACGAAAGCTTTGACCCGAACCGCCCCGATACGTATTTTGAGGTAGTTGAAAAGTGAAAAAGAGATTTCTTTTATTCCTCTTATCGAGCGTGCTCGTAACCGGATTTATCTTTTTCAATTCCTTTCAGGGGCCCGACAGCTCAAACGAGTCTAGCGGATTCTTTTTGAAACTGTTTGAACCAATAACAAACTATTTGGATAAGTTCATAGAGGATGCCGACTGGAACTTTGTTATCCGTAAGGGAGCTCACTTTACAGAGTTCTGTGTTCTTGGAATACTTTCCTGTAATACATTTCTCAGTATAGATAGCAGAAAGAGAGTCAGCCTTTTGGGGTATAACTTTTTTTGTGTACTGTCAGTGGCGGTATGCGATGAGTTTATCCAAAGCTTTACTGGAAGAACCAGTTCGGTGCGAGACGTGCTTATTGATTTTTGCGGAGCTGTAGTCGGCATAGCGGCAGTATTGATAATTAATAACATAAGAAACAAAAAACGGAGATAAGTATGGAGATCAAAAAGGATTATACGGACGTAAGCTTTCGCGACGACGGAAAGCTTAAGCTTCTCATAATTGTAGGAACACGCCCGGAGATCATAAGACTTGCGGCGGTAATAGGTAAGTGCAGAAAGTACTTCGACTGCATACTTGCCCATACAGGTCAGAACTATGATTATACCCTTAACGGAGTATTTTTCAAGGATCTTAAAATTGCAGAGCCCGAAGTGTATATGAACGCTGTAGGTGATGACCTCGGTGAAACTGTAGGCAATATCATCAACTGCTCATATAAGCTTATGGCAGAGATAAAGCCCGATGCGCTTCTTATCCTCGGAGATACAAACTCCTGCCTTAGTGCAATTGCAGCCAAGAGACTTCATATTCCTATTTTCCATATGGAGGCTGGAAACCGCTGTAAGGACGAGTGCCTTCCTGAGGAGACAAACAGAAGAATAGTAGATATTATTTCCGATGTTAATATGGCATATTCCGAGCACGCAAGAAGATACCTTGCGGATTGCGGCCTGCCCAAGGAGCGTACATATGTAACAGGCTCTCCCATGGCAGAGGTGCTTCACTCAAATCTTGAGGATATCAAGGCAAGCGATATTCTTTCACATCTTGGGCTTGAAAAGAAGAGATATATTCTTCTTTCTGCTCACAGAGAAGAGAATATCGATACTGAAAAGAACTTCCTTTCCTTGTTCAATGCAATAAATACAATAGCAAAGAAGTATGATATGCCGATCCTTTATTCCTGCCATCCCAGAAGCAAGAAGAGAATTAATGAAAGTGGATTTAAGCTTGACTCGAGAGTAATTCAGCACGAGCCTCTTGGCTTCCATGACTATAATAACCTGCAGATGAATGCATACGCAGTTATCTCCGATAGCGGAACACTTCCCGAGGAATCAAGCTTCTTTACTTCAATCGGAAATCCTTTCCCCGCAGTGTGTATCAGAACCTCTACGGAGCGCCCTGAGGCTCTTGATAAGGCTTGCTTTGTTCTTGCGGGCATCGATGAGAAGTCTCTCGTTCAGGCTGTTGAAACGGCTATAACCATGAATGATGAGGGCGACTACGGTATTCCCGTTCCCGATTATATCGAGGAGAACGTTTCTACCAAGGTAGTAAAGATCATCCAGAGCTACACCGGTGTTGTTGATAAAATGGTTTGGAGAAAGTTTTGATATAATGTATGGAAGAGAATAAGAATATAACAGAAAATACAGGCGAGTTTGATGGTGTAGGTGCATCTGATAATGTAATGGAGATCAGCAAAAAATCAAGTCATCACCACCATCATCATCACAGCTCGAACCATAGTAGTTCAAGTGATAATAGCTCAGGCCACCATAGCTCATCAAAAAGTCACCAAAGTTCTTCTGAGAGTAAGAGCAGTACGTCCGGCAAGCATTCTCGGAAAGACAAGACCACAAAAAGACTGAGAAGATTTAATGAGCTTAAACGGTATTTTCTTGGTGGTTGGGTTGCTATACTCAGTATAGTTATAATAGTTCTTTCCGTATGGAATTTTGAGCTTCAATTTCAGATAAAAACTCACTCTGACAGACTTGATAAGATAAAGGATGACCTTGGGGGATATACAGGAATTGGTTCTGTTGCAAACAGTGGAGGATACGAGGTTCCTTCCTACTGGCAGGAAGCAGTGAACGAGGCAATAGATAAGATAAACGGCTATACTGAAGCAGCAGGAAGAGACTGTACTATATTTGCGTGGTTTTCAGATACCCACTATATGGAAGGCGGCAAAAACTATGCAACTGGTGCAATAACCGCCGCAGTAATGGATTCCTGCAATATTCCTTTTGCAATTCTCAGCGGAGATGTTCTCACCCAGAGTGTTCTTGAAACTGAGGATGAAGTAATAGACGCATACCGAGCAGTTTACAGTATGCTTTCTCCCATAAAATCTGATAGACTTCTCCAAGTAGAAGGAAATCATGATGGATCATGGGGAAAAGTAGATCTTGATGAGGACGGAGAGTTCGAAGACGGCGAATATTATCAGTATAACATGACTGATGAGCAGATTTATAACTATATGTTCCGTCAGCATGCAGCGGATGCAAGAAGAGTGTACGGTGAAAGCGGAACATGGTTCTATATAGATGACCCTGTCAGCAAAACCAGATTCATAATGCTCAATGACGTTTGGGATAAGTATGAAACAGATTCTGACACCGGAGTTGCAGTGAATAACCAGATGGGTGGCTATGGCTTTGGTCAGGAGCAGCTTGAATGGTTTGCAAAGGAAGCTCTGAGCTTTGATGAGGCAGGCTGGGCGATAGTAGTTTCAGCCCATGTTCCCGTAAATCAGAAAGGGATCAGAGACGGCGAGATAGTACTCAGTATACTTGAATCCTTTGAGAATAATGAAACTTTTTCCGGCTCTTGCGGTAAAAAGGGAAGCTGGGAATATGTTGATATTTCCGTAGATTTTACGAAGAATAAGAGTAACGAGATAATAGGTTTCTACAGTGGTCACGTACATAAGGATAGTCTTGTAACATCACTTTCATTTCCTGTAGTAACTATAACATCAAATGTAAACACCTCCTACGATGAAAACGAGGAGGAACGAGAATACGGCACCGATAACGAGGTTGCAGTAGACTTTGTAGTGGTCAACAGAAAGACAAAAGAAGTACACCACGTCCGACTTGGCGTTGGCAATGATAGATATTATAATTATTAAATTCCATATTTTTTGATAAATGAAAAGATCCGAAAGCTTGCATATTTAATATGCAAGCTTTCGGATCTTTTATTCAGCTGCGTTATATAATGCCGATATCATAATTTTTATTTCATAAAAATGTGATGACATCAGTTTGCTTATATGTTATACTGTACTCAAAGGAAGTGAGTACCTATGAAAAAGATTTTTAAAGTGATTTTATTGCCTGTATTCTTATCAATAATCGCAATAGCTTTATTTCTTCTTTCGGCGCTTATACCTCAGAGCGCAATCCAGAGAAACGCTAAGGCTTCTGTGCAGCAGCTTCTTTCACAAGGGCAGTGGGAGATAGTGATCAATAAGGAAGATCCCACCTACACCATGGATATATATACTGATTCCCAGATACTCATGCAGTCTTATAATCTGAATATGGAAGAGCCGTCCTCTATTTTTAAGAATCCCAAGCATGTGTCTGAAAAGCAGAACTGGAATATGGCTGTGGCATTCGATGAGGTGGTAAATGAAAATGCTGAAAATGAGTTGAGCTACAGCAGATATTGGATGGGATTCAGATTTATTATTCGTCCCCTTCTTGTATTTGCAGACTATCATACCATAAGAAAAACAGTTGCCGTAGTTTTTTGGCTTCTGCTTTTCGTAACTTCGGCACTTATTGGCAGAAGACACGGGATAAAAGGAGTATTGTGCTTCGGCCTTCCTATGGCTCTTATGAATCCTGCCATTGTTTCCCATTCCTTGCAGTTTTCTTGCACGTTTATATTGGCCTTCATTTTTCTCATAATTGAATTGATAACAGATAGCAAAAAGATCAATGTACCCCTGTGCTTTTGCTTATACGGTGCCTTGACACAGCTTTTTGATTTTTATTCCACCCCGCTTATAACCTATGGTCTGCCCCTTATATTGCTTCTTACCTATGATGAGTTTGCAAATAAGCGCTGGAGCACTGCGCTTAAGGCGTTGGCTGCATGGGCATACGGTTATCTTTCCATGTGGCTTATAAAAATGCTTTGTACAACTCTGTTTACCGATATAAACGGCTTTGCCGAAGCCTTTGGATCATTTGCCGGACGGGTAGGTATAACCGTAACAGAAGGGCAGGAAGATAAGTATGATTCCCTTGAAGCGCTGAGACTTGTGTACAGAAATTTCTTTACGGGAAGCGTATGGGATATCGTCTTTGTTCTTTTGGTGGTCGCTTTTGCTTTGGTAATTGTGGTGAGCTGTCTGACCTGCAGCAGAAAAGAATTCTTATCCAGATGCGTATTTATATTTATCGGACTTCTTCCATTGGGTTGGTTTGCCGTTTCCGCACAGCCTACGGTGATTCATTACTGGTTTCAGTACAGAACTGTGGCGGTGACCCTTGTTTCCGCTTGCGTATATGCCACTTATGTGTTTTTTGATTTGAAATCCCGTCATAAACGAATATCGTAAAGTAAAGTCTCCCCGAAAAAGGGAGTAGCGATAAAAAATACTCCGTTGCTAAGAAAAGCAACGGAGTATTTTTAATTATGAAAAACAGTTATAATGTAGGAAAGCCTTGTTTCTAAGCATAACAGATAAGTTGAGAGAGTTTTTTTGTTTGCGGATAAATACAGGGGCATCTTGATTCTGTAATACAGATTGTATAGTAGCATAAGAAATAAAAAAGCAATTAAAAAAGTCCCTCCGAGAGGAGGGACTTTTTACAGAACCTATTAGTTGAGCTCTGCGAAGTACTTGATTGTACGAACCATCTGGCTTGTGTAGGAGTTCTCGTTATCGTACCAAGAAACAACCTGAACCTGATATGTGTCGTCGTCGATCTTTGCTACCATTGTCTGTGTAGCATCGAAGAGAGAACCGTAACGCATACCGATAACGTCGGAGGAAACGATCTCCTCCTCGTTGTAACCGAAGGAATCAGAAGCAGCAGCCTTCATAGCAGCGTTGATGCCTTCCTTAGTTACGTTTGCACCCTTAACAACTGCAACGAGAAGAGTTGTGGAACCTGTGCAAGTGGGAACTCTCTGAGCAGAACCGATGAGCTTACCGTTGAGCTCGGGAATTACGAGACCGATAGCCTTAGCAGCACCTGTGGAGTTGGGAACGATGTTCTGAGCGCCAGCGCGTGCTCTTCTGAAGTCGCCCTTTCTGTGGGGGCCGTCGAGGATCATCTGGTCACCTGTGTAAGCATGAACAGTTGTCATGATACCGCTCTGGATTGCAGCGTAATCGTTGAGAGCCTTAGCCATGGGAGCGAGGCAGTTTGTTGTGCAGGAAGCAGCAGAGATGATTGTGTCATCAGCTGTAAGTGTATTCTCGTTAACAGAGTAAACGATTGTCTTGAGGTCGTTGCCTGCGGGAGCAGAGATAACTACCTTCTTAGCGCCAGCCTCGATGTGAGCCATGGACTTGTCCTTGGAGCAGTAGAAGCCTGTGCACTCGAGAACTACGTCAACGCCGAGCTCGCCCCAGGGGCAATCCTTAGCGTCCTTGCAAGCGTAGATCTTGATCTCCTTGCCGTCTACGATGATGGAATCCTCTGTAGACTCAACTGTGTGCTTGCCTTCGCCGATGTAGCCGAGGTAAGAACCCTGAGCTGTATCATACTTGAGAAGGTGAGCGAGCATTTCGGGCTTTGTGAGGTCGTTGATAGCAACTACTTCATAACCCTCTGCATCGAACATCTGGCGGAATGCGAGACGACCGATACGGCCGAAACCGTTAATGGCAACTTTAACTGACATTTTAGTGTCCTCCGTTTGATTTATATAAATTTATTTTGGACTTTTAGCGGTGCTTCTAATCCACACCATTTAACATTTTATACTAAAAGTTACAATTATACAAGTGTTTTTTGAGATTTTTATTAAAATTTCATTTTTGGACAAATTTGTTAAATATTAATGCGAAAAAACAGCCAACTTTACTATATTGATTTATTAATAAAAATCAACTTTTGTTGAGAATTGGAACGATTTGTTGACAATGTGTTAATATTGTTTTATACTAAATACGATATGCTTGTGTGCGAAACACATTCCACTGCAAAAAATTAAAGAAAGCAGAGAAGTCTTTATGGATAAGTATTATGTGTTCTATAATCCCCTTTCTAACAATAAGAGAGGAGAAGCAGAAACCAAAACACTCGAAAAACTTTTTCCCGATGCCGAAATAACATACGGTGATATGGAGCAGGTATCCGATATGGGAGAGTTTCTTGCGAGTCTTCCTACAGATTATAAGGTAGTAATTTCCGGCGGCGATGGCACTATCAATAATTTCGCAAACAGAATTTCCGGTATTGAGCTTGCTCATGATATATATTATTACGCAACAGGAACCGGCAACGATTTTCTGACAGATATCGGCGGTACCAAGGGAACAGAGCTGACCCATGTGAATAAATACATACAGAATCTTCCCGTAGTTGAGGTTAAGGGAAAGAAGTATAAGTTTCTCAATAATGTCGGCTTCGGTATCGATGGATATTGCTGTGAGATAGGTGATAAGAAGCGTGCTGCAGGTGAGCAGAAGATCAACTATACAGCGATTGCCATAAAGGGGCTTCTCGGCGGATATAAGAGAGTAAACGCAAAGGTAACCATCGACGGAGTGACAAGAAATTATAAAAATGTATGGCTTGCCCCCAGTATGAACGGAAGATACGTAGGCGGCGGAATGAAAGCATGTCCCGAACAGGACAGACTCAATGCCGAGGGTAAGGTTTCCATTATGGTAATGCATCACCGCTCAAAACTTAAGACTCTTATGGTGTTCCCTAAGATTTTTAAGGGAGAGCATGTAAAGCATACAGATATGGTAGAGCAGTTTACAGGACATGAAGTAGAGGTGGAATTCGATCTTCCCACAGCACTTCAGATCGACGGAGAGACCATCCTTAACGTTACAAAATACAGAGTATGGGCAACTCCCGAGTATAGAAAAGCAGGCCTCAAGGAACTTGAAACAGTATAAGACCAATAAATAAAGAAAAATGAGCTGATGCCGTATTTTTGGCAACAGCTCATTTTTTAATTGGAGATTAAAAAATATTATGCATAGAACTTATGGTTTCCGACAGTTACTATAAAGGGTCTGTTATCTGATACCCAAGAGCTTTGTGCAAGAGCTTCATTTACGAAAAAGAGAGCTTTTTCAGAAATGCTTGCTCCGTCAAGACAAAGCTTTGCGGCGATTATACTTTCCTCAGACGGTGTACAGTTGATGGCGCCGTTTGCAGTCGGAGTAAACTGAACACCGTTTTTTTTGTCAAAAATAACGCTGTAAACTGTGTTTGGGAAAAGAGAACTACGGGTTCGGTTCATGACGACCGTGCCTACTGCGATCTTACCGAGAAGCGGTTCTCCGGATGCTTCCGCGTGGATGATGCGTGAAAGCCAGTGTAGATCTGTTTTATTGTAATATTCATCTCCGTTTTTCAGTACGGAAGCTCCGTTAACATTGACAGTTCGGCTTTTTTGATTCCATGTTACATCTGCTCCAAAGGCTTTGGCGATGGTTCTTATAGGAACATACATAGTTCCGTTTTTGATGATAATTCCGCTTTGAGCCCATAGGTATCTGCCGTTTGCGATAATGTACAGACTTTTGCTTTTTGCACTGATATAAAGGCTGTCCGATTTAACGGTAGCAGTTTTGCTTGAGGCGTCCCAACTTACGCTTGTAACCCCCATATGCATGGAAAACTCACGGATTCCCACATAGGTAACTGAGTTTATAAGATATGCTTTCCCTGCATATTTTGTTCCGCTGATATAAACTGTAACGTTTTTTTCTCCTGCTTTCGCGTTTTCGGGATTTTTTTCATGTACTGCCTGTCCATCTTCATATAGCTTTTGTGCATATGTTTTGTAAGGCATGGCTAAGAAAAAAGAAATGCATAAAAACACTGCTGCTATCCGATAAAGAAGGGGGAATGATATTGTGGATTTTTTCATAAATACTCCTTTCCTTGCACAAATCGCTGGGGCAATATATGCGAATTTGCAACTTGCCCGTGGATATAATTTTAACATTGTCCTAAAACTTATTCAACAAACAAATAATTCCATGGAAGCGCTGCCTGATTTTGGCTGAATAGGGGTCAAAATTCATAGTAGTATTGATTTTCAGCCACGGTTGTAGTAATATATATGTGTATATGTTTTGACTTATGATTTTTGAGAGGAACAAAATGAAAAAGATAATTTGTCTTGCTTTGGCAGTAATTCTTAGCCTTTCTCTCTGGGGGTGCGGAGTAGTGTCTGTACTGTCCCCTTCGGGAAAAGATGAAGAAACAACTAAGGAAGAAGAAACAACAGCACCCTACGATTTTGAAACGGTAAAAGGTGAATACAGCTCAGAGGTAGACCTTTTTATGAAGGACCTCTCAGGTGAGAAATATAACGGTGCGGCTGTGAGAATAGTAACTGCAAAGGAAGATCTTATAGTCCCCGATGAGCAGACTGGAAAAGTAATTTCAGAGGATCTGACAGAAAGAAACGAGGCAGTTGAAAACACTCTCGGAGTAACTCTTTATACAGAGCAGAGAGATGCGGATATTATGCTGACTGAGTTGAAGGCTGCTGTAAAGTCAGGCTCATATTATGCTGATATAGTGATCTATCCTCAGGATATGATAGGCGCATACGTTACAGGTGGCGCGGTAATCAATATGAATAGTCTTCCAGGATTTGAGACTGATACCGGCTATTATTTTGATACTTCGGTTGCCGCAGGAACAGGCGGAGATGCAGTATATGCCGTAGCAGGTCCCGCATCTCTTAATGCAGACGGACTTTCCTGCATCTTTTTCAACAAAGATATGATAAAAGCCGCAGGGCTCGAATCTCCCTACAGCCTTGTAGACCGTGGGGAATGGACAATTGATAAGTATATTGAATATGTAAATGCAGGAGCTGCTCTTGGAGGAGAATATTACGGATACGGAGCGCAGAACACAACACCTTATCTGTCCGATCTGTTTTTCTTTGCTATGGGCGAAAAGCTGACAACCAGCGCGCTCGGATATTATCCTTCCATAGCTGTGCCAAACGACAGAACAAACACAATTGTTGAAAAGATAAGAAATGCAACAGTAAATGCAAAGATATCCGGAAGTGCCCTTACGGCAATAGATGATTTCAAGTCAGGTAAAACTCTTTTTCTCATCGACAGGGTTGATACTATGAAGGTACTTGCAAATACCGGTACCGATTGGGGCGTTCTTCCTTTGCCAAAGTATGACAGCCAGCAGAAAGATTATATCTCCCTTGCATATTATGAAAGTGCATTTTTCTTCGGTGCTGTGGCAACATCTCCTGATTTTGCAAGAACTGCGGATACGATCGCATGTCTCAATATAATGTCATACGGATATACCAGAGATGCATATGTAACCAATGCTTCTTATCATTATCTGAGAGATAATGAATCTATAAGGATGCTCAGTATAGTAACAGAGAACCCCGTTTTTGATTTTGCATATTCTTTTGCAAGCTCATATAATGCTATTCCTTCTGCAACATTCATGGCAGTGAGAAATGCGGTTGCAAACGTTGCAAAAGTTGAACGCTATGTCAATATGTGGCGCGGACAGTTTGAAAATTCCATGTATTACCTCTTTGACGTTGAAGAGTAAAGAAAGGGAAAAATATGTACGAAAACGTTAAATCAAGAGATAAACAAGCGCTTCCCATTCATGTGCTTGAAAAAGCATTTGCAGATAAGCTTTGCTGTTTTACAGACTGCGAATTTCTGACCTTTGACGGAAAAAAGGCTGTTGGTGCAACGGGTCTTCCTTATTATATGCCCGTATGCCTCTATGCACTTAATAACCCTGCTATCGAGGATTATCTCTGGAATAATAATCATACAAGCCATCTTTTCGTTTTCGAGGGAGACCATATTGCTCATTATACGGAAAACGGCGAAGAAAAGATTGCTCCCGAGATGGAAGAGGCTCTTCTTGCAATATATCAGCGCCTCGATGAAAGTAAAGGCTATATCGATGAAGAGGGCGCTCATGTAATAGACCTTAAAAACGTTCCAGTAGGCCCCCATTTTGATGTAAACCTTCTTCTCGGAAACCGAGTGGGATTTGAGAATCCTCTTCTGACTACTCCCAAATCAGCTCTTGACTCATTTGGCCGCGGCTCCTTCAGAGGCAAGGCGGAAAATCAGGTTCTTGCAACAAGATACGTATGGCGTATGGAGGAAAACGGAGAGCCTGTAAACCGTCAGTTCTATCTTTATGAAAACGGCGAACAGATATTCTATTCCGCAGATGTGGAAGTGAACGTAAAGAGCGCGGTCTGCCGCCACCTTCAGAACAGAACCGTTATTACATACGAAACTGAGTGCGGATTAAAGATTACAAGAACTATCTTTATCGTTCCCCATGAGCATGATATGCCCGAGGCTGTTGAAGCACAGAGAGTTGAGATCGAAAATACCACAGACCGAGACCGCTCTATCCGTATCGTGTTTACCGGTATGCTTTCCGTATTCGCTCCCGACGGAATATTCGGAGATATCGTTTATGCAAATATCGTTCATGAATCTGCAATAGTTACAAACGAGGGACGCCCCGTTTGCGTTTCTCCCAGACTCCATCCCCGTTACGGCAGATATTGCCGCCGCTTTGCAACCGTACTTGCAAACGGTGACTATTTCGATGAATACTGCGTAAACTACCGTGAGTTTATGGGAAGCGGAGATATTAAGCGCCCTGAGAACGGTGCACGTCTTTCCTGCCGTCAGAACAGAAAGGATGCGGCTTTCTTTGCACTTGCAAAAACTCTTACCGTCAAGGCAGGCGAGGTTGCAATCGCAGACTCCTACGCAGGTATCTGTTCTCATGATGATGACGTAACAGAGATATTCCTTCGCCAGTCAAATAACTTTATCGAGAAATACCGTGATCCCGCATCTCTCACAGCGGCATATAAGAGCGTAGTTGACTTTGCGGAGAACTATTCTTCATATATCACGTTCAACTCCTCAGATAAGCTTCTTTCATCTTATATTTCAAAGAACCTTCCTTTCCAGGTGCTTTATCAGTCCTTCGTAACCCGTGCCTTCGCATGGACAAACAAGGGCGGCCGTAAGGTAGGCTTCCGAGAGATCCAGGATATGTATGCATCCATGTATTATATGACGGCAATGGGTAACTCAGGCCTTGCCCGTGATATGATCTCAAGATGGGCTGAAAACGTATTTGAAGATGGCTACGCATACCATAACTTCTATTGGGGCGGCGACGGTATCGGCGTCGGAAGCGACGACCAGCTTTGGCTTATGCAGGCAGTTTACAGATACGTAATGCTCACAGGCGATATTGATTTTGTAAACATGGAGCTTCCTATCGCAGGATGCGAGGATAAAAAGAGAACTATCTTTGATACAATGATGGCATCCGTATTCTATTCAGGCTGTATCTCCGTCGGTGACCACGGACTTCCTCTTCTTGATCACCTTGACTGGAACGACTGCCTGAAGCTTGACTACGATTCAATCAGCGCTCCCGAAAAGATGGAGCTTTACCGTAAGCAGATAGAAGAGAAGGGTCAGGAGTGGGGTCATCGCTTCGAGAGCCACTACTGCGAGAGCGTTATGAATGCATTCCTTCTGAAGGTTGCTTATGATAATATGGCAGAGCTGGCTGATCTTTCCGGAAGAAAAGAAGAAGCAAAATGGCTTCGCGAAAAGTGCGAAAAGCTTTGCAGCGATATCAGTAAGAGTGCTTGGAAGGGCGATTTCTTTGCCCGTTGCCTTATCAATAACCCCGAAAAGGGCTATACATATTTGGGTGCAGGCGGAGACGGACTTTCCCTCAATCCCGAATTTCCCGGCTCATACTGGCTCAATTCCTTCTCCTGGGCGCTCCTTGCAGGCGTTGCTTCAGAGGAGCAGATGCGAATTATGCTTGATAGTGTAAATAAGTATCTGAAGACCCCCGCAGGACTTACTCTCACTTCTCCCTGTGACCTTGATAAGGTGTCCGAAACTACCGCAATGGACCATTATTTTCATGGAGACCGTGAAAACGGAGCAGTATTCAAGCATGCAACAATGATGGCAACAGCCGCAATGTTCAAGGCTTGTAAGGTTATTAAGGACGAAAAGCTTGCCGCAGATTTTGCTGAAATGGCATTTTGGATGCTTGACCTCGTTCTTCCTTATCAGACTCTCAAGACCCCCTATATCACAAAGGGTAACCCCCGCTTCTGCACACAGTATAATAACAGCGAAACGGGAGAAAATATCGGACCTATGCTTTCAGGTACTGCAAGCTGGCTTTCTCTCACAGTATATGAATTCCTCGGTATTAATCACGTAGACGGCGGCATTGATCTGAAGCCCGTCCTCCCCTTTGATACAGAGCGCGCAAACTACGTAGTCCGTGTTGACGGCACAGAGTTTGATATTACAGTAGAAAAGTCCCTCGGCTTTGCCCGTCCCACAGAGGCGACAGAGTATACCTTCGACGGCGAGAAGTGCACCTCTGTTATCCCCAACCCTCGCGACGGAAAGAAGCATATTGTTACAGTTAAGATGTAAAGAAAAAGCCTCCCGCAAGGGAGGCTTTTTTCAGTGAATGATGAATAATAGTGGTAAAAATCCGTACGCGATACATACGAGAATATAGTGCAGTGGTAAACGTACATAGTTTCGCCCTCAAGCGGAGGGCGACCATGGGAGAAATCAAAGATTTCTCCGCGAAGAATCTTCGATTCTTCCAGGTGCCCTTTGGAATCCGGGAAGGCAAAAGGTGTTTCGAAGTCGGAGGCCAAGCGGTCTTAGGAAGACAACACATCACATCAACTCCT
>JAZTXZ010000022.1:0-14303 GCA_045636685.1 Candidatus Avispirillum sp. | reverse complement strand
CAACAGATGCTACGTCAGCATAGTAATTAACGGTATAAATGGAGCTTAAGGAAAAACTTGAGGAAGGGGAATTGACTGAAGCTACAACCTACTACCCCACCACCATCCTCACGGACGGTCCCCCGCCCCTCGCAAGGGGCGGACAAATATTGGATCATCTTTCGCGCTTGTTTGTGCATCAAATTTCGTTTTGGTTCGCTTTCAGATATCGGTCGGATATGGAATACGCCCCTACGCCTTAAAACAATTTCAAACAGCCCGATAAACCCGAATTTGAAACACCAATTGTCAATAAATTATTAAGAATTGTTAAATTTCTTGAAAATGGAGAAAAAGAGTATATAATGTAAATGTATATTTGAGAGGTATTTTATGTTAAAGAAATTTTTAAGCTATTACAAGCCCCACCGTATGATCTTCATTCTGGATATGCTTGCTTCCTTTACTGTATCCATGGTGGGCATCTTTTATCCTATCGTTACCCGTAGCATGGTAAACGAATTTACAAGCGGCGGCAGAGACACACGTATCATAGTGGGAGGAGCTATCATCCTTATCGTTCTCTATATAATCCGCCTCTTGCTGAACTATTTCATCCAGTATCAGGGCCACGTCATGGGTGTCAAAATGCAGGCACAAATGAGACGGGAGATGTTTGACCATCTTCAGAAGCTCCCCTATAAGTATTACGACGATCATGAAACAGGCAAAATCATGTCCCGCATGACAAACGACCTGTTTGAAGTCAGCGAGCTTGCTCATCATGGTCCCGAGAATGTCATCATCACAAGTATCACCGTGGTTGCCTCCTTTATTTATCTCGCAACCATTAACTGGCTTCTCACCCTTGTGATCTTCCTTTGCGTTCCTTTCCTTTTCATCGTTGCCGTATCTCTTCGCAAAAGAATGAGATCCGCATTTAAAAGAAGCCGCGAGGCGGCGGCAGAAATAAACGGAGCCCTTGAGAGCAGCATTACCGGCATTCGAGTTACCAAGGCTTTCACAAACTCTGATGAGGAAAGAAGAAAATTTGAGATCGGAAACCACGAGTTTGTTGAATCCCGAAGAGATGCCTACAGATCCATGGGTCAGTTCCACTCTTCAACATCCTTTATCACAAATGTTTTTAACGTAGTTGTTCTTCTTGCAGGCGGATTTTTCCTTTTCTTCGGAAAAATTGAGCTTGCGGATTATTCTGCCTTTATTGTTTCAGTAAACCTTTTCCTCACTCCTATGACAACCCTTATCGGCTTTATGGAGCAGTACCAGAACGGAGTTACCGGATTTTCTCGTTTCCTTGAAATAATGGCAGAAAAGCCCGAGACAGAAAAGCCCGACGCCATAGATCTTTGTAAAGTCGAGGGCGCTATTCGTTTCGAAAACGTTTACTGCGATTATGATACAGGAAAAGAAGTACTCTGCGGTATTGATCTTGATATTGAAAAGGGCAAGACCTTCGCCCTTGTCGGCCCCTCAGGCGGCGGAAAGACCACAATTTGCCATCTTATCCCTCATTTCTACTCCGTTTCAGGCGGAAGAATATTGATTGACGGAATAGATATAAATGATATAACCCTTGAATCCCTTCGCCGAAGCATCGGTATTGTCCAGCAGGATGTATATCTTTTCAATGCAAGTGTTCGCGAAAACATCCTCTACGGTAAGCCCGATGCCACAGAGGAGGAAATGATAGAGGCTGCCAAAAGAGCCAATATCCACGACTTCATAATGGAAATGAAGGACGGATATGATACCGAAATCGGAGAACGCGGCGTACGCCTTTCCGGCGGCCAGAAGCAAAGACTCAGCATTGCCAGAGTATTTTTGAAAAATCCCCCTATCCTTATTCTTGATGAGGCAACAAGCGCCCTTGACAATGCAACGGAGATCCTTATCCAAGAGGCATTGGACGAGCTTTGCCGCGGCAGGACTACCATAGTTGTAGCCCATCGTCTGTCAACCATCAAAAATGCTGATGAGATCGCAGTTATTTCTGAAGGAAAGATAACAGAGCGCGGAAGCCACGATCAGCTTATGGCACTTGGCGGAACATACGAAAAGCTATATTCCCAGCAATTCAGAAATCTTGTCAAATAAAATATTAAAGCGCACCGTTCTTTCGGTGCGCTTTTTGTTGCTTTCAACACAGCAGAAAAATATAAATGCAAATATATCAACAGCGAAACGAAAACTCATGCTGACGCCTACTGCAAAAAAAAACGGATTTGATTTATATATCCGGACCGCTTACCTATTGAAATATTTGTGCCACCATGGTAGAATTGGGTGTATTAATTAAATGAGGTAAATATTATTATGAAACTTATGATCGCTTCCGATATTCACGGATCGGCTTATTATTGCAAGCAGCTTCTCGAAGCTTACGAGCGCGAGGGCGCTGAAAAGCTCCTCCTTCTCGGCGATATTCTTTATCACGGTCCGAGAAACGATCTTCCCAAGGAATATGCTCCAAAGGAAGTTATCGCAATGCTGAACCCCTTGAAGGACAAGATCCTTTGTGTGAGAGGCAACTGCGACACCGAGGTTGACCAGATGGTTCTGGACTTCCCTGTTCTTGCGGACTATGCTATCCTCTGGCTTGACGGCCGCGCAGTTTACGCCACCCACGGCCACAATTATAACGAAGGAAAGCTTCCTCCTCTCAGCACAGGAGATATTCTTCTCAACGGTCACACCCACGTTCCCAAGTGCACAGACCACGGAAATTACACTTACATGAACCCCGGAAGCGTTTCCATCCCCAAAGAAAATTCCCCTCACAGCTATATGATCTATGAGGACGGAAAGTTCTTATGGAAAGACCTTTGCGGCAAGGTTTATATGGAATATTAACTTTCCTCTTGCGAAAAAATCCACCCTCTCGGGTGGATTTTTCTTTTGCTTAATTTTTAATCTGTTGCTGCATCAGTTCCAAAAATCGGGCTCTTCACTGATACTTTTTCTCCCAGCCTTTGGTACTGATAAGGCAGAGGGCCGTTCCGATAATTCCAATCACGATCCACGTAATGATGGTAAAGCTCCAGCCGAGATACTCGGAAATATAGGCGATACCGTATGTGGAAGCAGCGCTCCCGATATAGGTGCAGGAATTAATAACTCCCGATGCCGTTGAGACGTTTCCGTATTTTTTAAAATACGCAGGTATCATGCAAACAAGCAAATAGTTAACACCGTGCATACATCCCGTAAGAAGTGCGGAAAAAAGCACGGAGAATGCAACGAGCTTTCCTGAAAGGAAATAGATTCCCAACGCGGATATGACACTCATTCCGAAAATAAGTCCTGCGCACCAAACGGGATTTTTGAAGCATCTTGCGTACAGCATATAGGTTACCTTTATACAAAGGATGCTGAAAACAGGAAGAATAACTCCCGTTAGGATAGAGATGATATTATTGAGATCATAAACGTCGGAAATATAGGTAGGCATCCATGTGGTAACTCCGTCACGAAGCATTCCCTGAAGGATGATGGCCGCCATTATGCAGAGCATAACAGGAGTGAAAAGCATTTTATTATTGCCAACCCTCTTTTTTTCTTTTTTAACGGGCGTTCTTTCGCGGGGGCATTCATAGGAATATTTGTTCCAGAAAACAAGCATCACTGCGGCACAGACGGCAGAAAAAAGGAACACCGCTCTCCAGCCGGCAAGAAATATAAGCAGTGGAGAAACAAGATAAACCGCAATTGTTCCGATCGAGCTTCCGTAAAGGACCTTGGTAGTGACGTCCTTGTAGTCCTCTGCTGACAAAAGTGCAGCCATAATGCGCACGATAGGGGGCCACATAAAGCTTTGGGCAAAGCCGTTTATGCACCAGATGAAAAGCATAAAAACAGGGGACGGACACAGCGGAATGAGAACGTTCATGGTGCAGGTTATGATAAGACCGATGGAAACGAGCCTTTTGGGAGAAACCCTGTCTCCCAACACACCGCTGACTATCTGACCGGCTCCATATGTGATAAAGCTGCCTGTCAACGCCATAGATAAAGCGCTTCTGAGAAAGCCCGTGCTTTCCTCTATTTCAGAAACTACGGCGCCGAAATTGATCCTTGTTATGTAGCTGACCATATAAGTCAGCATGAAAAGGATCATAAGGCGGCGTATGTCTTTTTTTTCTGTAAGCTGATAATTCAAAATATTTCCTCCCGATATTTTCGAAGGGCATTAAAAATCCCTTCAGGCGCACTGATTTGCAGTGCACCTGAAAGGGCTTTAAAATTACATATTATCGTATCTTTTTGCAATTTCCTTAAGGAATGTTTCTGTGTCTACTGCCTGCTTGTTTTCAAGAGTGCACATCATAGAGAGGTTGCGGTCCATGATACCGTCCTCCATAGTCTTGATGCAAGCTGCCTCCATCTTATCTGCGTACTCGCAAAGCTCGGGGATAGCATCAAGCTCGCCGCGCTTACGGAATGCGCCTGTCCATGCAAAGATTGTTGCGATGGGGTTTGTAGAGGTCTTTTCACCCTTGAGGTGCTTATAATAGTGGCGTGTTACTGTGCCGTGAGCTGCCTCATACTCGTACTTTCCGTCGGGAGATACGAGAACGCTTGTCATAAGGCCGAGAGAGCCGTATGCTGTTGCAAGCATATCGGACATAACGTCGCCGTCGTAGTTCTTACAAGCCCAGATATAGCCGCCCTCGCTTCTGATAACTCTTGCTACTGCATCGTCGATGAGGGTATAGAAATACTCGATGCCTGCCTCTTCGAACTTTTCCTTATACTCTGCATCGTAGATTTCCTGGAAGATATCCTTGAAGCGGTGGTCATAAGTCTTTGAAATAGTATCCTTGGAAGCAAACCAGATATCCTGCTTAATATCCAGAGCATAGTTGAAGCATGTACGTGCAAAGCTTGCGATGGATGCGTCTGTGTTATGTACGCCCTGGATAATGCCGTCGCCCTTGAAATTGTGGATAATCTGTCTTGTCTCTGTACCGTCGGGTGCAGTTACAACGAGCTCAGCCTTAGAGCCCTCAGCTACCTTCATCTCTGTGTTCTTATAGATATCGCCGTATGCATGACGAGCGATTGTGATGGGCTTTGTCCATGTGGGGATATAAGTGGAGATACCCTTAACAAGGATGGGGGCACGGAATACTGTACCGTCGAGAATTGCACGGATAGTACCGTTAGGGCTCTTCCACATTTCCTTGAGGTTATACTCTGTCATTCTCTGAGCGTTGGGAGTGATAGTTGCGCACTTAACTGCAACGCCGAGACGCTTTGTTGCCTCAGCGGAGTCAACTGTTACCTGGTCATTTGTCTCGTTACGGTGAACGAGGCCGAGGTCGTAGTACTCGCTCTTGAGGTCAATATAGGGGTTTACAAGAATATCCTTGATCATCTGCCAGATGATTCTGGTCATTTCATCTCCGTCCATTTCGACGAGAGGTGTTTTCATCTGAATCTTTGCCATTGTCGTTCCTTTCTTTTGGTCCACCTTTTGCATGGATATGTATCAAATTTTGTCTGGAATCAAACTGTTCGGTTTCGCCCACAAGCGGTGGGCGACCAAAGGCTTTGCCTTTGGAATCCCTGACGGCAAAAGGTGTTTCGCACCTTGCGAGGTGCGACAAGGGCTCCGCGCCCTTGACTGCGCAACCTTTTGAAAAAGGTTGACGAAAACTTCAAAAAATAAATATCTTTTTAAAGTTTTTGGGGTGTGCAGAGGACTTTTTTACAAAAAAGTCCTTTGCATTATCACTCTAAGTTATATCTTCCCTCGATGGCGCGTCTGAGGGTTATCTCGTCCGCATATTCGAGATCGCCGCCAACGGGCATTCCGTTTGCAATTCGGGAAACCTTCACGCCAAGGGGAGAAATGAGCTTCGAAAGATACATCGCAGTAGTCTCACCTTCGGGGGTGGGGTCTGTTGCAATGATGACCTCCTTTACCGTACCGTCAAGACGGGCAAGAAGATCCTTTACAGTCAGCTTATCGGGGCCGACACCCTTCATAGGGGAGATAACACCGTGGAGCACGTGATAAAGCCCCTTATATTCTCTCACCTTTTCAACTGCCATTGCACTGCGATAATCCTCAACAACACAGATAACGCTACGATCGCGTCCCTCATCTGCGCAAATCGGGCAGATTTCTGTTGAAGAAATACCTTTACAGGTCTTGCAAAAACAGACCTCTGTTTTCGCCGCGATCAAAGCAGCAGCAAAATCCTTTACCTCCTCCTCGTTCATATCAAGAACAGAGAAAGCATGGCGCATAGCAGTTTTCTTTCCAATACCGCCCAGCTTTCGGAACATATCGGAAAGTCGTTCGATCTGCTCGGGATAATCCGCCATATCAGAACATTCCGGGCATGCCGAGACCGCCCATATTAAGGCTGCCGGTTACCTTAGACATTTCTTTTTCGTTTGTATCCTGAACTGTTCTGATAGCCTCGTTAACTGCGGCTGTAAGTATATCCTGAAGAGTCTCAACATCATCGGGATCAACAACGTCGGGATCGATCTCTATGTTGGAAACCTCGAGCTTACCATTGATCTTTACTGTTACGGCACCGCCGCCCGCCTTGATATCGTATTCTCTTGCATCAAGGTCTTCCTGGAGGGTTGCCATATCCTCCTGCATTTTCTGAGCCTGCTTGAGCATGCTCTGCATATTTCCGGGGCCGCCGCCGCGTCCCTGAGGGAGTCTTGCTTTCATTTCTATTTCTCCTTAGTGTTATTATTATTTATAAATCATTCTTGCCAAAAGCAAAAATTTTAGTTTCAATTAAAACCAGCCGCCAAAATCGTCTGAAGGAGCGGATTTTTTCTCGCCCGCTTTCATGGTCTCAACAGTGACACTAGCTACGCCGTCTGTTATCTTTGCAAGTGCAAAAGCATTTGCAACCGCAGATTTCGACTCCTCTGATTTAAACATCATTGCCGCAAATCCTTCGACCTTCAGAAGAAGCTTCTTTCCGTCGCGGGAGACGTATGCCTCAGAGCTCATAAGAAAGCTTGCAAGGCCTCTGTTCGTACCGTCAAGTCGGCCCACAGCCTCACTTATATCGCGGACTCTTTCATATTCGCCGCCCTCAGCCTTCTTAGCAGCAGGTACAGCCGCCGGCTTTTCTGCTTTTTTCTCAACAGTTGCAAAAGCAGGCTCAGGGACAGACACCTTATCAGGCTCAGGCTTCACCTCTGCCTTCTCTGCTACGGAAGCAGGTGCGGGGGCTGCTGTCGCTACGGGAACGCCAAGAGCCATTTGATCCTCAAGCTTTGCAATTCTTGCAGAAAGAGCGTCGTTTGATGTATCAAGTTCGGGACGGCACATCTTCAAAAGTGAAAACTCTGCCGTTGTTCTCTTCGTTGCAGGATCGCGCATCATTCTCGCTGCCCCATCATCAAGTATCTTACAATGATATACAAGAGTTGCAAGGTTAAAATGCTTTGCAGTTTCGAGAAGCATTTCCGCTTCCTGATCCGTAAGATCAAGATATTCCTTGGGATTTTCTGTATACTTTGAAACAAGCATATCTCTTGCGACGGAAATAAGCTCCTTCCAGAATACTGAAATATCCTTAGATGAGGAGACTACCTCGCTGACAGTTGCAAAAAGTGATGCCATATCTCCTCTCGCAACGGCCTCCATTGTTTCAAGGGCCATATCGTATCCGGAAAGGCCCAGCACCTCGGAAACCTTTGCCGCCGTTACATCGTTTCCGCCTGCGGCGCAAAGCTCGAAAAGGCCGATGGCATGGCGCATACCGCCCTCTGCCTGACGGCCGATAAGAAGGGCTGCCTCGTTTTCAAGAACGATGCCCTCTTTGTTTGCGATATACATAAGGTTCTCTGCGATGATCTTCATATCGATTCTTCTGAAGTCAAAGCGCTGACAGCGGGAAACTATAGTTGCGGGGACTTTATGGAACTCAGTTGTTGCAAGGATGAATATTACGTGCTCCGGAGGCTCCTCTATAGTTTTGAGGAGCGCATTGAAGGCTGACTGGGAAAGCATATGCACCTCATCGATGATATACACTTTCTTTTTCAGCATTGAGGGCATATAGGTTGCTTTATCACATATATCGCGGATATCGTCAACGCCGTTGTTGGATGCCGCGTCAAGCTCGATAACGTCGGGCGCAAGACCTGCATCTATATCCAGACAGGAACGGCAACAAAGGCAGGGAGAACCGCCGACGGGGGCTTCGCAGTTTACAGCCTTTGCAAGGATCTTTGCAGAGGAGGTCTTACCTGTTCCTCTGGATCCGCAGAAAAGATAGGCGTGGCTGGTCCTTGTGTTTTCCACCTGAAAATTCAGAACGTCAGTTATATGCTTTTGTCCGCAAACCCTGTCAAAGGTTGCGGGACGGTATTTACGGTAAAGCGCCTGATGCATATCCAAAACCACCCTTCATTTCAAAAAAAGAACAAGCCTCGGGGTAAGGCCATACACCCGAAGATCGACCTGACCTTGTACGCGACGACGCACCTGCTGCTCGGGACAGGCAACCCTGCGGCACATCAGCTAAACCGCTTAATGCTGCTTGGTTCCCCACCTGACATGGTTCACAGCCGCCAATTGCGCTGGGACCCGTCCTTCAACACAGTAGAATGCGACACAGACCGTACAGAGCCAAACCTCAAAACGGGATACCACCCCTGCTATAGCGGATTTCAGGTTCAGGAGGCCGCTACGCTCCCGGCTGGTATGACCTTACCCTGCGGCTTGTTCATATAATACCTTATCATTGTATCACAATTATTTTATTATTGCAACAGATTTTTTTAATTTCTCACTGCAAAAAACGTTATATCCCATGCGGGAATACACTCTTCTCTTCTGAGATAAAACTTAAAGTCAGGAAGCATTTCCCATATCATGAGAGGAAGCTCAAATATATCTCCCGTTCTGTGATAAACGGATATCGCAAGATTGGGGCGGCTTCCCATGATAGTTTTTTCAGCTCCGAGGAGTGCTTCCTTTTCATCTCCCTCAACATCAAGCTTTAAAAGGTCTATCATTTCACCTTCGAGAACGCTATCCACACTGCGCACCGTTACTTCTCTTGTCTTTGCGCTTTTTGAAAGTCCTTCCTTTCCGCTTCCGCGGCTTGCCGATGCCATGAAAAAGGCTGTTGTATCTTCTTTTCCTACAGCAGCATTGACAGGTACGATGTTTGTGCGCTCTTCATTTTCTGCATATGCCGAAAGTTTCAGAAAGGTCTTGGGATCAGGCTCTACTGCAACGATTTTCAAGGGAGCAAGAGTATCTGCCATCATCTTTGTGCTGTCGCCCTTGTAAGCCCCGCAATCCACGGCCTTGGAAATTCCTTTTTTTGCCAGAAGCTCAGCATAGGAAATCCCGATATTCTCAGCATTTGCAAGGAGTTTCGGCTCTCCGGAAATACGGAAAGCTATCATATCCTCGTATACTGCCTTTGATCTTTCATCACTGAAAAGCTCATATGCTTTTTCTATTTTCTCAAGGTTTTCAAGGTAATATTCATATGTAAAGAGCTCTTTTCCGTAAAGGGGTACTTCAGGAATATAAAGAGTGTGTTTTTCGGCTATTTTTCTTATATTTTCTGCAACTGTAGAAAGTGTTGTGCCAAAAGCAAGAAGGACTACAAAGCTATCGCCGTACTTCTCTTCTATCATACCGATGCTCTGAACGGGAAAACCGCGAAAAGTTCTGTTTCTGACGAAATCGGAGCTTGCAAAAACGCCCTCCACAGGAATATTGAAAGCCTCGCAAACGTCAAGGATCTTATCTGCACCGTTTCCCGTACCGTAAAGAAATATGGGGCGCGTTTCATTTTGAAGCCTTACCCAAAGGCTTTCGTCTCTTGTAAAGCGTTTCATTTTTGCTCCTTTCGGTTTTAATTATAAAAGACCAAAATGTTTTGCTATCTTTTCGCAAACATCTTCTCTTGTATCTGTTATATCATCTTCTCTTACAACAGTAAAGAATCCACTATTCGCATACTCATCATAGTGCTCTTTGCTGTTTATAAGCGCAAGACCGCGTTTATAATTATCCATAACGGCTTCGGGGTATTCACAGCTATTGATAACACTCAGAATAAATTGCTTTTCGGGATCACTGCGATCGAAAAAGCGTTCAACACTCATAGACTGCGGTGAAAGCATAACAGCAACGTGATTATAATCTGAAATTTCCTTCAACAAACCAATGGGGATGCTTGTGTCAACGATAACTTTTCTGTCTTTTGATATTGAAATCAACTCGGCTATCTCAAATTCCGCCGCTTCTCTACCCGTTTCGTACATCCATCGTTCGTATTCTTCAGGAGAACGGGTTACAAATTCTTTCCAGTCGGTAAGGTTTTTAATATAGCACAAAGCAGGGTGAATATCGGAAGTAGCTACTTTATCCGTGATTGAATTAAAATAATTCTCTCCGCAAAAAATCATGTCATAGCGGTCTGCGAGCATTTTCACAGTTGTGGACTTTCCTGCATAAGCCGTACCTGTAATAAAATATACGTTTTGAAGATAGTGTTTGAGAATATTATTTTCGATTTTCACGTGATTCACCTCCGTCTTTTGAATTTGTTTAAATTATAGTTGTAGGGGGGGACGTCCACTACGATGCGTGTGGCGTTTTCGTTCGTGCATCAAATTTCGATTCGGTTCGTGTGTGATAAATCTAATCAAGCCTCCCCTTGCGAGGGGAGGTGGCACCCGTAGGGTGACGGAAGGGTAGTAGCGAGCGATTTTGACAGACGTTTTGTCAGCATAATAATTATCGATATAAGTGGATTTATGCTAAAATTTATATCAGTTGAGTTTGCTTAAACTACAGCCTACTACCCCTCTGTCAGCTATCGCTGACATCTCCCCTCGCAAGGGGAGACCTTTCTTCGTTTATCGTTTCCGTTAGCTTGTGCATCAAATTTTATTTTCTTCGCGTGCAGATGGGCGGGATGTCGAGAGCGCCATCCCCTACGGTGTCATTTTGAGTTAGTGCTGATCAGTCCTCAAGGCCTAAAAACCTTGCTGCATTGTTATAAAGGATATCTTCCCTTTCTCTTTCTGTAAGATCAATGGCAAGAAATCTTTCAATTTCCGTATCAAGAGTCTTAACGGGGAAGTCTGTTCCGAACATTACTCTCTCCGCGCCAAGGACATCTATCATATGGCGGGCAAATTCAGGCGTCATAGCCCAGAGAGCACTCGAAGTATCGTACCATACTCTTTCGTGGCCTGCCAGCAGATTTTCCGTCGCTTCCCAGGACATATATCCGCCAAGATGAGCTGCAACCACCTCAAGGCGAGGAAACATATCAAGCACTTTTCTCAGCTTTGCAGGCTGAGAAAACTGATACTCGGGTCTGTTATCGCCTATATGAAAATAAACAGGAATACGTCCCTCAACTATCTCGTAAAGGCGCATCATTCTCTCGTCGTCAATATCAACGCCCTGAATATCGGGATGTATCTTAACACCGCGAAGACCCATTTCGATACATCTGTTGATCTCGCCCTCCATATCGGGGTGATCCTGATGCATACCCGCAAAGCCCACAGTTTTGAAGCCTTCTTCCCTTGATGCTTTCGTCTGTGCGGCGATACCGTTATTTACCTTTTCAACCTGATGGGCGTTTGTCGCCACGGAGAAAAGAAGGAATCCCTCCACTCCGGCTTCTTTTGCCCCCTTTGTGAGCCCTTTATACGTTCCGTCTCCCTCGGAAACAAACTGATAAAAGGCGTTAAGGGCGGTGACGGCCTTTTCGCTGATGGCTTCGGGATAGGTATGGGTATGTATATCAAAAATCTTATACATCTTGATTTTTCTCCTTTCGGATGCTATACTGATAAAAAATCAACTCTCGGAGGTTATAATTATGGATTGCATTTTTTGTAAGATAATCGCAGGAGATATCCCCTCCACAAAGGTTTACGAGGACGAATACGTTTACGCTTTTAAGGATATCAATCCCATGGCGCCCGTCCACATCCTTGTTATTCCCAAGGAGCATATCTGCTGCGCAAACAAGATCAATGCTGAAAACAGCCACTACGTTGCAAAGATATTCGAGGCTATTCCCAAGATCGCCGCAGACGCAGGTCTTGAGAACGGATACCGCATCATTTCCAACTGCGGCCCCGATGCAGATCAGACTGTTCTCCATCTGCATTTCCACATCCTCGGCGGCCAGAAGCTTCCCGGAAAGCTTGTTTGAAGAGTTTTTAAAAGATGCAAAACCCTTTTTCGTGCGAAAATTCAGAAATAGGATGATTTGAGTTTACCTTTTTCGCGCAGCTTCGCCTTCGGCGAAGCCAAAGGAATCAAAACAATGGGTTCTGCACTACAAAAAACTTTAAAAATGTTTTATTTAAAGCCTGTTGCAAAATTTGCAACAGGCTTTTGAATTATCTTTTTACAAATTCGTCGTAGATTGCGTTGATTGCCTTTTCGAAATCCTTTTCGCCGATGCCGACGATGATGGAAATTTCGCTGGAGCCCTGGTCTATCATTCTGATATTGATATCGGCCTCTGCAATTGCATTACATACTCTTGCAGCTGTACCCTTTGCGCTGACCATGCCTCGGCCAACTACCGCTATAAGAGCAAGTCCGTCCTCAAATCGGATATCGTCGGGTTCACAAGCTTCTGCAATATTATTGATGATTCTCTTTCTCTGCTTCTTTGTAAGCTCTGCGGAAAGAACAACGCTCATTGTGTCGATACCAGAGGGGAGATGCTCAAATGTGATTCCCTGCTCCTCAATAGCCTCAAGTACCTTGCGGCCAAAGCCTATCTCGGAGTTCATCTTATCCTTTTCGACAGTAAGAACGGAGAAGCCCTTCTTTCCTGCAACACCTGTGATGACCTTTTCAAGGTCAAAATGAGTTGTCTGAGGCACGATCATTGTTCCGCGCGCCTCGGGATCGTTTGTGTTTCTGATATTGATGGGAATACCTGCAAATCTCACAGGGAAGATAGAGTCCTCGTGAAGAACGCCCGCACCCATATAAGAAAGCTCGCGAAGCTCCTGATAAGTAATTGTATCGATAGCGCAGGGATCCTTAACAAGACGAGGGTCTGCCATGAGGAAGCCGGATACGTCAGTCCAGTTCTCGTAAATGAACGCGCCTGTAGCTCTTGCTACGATGCTTCCTGTAATATCACTGCCGCCTCTTGCGAAAGTCTTGATAGTACCGTTGGGCATGGAGCCATAGAATCCGGGGATAACTGCGCGCTCGTGGCGTGTAAGTCTGTCGGAAAGGATAATATTTGTCTTTTCCGCATCAAACAAGCCGTTATCGTAGAACTTGATTACCTTTGCGGCATCAAGGAAATCGTAGCCAAGAAGCTTCGCCATGATCTTACCGTTAAGGTACTCGCCGCGAGAAGCCGCATAGTCGCTACCTGCGTGATATTTGAATGCGCCCTGGATCTTCTCATAATCCTCGGAAAGATCAAGATCAAGGCCAAGATCTGCGATTATTGTATCGTATCTGTTTTTTATCTGATTAAACTCATTGGAAAAATCCTCGCCCTCAGCCGCAAGACGGTAACACTCGTAGAGCATATCTGTCACCTTGATGTCATCAGGGTGGCGCTTACCGGGAGCGGAGGGGACAACGTAACGACGGGTAGGGTCAGCTTCGATGATGGCCTTGGCCTTGAGAAGCTGCTTTGCATCCGCCAGACTTGTTCCGCCGAATTTTACTACTTTAACATTCTGTAATTCCATAGAAATCTCTCCTGAAAGAAAGTCTATTTAATTATATGAAAATACCATTTTTTTGTCAATATAAAAAACACCAAAAAAGCCGCCCCAAATAAGAGTTTTATGTAGAAATAGCAAATTGATTGCAAAACTTTTTTAAATCTGCTTCGTAAATCTCAAGTCCAAACCTATACTGTAAATTCGGGTTTAACGGACTGTTGTAAACTAAAATTTGATAGGTGAAAGCGAAACGCAGAGCCTCCTCTTCTCGGGCACCAAATGTGACCGTGAAGGGGAGGGGGACCGCCACGAAGATAAATGAACGATTATAGATGTCTAAATTGAGGCGGTGGAAGGGTTGCTACATCTGCACAAGAATCAAACTATAAATTCAGATCTATTGTAAATGAAAGAATGACCTTATACATTGGTAATTCTCTCATTTATAGTCTAGCTTTAATTCAAGAACAGTCCTTGTGCTGATATAACAACCCTTCCGTCATCGGTGACAAAGAAAGCAGTAATCGTTTGTTTACCTTTCACCGATGCCACCTCCCCTTCACACCTCGAATCTTTGATATACTCGGGCATTCACTTGTGAATGCCGAGCGAATCAC
>JAZTXZ010000021.1:0-22750 GCA_045636685.1 Candidatus Avispirillum sp. | reverse complement strand
CACATAAAAGCGTCAGATTGCGGACTTGATACAGAGGAGCTGCTCAATACACTTTGCCCTTAACCCTTGCATTTTTTTCGATAATGTGATACTATTGTGTCGTAAATCCCGCAGAAAGGTGATTAATATGAAGAAAAAGATCATTCTCGGAATAGATGTAGGACTCAGTACAACAAAAATCGTCGGTTTTGACCTGTCTGATGGCACACGCCATCTGATGGAACCCCTTTTTGTCAGAGCAACCGATCCTGTCACCTCAATGTACGGAGCTCTCGGTAAATTTACAAGCGAAAACGACCTCTCCCTTCAGGATATCGAAAAGGTTATGGTTACGGGAGTTGGCGCTTCCAATATAAAAAACAATATATACAATCTGAACTGGCAGGCTGTCAGCGAATTTGACTGCATCGGTCTCGGCGGCAGATACCTCTCCGATTTCGATCGCGCCATCATCGTCAGCCTTGGCACCGGTACTGCTCTCGTTTACTCCGAGGCAGGCAAGGCCCCCATCCACCTGGGAGGCACGGGCGTAGGCGGTGGCACTCTCGTCGGTCTTTCCAAGAAGCTTCTTGGAATGGACAATGTTGAGCACATTGCAGACCTCGCTACAGCAGGCGACCTTCGCAACGTTGACATCAAGATCAACGCTCTCACAAAGCAGGATATTGCCCCCGGCTTTGCAGATTCAATGACTGCATCAAACTTCGGAAACGTCAGCGATATTGCCACAAATGCAGACGTAGCCCTCGGTATCATCAACATGGTATTCGAGACCGTTGGTATGGTCAGTGTTTTCGCAGCCCGTAATTTCGAGTTGAAGGACGTTGTGCTTACAGGCAATCTTGCCACAGTAGCCCAAGCAGAAAGTATTTTCGAATCTCTCAACAGAATGTTTGATATGAATTTTATCATACCCAAATACGCCCAGTTTGGTACCGTTATCGGCGCCGCTCTTGCGGGCTGTCAGGATATGTGATGAAAAAAGCTCAAAGCAGAAGGCCTCACGCCGTAACTCTTCTGAGCGGACTGTTCGGCTGTATCATCTCTTTGACCGTATTCGGTTCTCCTATCGGGAGTGCTCTCGGTATTTACAGCTTCATTCGGGCTTGCAAAAGATATGCAAATGACGGAGAAATAACTCTTATGGAAAAAACGGGGCTTATTTTTGCCATTGTTGGCATTCCCATAGGAATATTACTTCCTCTACTCGTTTTCATGTCGTGACGGAGGCAGATATGGATAACGAAAAAGATATTGTAAAACCCAAAGAAAGCCGTGCCGGCGAAGCTTTAGACACCGCTTTCTTGATGGCAAGAGCCATTATCTCCGCTGTCATTTCCTTTATTCCCCTTGTGGGATATTTGGGAGCGATTTTAAGCGCCATCAATTTCAGCCAGAGCGTTTACTGCGAAAAGTGCTACCCTCAGCAAGTTGTGATCAAAGTTGCAAAAACAATAAGCCTTGTCAGTATTCCCATAGGCGCTCTTTCATTTATTCTTGCAATAGTGCTTATTTGTATTTGAATATTAAAAAAGCTTTCCCATAATTTGGGAAAGCTTTTTTTGCTTAGTTCATTATTCTGATGACGGATTCAACGCATCCGAGAGTTTCGTTTGCAATAACAGCGCGGCAGTCTTTCTCAAGAACCTTATCTGTTATAAATTCAACAACTCCCTCGCTGCTTCCATCAAGGGCCTTCACTGCACCGAAGGCAAGGCTCGCCGCCTCAAGAGTTTCAGAGGGGAAATCACTGCGTACTCTTACGTAATAGGAGAATACGTTTTCCTCAAAGGGCTTAACGTATCCCTCGGGAGCGGGCACCCATGTGCACTTCTTTTCCTTGGATGCAAGGCCTGAAACGATAGCCGCAACATCCTCTACTACTGCACCGGCTGTAGGCATTCTGCCCGCACCGCGGCCGTAGTACATTACATCTCCCGTTACGGGGCTGACGATACGGATAGCGTTATAAACGTCCTCAACAAAGGAAAGAGGCATTTCAGCGGGAACGAAAAAGGGAGCAACATAGAGAGAACAAAAATCTTCGTAAATTCTGGAAGAACCCAAAAGCTTCACAGCGCCGCCCCATCTCTTTGCAGCATCCATATCTGCAGGTGTGAGCTTTGTCATAGTCTCGCAGTATACGTCCTTTTCCTCCACGAGATAGCCTGTTGCCACAGCCGTGAGGATCATTATCTTTCTCTGAGCATCAAGTCCGTCCACGTCGGCCGCAGGGTTTGCCTCTGCATAACCAAGACGCTGCGCATCCTTAAGGACTGTATCAAAATCAACACCCTCATTCTTCATTCTTGTGAGGATATAGTTTGTAGTTCCGTTGAGAATACCGTCGATCTCGGTAATAGTATCGCCTGCAAGGCTTGTTCTCATACCGCGGATCTCGGGAATACCGCCGCCAACACTGGGCTCAAAAAGATAGAAAACACCGTTCTCTTTTGCACATGCTGTCAGCTCAAGGCCCCTCTTTGCAACCAGCTCCTTATTGGCAGTTACCATGCTCTTGCCTGCCTTCATCATTGCCATAGAGAAATCAAAAGCAGGATTAACTCCACCCATAGTCTCGCAGACGATGGAGATAGTACTGTCATTTACAATTTCGTTCACATCATGAACTACGCGGTCAGCATAAGGAGAATCGGGAAAATCTCTCAGATCGAGGATCTTTTTAACATATATATCCTCGCCTGTGTATGCCTTCAGCTTTTCGCGGTTTTTATCTATTACCTCGGTGATGCCGCCGCCAACGACGCCAAAGCCGAGAATTGCTATATTTATCATAATTTGGATTTCCTTTCACGCGGATAATAAAAAAAGTATAGCATACTTTTTTTCCAATTTCAATACAATAGAGGAATTTCTCTTTGCATACGAAGGTTTGAAAAGGGCAAAACTATAGAAAACAACAAAAAGGAGAAGCTCCTATGAAAAAAGTGATTTCACTTCTTTTGACTCTTATACTCACCGCCACAGGTCTTTCAGGCTGCACCCGAAAGGAGTCCGGCAATAATAGAAATACTCTAAAAGTGGCCGTTCTCGAGTCAGCCTACGGAGATGACATGTGGGAAAGAGTATGCGACGGCTTCGAAAAAAGCCATGAAAATATAGACATTGAGCTTACCGCTGAAAAAAATCTTGAAGACGTTATCGGCGCAAAAATGAAATCGGGAGACTGGCCCGACTATGTTCATCTTGCGACGGGCCGAGAAGCGGGTCTCACAGAAACTCTTATAAAGGACGAAGCGATAGAGCCCATTGACGATGTTCTTAAAATGAAGGTTCCGGGTGAGGAAAAAACCGTCGAGGACAAGCTTATCGACGGCTTTACCGAAACCCTTGCCACCAATCCATACAGCGACGGCAAAACCTATCTTGCCCCCATGTTCTACTCTCCCTGCGGACTTTTCTACAACGCAGATCTTTTCGAAAAAAAAGGATGGAAGGTTCCCGAAACATGGGAAGAAATGTGGGAGCTGGGAGACCGCGCAAAAAAGGACGGGATTTATCTTTTCACCTATCCTACGGCAGGATATTTTGACTCCTTTATCTTCGCCCTTCTCACCGAGGCAGGCGGAAGCGAGTTCTTCAACGACTGCATGAACTACGCCGAGGGCATATGGGACAGCGACCATGCCAAGGAGACCTTTGAGATCATGGGGCGCCTTGCGGGGTATGTTGAGCCCACCACCGTTGCCAATGCCACCGGCGACAATTTCCTGAAAAATCAGCAACTTATCCTCGACAACAAGGCCCTCTTTATGCCAAACGGAACATGGGTAGTTGAAGAAATGAAAGATGCTCCGCGGGCCGAAGGGTTCAAATGGGGATTTTGCGCTCTGCCTGCCATTGACGACGAGAGAGTGGCCTTCACCTTCTTTGAGCAGGGATGGATCCCAAAGAAAGCAGAGAACAAGGAAACAGCAAAAGAGTTTATGGCATATCTATACTCTGATGAGGCTGCAAAGATCTTTGCAGAGTCCGGCGCAGTTCAACCTATCGAGGGCGCTTCAAAGCTTGTAAGCGATGAAAGCAAACTTTTTTACTCCGTTTACGATAACGGTGCAAAGGCAGTTATGGGAACTTTTGCTGCGGCAGAGGCCTTAGAGGGTGAAAGCATTACAGACACACTTTTCTCAACCTACAACAGCGTAGTTTCGGGAGACAAAACTATCGAAGAATGGCGTCGCGCCGTTGCCAAGATCAGCGAAAAGCTCCGTTCTCTTAAAAAATGAAAAGAGTAAACAAAGGCAGGCTCGCGTTTATTTGTGCTTGCCTTTTCCCTGCCCTCATTCTTTGCGCCCTGTTTGTTTTTTATCCCGCCATCTCCATTTTTCGGGTTTCCCTTTACAAATGGGGCGGATACACGGAAGATAAGACCTTTATCGGACTTGAAAATTACAGACTCCTGCTTTCCGACAACCGATTTTTCGATTCTCTGAGAAACTCTCTTTTCCTTATAATTGTGGTTACGGCACTCACCGTTGTAATCTCGCTTTTCTGCGCCGCAGCGCTCACGAGGGAGCGTTTTCTGGGAAAGGGGTTTTTCAGGGTTGTATTTTATATTCCGAATATTCTTTCCACAGTGGTTGTTGCCTCTGTTTTTTCCGCTGTATACGATCCATCCCGAGGAATCCTCAACAGCATCATCGGACTTTTTTCAGAGAAAAATCAAATCCTTTGGCTTGGCGACAGAAATCTCGTCATATGGGCAGTTGCCATCGCAATGATATGGCAGGCCTTCGGATATTATATGGTAATGTATATATCTGCAATGTCGGCAGTGCCCGAAAGCCTCTATGAGGCCGCCGCCCTCGAAGGGGCGGGGAGAGTGCGCAGCTTTTGGAGCATTACTCTGCCGATGATCCGTCCCACCTTCAGGACTACTCTTACGTTTTTTATTATCAGCAATATAAATATAAGCTTTCTCATTGTCCGCGCAATGACGGGAGGCGGCCCCGACGGAGCAAGCGAGGTCATGCTCAGTTATATGTATAAGCAAGCATATACAAACTCCTCCTACGGATACGGAATGGCCGTGGGAAGTGTTGTATTCATCCTCTCCTTCGCCCTTGCTGCCCTTGCAAACCTTGCAACAAGGCAAAAGGAATGACTAAACTCAATTTCGGGTTTATATGGGGGAGATATGCAAACCCGAATTTGAAAACAAATAAAAAATTGAAAAAGCTGAAGGTATTTATGAAAAAAGCGTTTTCATCCGTATTTTTCTACCGTCTGTTTATCTTTATTACACTCACCGCCCTGGCGATCACCGTTCTCGTTCCCATTTCATGGGTCGCCCTCTCCTCTCTCAAATCAAACGCAGAATTTTACGGCGACCCTTGGAGATTGCCCGCGCGCCTCAATTTTAAAAACTTTACAGAAGCCTGGAACGAGGCAAATATGGGGGCTTATTTTGCAAACTCGGCATCTGTCACAGTCCTGGCAATTTTCATTTTGCTCGCCTGCGCTATCCCCGCCGCCTACGTGCTTTCCCGCTTTTCTTTCAAGGGACGGGGTATTATCCGTACTGTCTTTATGTCCGGCATTTTTATAAACACAAGCTACCTGGTAATCCCCATATTCCTTATGCTTGTGGGAGCAAACTCTCTTTTAGCTACGGGATTTTTTCTCAACAACCGTACAGTTCTTGCCATCGTTTACGCCGCCACAGCTCTTCCCTTTACTATTTATCTTTTGCAGGGATATTTCCAATCCTTACCGAAGGAATACGAGGAGGCAGCATTTGTTGACGGAGCAGGATATTTCCGCACCATGACCACGATAATTGTCCCAATGGCACGTCCCGCCGTTATCACCGTCATACTTTTCAATTTCCTCGCTTTCTGGAATGAATATATCATTGCCATCACCTTGATGACAAACGACAGCGCCAAAACTCTTCCCGTAGGGCTTATGAATCTGATGAAAGCGCAAAATGCCGCCGCTGAGTACGGCAGAATGTACGCAGGACTTGTAATCGTCATGCTGCCAACGCTTATATTCTATATCTTCGTTCAGAAAAAGCTGACCGAAGGGCTTTCCCTCGGAGGAATTAAAGGATGATAATCCTTTTTCAAAACCTTATAATAGTATCCTGACTGATTTTCTTACTAAAGCCAAAAGCACCCCGAAGGGTGCTTTTCATATTATTTCATTTAATTAGAAATATCTCTTGAGTCCGGAAGGATACTCGGGAGCTGCGTCCTCCTGGGGCTTGCGCTCCTTCTTGAGCATACCGAGAAGCTCATCAAGATCGTCATCGGAGATCTCATCTGCGCTTACAGCAGGTGCGGGAGCAGCTACAGGCTCTGCCTTCTTAACTGCTACGGGCTCAACCTTCTTTACAGCAGGCTGAGGCTCAGAACCGAAGGGCTCCTTCTCATTTTCAAAACCTGTTGCAATGATAGTGATCTTCATTGCATCCTCCATAGAAGGATCGAATGCAACACCCCAGATAACTGTTGCGTCATCATGAGCCTCATTTGCGATCATTGTGCAAGCTGTGTCGATATCCTCCATAGAGATATCAGGGGATGCTGTGATATTACCGAGAATACCGCGAGCACCGCTGATGGATGTCTCGAGAAGAGGGCTGGAGATAGCTGCCTTAGCTGCAAGTTCTGCCTTCTCCTTACCGGAAGCATAGCCTACACCCATGTGAGCATAGCCTGCATCCTGCATTACGCTTGTTACGTCTGCAAAGTCAAGGTTGATGTATCCGGGAACGTTGATAAGCTCGGAAATAGA
The DNA here is from genome assembly GCA_045636685.1 of Candidatus Avispirillum sp. Taxonomy (GTDB): domain Bacteria; phylum Bacillota; class Clostridia; order Oscillospirales; family CAG-272; genus Avispirillum. The sequence continues at coordinate 15,988 of JAZTXZ010000021.1, read as the reverse complement.
CTGTACGCCGTGGCTGAGTACATCGTCTGCGATCTCGAATGCATTGAGCATTGTGATAGGCTTATCGGAAACCTGCTTGAGTCTCTCATTGGGGATGATAACGAGAGAGTCAACATACTGGCTGAGAAGAGCGATACCTGCGTCTGCCTGGTCCTTTCTCTTCTTACCCTCAAATGCGAAAGGCTTTGTTACGATACCGATAGTGAGCATGCCCATATCCTTTGCGATCTTCGCAACTACGGGAGCTGCACCTGTACCTGTGCCACCGCCCATACCGGTTGTAATGAATACCATATCCGCGCCTGCAAGAGACTCCTTGATCTCCTCAAGGCTTTCCTCTGCACTCTTTGCACCAACTTCAGGGTTGGAGCCTGCGCCATGGCCCTTAGTGATCTTCTCACCGATTGTGATCTTATTTGTAGCAGCGGACTTCTGAAGAGCCTGCTTGTCTGTATTGATGGCGATAAAATCAACACCGCGCACATTGGATGTGATCATTCGTGTTACAGCGTTGTTTCCGCCGCCGCCTACACCTACAACTTTAATATTTACGCCACTCTCAAATGTTTCGTCAAGTTCAAAAGGCATTTTAGATAATCCTCCGTCTTTTAAGCGGACAATCCCGCTCGTCATTTTTCTTAAATTTCTTCTTCGTTTTATGTATGAAACGCCGAAAAAAACCTACATACACACTATATAATACACTGCTTATCTGTTTTTTTCAAGTCTTTTTTCAAATTTATTTTACTTTTTTGCAAAAAATCCTCAATTTCCGCTTGAAATCAGCGGAATTGAGGATTTTAGTCTTTTGTCGAAATGTGTTTGGTTCTACAGATGCAGAAGAATTTCAGTCAACTTTCAGGCCCGGATCTTCAACAACGCTGGATTCCGAGAGATCTGTTACATCGATAGTTGCCTTGATATCTTTGTCAAACATCTCATTTTCAAGAACTGCGGCAGCTATACGCAGTTTTGTTTCTATACTTTCGCTGTCACCAAGCTTTAAAATATACTTTCCATCAACTGTGAGAGTCATATTATACTTATCGCTGACATCAAGAGTTCCCGCTCTATCACCGAGAGAAGAATTCAGAACTGCAGCCGCAGCGCTGAATATATAGGAATCATCCTTTACATCGCAAAACTCGGGAGCAAGCCCCGCAGTGGCTCGGCTTATATCAGGAAGAATTATCTTTATACACTTTTTAGACTTTGCATCACTTTCAGTTACCGAAGCAAGGACTCTGAGAGTTGGGCTGAGCATTCTGTATTCGCCGTAAAAGTCACAGTAAAAGCGCGGAGGCTCTTCCGTTACATTAAACACGATTTTTCCGGGAGGAGTTCTTTCAACATCTACCTCAGAAAGCTCGGGACATCTGAGAGTCATAAGTTCACCTATCTCCCTTGAAGAAAAAGAGAAAAGATGATCTCCCTTCTCTACACCGGAAGCTTCTACAAGTTCTTCGGATGTATAGTCCACTCCGCCTACCGCACTTATATCATTGATAACAAACAGAAGTCTGTATACAACAACACACATTACTGTAAACACGGCCGTGATTAGGAGAAAAGAAACTATGCTGTCTCGAACCTTGCGCAGAGTTCTTGCACGCTTTGCCGCACGTACAGCCTCTACCTGCTTGAGATATTCCTCGAATCTGTCTTCTACAGTCTGCTCGGGGTTTATCCTCGGGCGCGTCTTTTCGGTTCTTTTTATTGTTTCGCTCTCTGCTCCGGGTTTAGCACTTTGTTGTGTACCGTTTCTATTCGAAGGAGACTTCCCTTTTCTGACATCATCGATAACGTCTCTTTCAAGAGGATTACGGTTCTTTGATCTTGCCTTACCCTGATTTGGTGCAGATTGCGTCTTAGCAGGGGGAGCAGTTCGCATTCTGAAGCTGTCATAGTAGCCTCTTCCCGTACTCTGATCGTTTGAGACGTCTGCAGTTCTGCCCTGCTGTGCAGGAGAAGACAGCTGTGCGGCATTCTGAGCCTTCTGCATCTCCAAAAGCTTTTTCATTTTCTCGCTGTAATAATCGTTTACAGACTTTGCCATGCTATCCCCCCCTTTTTGTAATATATTCTACTCAGTAGAATGTAAGATAGCTTCCCGTATGAACGAACGGAAAGGATTATTTTTTGTGCTCGTCTACAAGACGGCGGACTTCATTATAGATACGCTCGTTTGCATCTCCCACGGCAAATTCGCGGATCTTTTCTTTCATTTCGCGGCGAAGACCTTCATTTTCGGAAAGTTCTCTTATTTTCTCAACAAGCTTTTCACAAAGCTCGGGAGTTTCTCTGAGGATTGCCGCCGCACCCTTTTCGCAAAGAACATTAGCATTCTTGAACTGCTGATCGTCCGTTACGTTGGGGGAAGGAATAAAGAGAGCGCATTTTCCCGCAAGAGAAAGCTCGGAAACCGTAAGGGCTCCCGCGCGGCAGATAACGATATCAGCCGCCGCCACTCTATAAGGCATATCATAAATATATTCAAGCAGCTCAAGGTTCTCATATTTATGAAGACCTTTTTCCTTGAACTGACCGAAGCAGATCTCCTTTTCGATAGCGCCCGTAGCGTGGGTATGGTATATACCCTTGCGGCCGCCCGTGTACTTTTCCATGAGATGAAGGACCGCCTCATTTACCTTTTCGGCACCAAGGCTTCCGCCAAAGGAAAGGATAACGCACTTTGCATCGCCGGGGATACCCAACTTTGCTCTTGCCTCTTCTTTTGAGATAGTTGTAAAGCTTCCAAGCATGGGGCAACCGACAAGCATAAGCTTATCAGGACAGTCTAGGCCCTTGCCTGCCTTTTCGAAATTCAGAAATATTCTGTCTGCGCTGCCTGAAAGCATTCTTACTGCCATACCGGGCACTGCATTTGACTCGTGAAGGGCTGTGGGAATACCCATCTTTGCCGCCGCTTTACAAACAGGCCAGGAAACGTAGCCGCCGGTACCGATAACGATATCGGGCTTAAATTCTTTTATTACCTTCTTTGCCTTTGCAGGAGACGTGAGGGCAAGATAAGCCGCCTTTATATTCTTCGGAGAAAGACTTCTGCGAAGCCCCATAACATCCACATGATAAAGCTTATAACCTTTTGCGGGAACAAGCTTATTTTCAATTCCACGGGGAGTACCGACAAAAGCGATCTCGCTGTCGGGCTCTTTTTCCATAATAGTCTGTGCAATAGCCAGAGCGGGATTTACGTGTCCGCCTGTGCCGCCGCCTGTCATTAAAACTCTCATACCATACCTCTGTATTCTTTTTATTTTTCTTGGTACGAATGCTTTGATATTGAAAGCAAAATTCCCATCTCCGCCAGAAGGATAACCAGCGCCGTGCCGCCATAGGAAATAAAGGGCAGAGATACGCCTGTATTGGGAATGATATCTGTTACAACAAGGATATTGAGCGCCGCCTGGATACCTACCTGGAATGTTATACCGAATGCAGTGAGGGATGAGAAGGTATCGGGGGCTCTTTTAGCGATAAGAAAGCCTCTCCAGAGGAAAACACCGTACAGCGCGATAAGAAGAACTGCGCCGACAAAGCCAAGTTCCTCGCACCATATAGTGAAAATAAAGTCATTATGGGCTTCGGAAACGTAGTTATATTTAAGATTACTTTCGCCGAGACCCATTCCGAGAAGGCCTCCGCTACCTATTGCATAAAGCCCCTGAGTGGTCTGCCACGCTTCATCAAGAACGTCCGCTTCTTTATCAAGAAAAGATGTGATTCTCGAACGGGCATAATCGTTTGTGGCAACGAAAAGTGCTATTCCGGCGAGTCCCACAGAGCCATAGCATGTAACCATATGCTTTATATTTGCACCGCTGACAAAAATGATGGACATACCGATAAGTCCCAGAATAATAGCACCGGAAAGATGCTTTTCAAGAAGAACAAGTCCCGCAAAGACCGCAACTATAACACCGGGCAATGCGATACCGTATTTGAAGGTCTTCTTTTTTTCTATGCGCTTTGACGTTACATCATAATGCTTATCTATAAAATACGCAAGGAACAGTATCAGCGCCGCTTTCGATGGCTCCGAGGGCTGAAAGGACGCAAATCCGAGGTCAAGCCATCTTTGGGCAACACCTCTTGCTGTTCCAACAACAAGTACCAGCACAAGGAGAATAACAGCAACAACAGCTGCCGCAGGAGAAAGCTTTTTTATCACCTGATAGGGAATAAAGCTTATTCCTATCATTGCACCGAGACCAAGGGATACCCATATTATCTGGTCACGCATGTAGTAGAATATATCGTCCTCCTTACGGAGAGCCGCAGGATAGCTTGCGCTGAACACCATCATAGATCCGAGTATTACGAACACGAGAATGATGACGAACATGAAGCTGTCAAAATTATGACGCTGACGCTCGATCGGAGCATTATCCCACTTTTCGTCCTTTTTTCTCTGAACGGCAAGAGCTCGACTTTTTATCTGAGCAACAAGACTTGTGTTTCCATTATTTGCAGTCTGCACCGAGGTGCTGCCATGTCTTCTTGCCACGGAAGTATTGACAGTGCGGCCTTTATTGGAAGGTCTTTCGCCGGCCGCAGAGGAACGTGCCTTGGGAACGTCTCTCCTCGCCACGGGCCTTTTTTGATTTCGGTTTATATACTGTGCACCGTCGGTGCGTCTTTGTTGTGGGTTTCTGTTATTTTCGCTCATAAAGCGCACCTTTCAAAGTAATAATTGTTTAAGATCAGATGCCGAACCACGCGGCAACACAAAGGAGGAAAGTTACAATGCTGAAAACTGCAACTATTTTGACCTCGGTCCAGCCGCACTTTTCAAAATGATGATGAATAGGTGCCATTTTGAAAAGACGCTTTCCGTGAGTCAGCTTGAAATATGCTACCTGAAGCATTACGGATGCGGTTTCACAAATATATACAAATCCGCAGATAATGATTATAAGGGGATTATTAAGAAGGAATGCCGCGCCAACAGCAAGACCGCCGAGGAAGAGAGAACCCGTATCACCCATAAACACTCTTGCGGGATAGAAGTTATATACAAGAAATCCTGCACAGAGGCCTGTCATAAGAGCCGCAACAAAGGAAAGGGGAACATTTACAACCTCAGCCGCAAAGAAAGCGGATACTGCAAAGAATATACCTACAACAGCAGTAATTGATGATGCAAGACCGTCTATACCGTCGGTAAGGTTTACAGCGTTCATAATACCGACTATAAGGAGAAGAGCGCATATGTAATAAACAACGCTGAGAGCGATATGAGACGAAAAATCAACGGTAATGCCAAAGAAAGGAACGGGAACAGCGAGACTGAGTCCGCCGAAAAGCTTCATGCCAAGAAGATAAAGACCTGCGATAAGAAGCTGGAGCAAGAATTTCTGCGCCGCTGTTAGACCTTCGTTTTGAGCCTTTCTGAGCTTTGCGGAATCATCGATGATACCGATAAGTCCGGAAGCGAGAGCAAGTGCAATGGTCATAATAAAGGGAGATGCATCTCCGATGCCTTCCTTTAAGCAAAGATACACAGAAAGAGCAATACCGAGCACTGCGGCGGTAATAAGAAAAGCGATACCGCCCATTGTAGGTGTTCCCTCCTTGCTCTTATGCCAGCGAGGACCTATTTCAAGTATCTTCTGACCCATTTTACGGCTCGCAAGAACAGGAATAAGGAAATGAGAGATCACAACCGTGAACACAAAAGCGAGAACAGCCACGCATACAAAAATTATAGTATCGATGTTTAACATACACGAACCCTTTCTTGTTTTAGTCATATGTGTAAAACAACTAAGTATCATTTTAAATTATATCACTATTTATATGCGCGGTCAATAGCTATACACAAAACCTTGAAAAAATATATTCGCCAAGCATTTTAGTCATTTGCAGTTTTTGGTTCTTAATGCTTCCTTTACAATTTCTCTTTCATCGAATTTGGTTTTTCCGTCCTTCCCTATTTCGTATGTTTCATGGCCCTTTCCCGCAAGAAGAACGATATCACCATTACCTGCCATGGATACTGCCGCAAATACAGCCTCCTTTCTTGACGGTATAACAACCGAATTTTCTCCACCCATACCGCCGACTATATCTCTGATAATAGAAAGGGAGTCCTCCTTTCTCGAGTTATCACTTGTGACAATGACCCCATCGCACAGAGTTTCCGCTATTTTTCCCATTACGGGTCTTTTCTGCCGATCTCTGTCCCCACCGCATCCAAAGACGCAGATAAGCCTTCCCTTACACACTTTTCTGAGCCCAAGCAAAACGCACTCCAGCGCTACCGGAGTATGGGCGTAGTCAATAAAAAGATCAAATCCGTCCTCCTCTTTTTTTACGATCCTCTCAAGGCGTCCTCTTACATTTACCACCGATGCTATGCCTTTTTCAACAGTCCTTTCAGGGACTCCGGCACAAAGGGCGGCAACCGATGCAAGCAAAGTATTTGAAACTGTAAAGTCTCCACCCACAGAGCTTTTTATATTCAGCCTTTTACCCTTATATTCAAGGATATATGAGACTCTGCTTGCAAAAACGCTCACATCTCTTATATTCTCTCCGCCCACCATTTCCGAGGGGACTGACAGCGCAAACCTCCTGCACTCGGGGCTATCCGCGTTCACTATTCTGATCCTGCATCTGCTTACAAATGATGCCTTAACCCTGAAATACTCCTCCATAGTACCGTGGCAATCAAGATGCTCAGGAGAAAGGTTTGTAAATATACCCATATAGAATCTCAGAGCATCAATCTTTCTTTGAACTATAGCATGACTTGATACCTCCATAACAGTGTCGCTCACTCCACGTTTTCTGAATTGCTCGAGCACGCCATAAAGATATTCGGGATCCGGAGTTGTCATGGCGGCGGCAGCATCCACCTTCTCGCTTCCCGCGCAGTCTATCATTTCTCCGTCCGCAAAGCATCCAAGAGTTCCGATCACCCCCACCCTACGTCTGTCATTTTTTAATATTGCCGAAAGAAATTCTGCCGTAGAGGTTTTCCCATTGGTTCCGGTGATCCCGAAAAGACGCATTCCTCTCGCCGGATCTCTGTAATAATTATTCCACATCACCGCAAGAGCATATCTCGAATCATTCACAACACAGCAAGGATATTCCCGATATTCTTTCTCCGCAACGATACAAGCAGCTCCCGCCGCCATCGCTTCCTCAATATACAGTTCTCCATCCGTCGACATTCCCCTGATACATATAAAAACGCTCCCCCTTGTAACAGCCCTTGAATCACAGCACGGTCTCGTTACCTCAATATTGCCGCCTACTCCACGCAGCTTATACTGAATGCCGAAAAGAAGTTCATTTAAATACATAAAGCCCTCCGAAAGTGAAATTTTCTTTCAACTTCCGAAGGGCTTTGCCTTTTTATTTTATCATTTTCTTTTGCTTTTATCAGTCATCGGTGACATTGGTAGTGCTTCTGAGCGTTATCTTTACCACAGTACCCTCGGGCACCTCTGTACCCGGAGCAACAGACTGGGTGGCAACCGTAGCATCCGCATTATCGTCAACTCCGCCAATGCTTACATTAAGACCTGCGTTTGTAAGGATTCTGTTTGCAGCCTCAGCAGATTTACCTGTAACATCGGGAACGGTTACAAGATTATCCTCTCCGGTAGCACCGTTTGTATAAAGGATAACTCTGCCGCTTTCTTTATTGAGCATACTGCCCGGTTCGGGAATCTGACCTGTTACTGTTACTCCGTCGCCTACAACAATAGCCTTAAGTCCCTTATTTGTGATACTGCTCTTGGCTACCTCTACCTCATAGCCGGTATAATCGAGGATTCCGGTTTCTATATTTTCAAGCTCTTCCTGAGTATACTGAGGCTCGTATCCGAGATAAGGAAGAACAGATGCAAGAAGATCGGATACATAGGGTGCCGCAACAACACTTCCGTACACGCTTCCGCCCATAGGCTCATCGCAGATGATGATAACAGCAACCTCAGGGTCATCTGCAGGAGCATATGCCACGCTTGATCCGACTCTCAGATAGGTCTGACCGCTTTCATCCTTTTCGTCTATCTTCTCGGATGTACCGGTCTTACCGGCAACCTTATATCCTTTTACACGACAGTTTCTTGCACCGCCGTCACCCGATACACCATCCTCAAGAATAGCTGAAATGGTAGAGCAAACCTCGGAACTCACTACCTGTCGCTTGATCTCGGGCTCATAGTTTTTGATCACATTTCCCTCATCGTCTACTACTTCTTTAAGAATATGAGGGGTGACCACGTAACCGCCGTTTGCAATTGCAGAAATTGCACTTATCTGCTGTATTGCAGTAGTCTTATAGGTCTGGCCGAAGGAATATACCGCAAGTGATACATTTGAGAAATCCTCAAATCTGTGATAATAAGATGCAGCCTCGCCGGGAAGATCGATACCGGTTATATCGCCATATCCGAAATCAAGGAAATAATTGTAAAAGCGCTCTCTTCCGATACGGAATCCTACTGTCATCAGAGCGGGGTTACAGGACTGCTGAAGGCTCTTCGCATAAGGAAGGCTACCATGTCCACGGTGCTCGTGACAGCTGATAGGAGAACCGTATCCGTCTATCTTAAGGCTACCTCCGCAGAAGAACACCTCCTCAGGAGTTGTAACACCTTCCTCAAATGCCATAGCCGTAGTTATGATCTTTGAGGTAGAGCCCGGCTCGTAAAGCTCGGTTATTGCTTTATTCTTCCACATGGCATAAAGCAATGTGAAGTATTTATTACTGTATGCCTGATCGTAGAAATGATCTCTGTCTGCTTTATAATGTTTATCTACAAGTGCAGGAAATTCCTCAGAATCGGATGCAACATCCGGATTTACATACTTGAAATTATTCTCCGCAAGAAGACGGGCATCCGCTTCTCTTTCTTCGCTTGCAGTATATGCATCAAGAACAGACTGGGAATCGCTGTCAAGAACATACGGGTCGTTAAGGTCAAAATCGGGGGCTGTTGCCATTCCGAGAACGGCACCGGTATTTACATTCATTACAACGCCCGTTACTCTGTTTGCCGCTTTATTTTCACGAAGAGTTGCTTCAAGCTGGTTTTCAAGCTCGTACTGGATATAGCTGTCGATAGTGGTGACTATATTGTGTCCGTCCTTTGCCTCAACAAAGCTTTCGTATTTATAGTCCATATCGTTGGAATTGGCATCCTGAGCACTGATATATCGTCCGCTTTCGCCCTCAAGGAGATTATTATAGAACGCCTCTATTCCGTATACACCTATGCCATCGGAGTTTGTGAAGCCTACGACGTGGCTTGCAAGATTTCCGTAAGGATAATATCTGATAGAGTCAGCGCGAAGGTATATCTGCATCTTAAGATCATAATCGTTTATGAACTGCCTGATCTTCTGAGCAGTTTCTTCATCAAGCTCCTCGGCAATCTCCTCGTATCTTCTGTTCTCCTTGGAAGCCTTTTCCATTATATCGTTGTAATCGACCTCATAATTCTCAGAAAGAGTCTCTACAAGGAAAGAAGCTATCAGGTCATCCATATCCGTGACCTTATGGACTTTTCCGTTTTTATCGGTCCACTCGGTAAGAGGAGCATCTTCGGGGAGCTTCCATTCTTCGCCCTTTGCCTCTGCCTCAGCCTTCTTCTCATTTTGCTCCTTTTCCTCTTCAATTGCGGCCGCAGTTCCGTCAATAATATCCTGAGGAGAGATGAAGCACAGATATACTGTTCTGTTTGTTGCAAGGATATTGCCTGTTGTATCGTAGATAACTCCGCGCTCGGGGTTTACCTCCGTTTCAACAGTTATCTCATCCATTACGAGCGCCTTGTAATAATCGTACTTTAATATCTGCAAATGCACAAGACGCGCACAGATAATAAGTCCGATAACTCCGAAAATACCAAGCACTACCTTCGTTCTTCCGTTGGTTCGCCTGGATATTCTTTTACGTCTCTTCATCATATTTTATATCTGTCCTTTACTTCTTATCTGTATTGATTCTATGTTCAGCTTACTTAATATATGTTTTTACAACACCTTATATAACTGCGAAAAGTCGGCTAAACGCCGACTTTCGATTTTAGTCGATATACTCCATAAGCCTGTCCCAGTTACTTGTAACAGTGGACATCATTGTAGAAAAGATACCGTAGTTCTCTTCCTTTTCCGCATTTTCGGGAAGCTCAACTCGCTCACCTGCGGCTACGCTTATGTATCTGGATTCTACTCTGTTGCTCTTAACCATACCGTATTCCTCAGTAGCAATCTGCTCGATCATACGGATATCATTTTTCATATCGATACTGAGCTCAAGCTGATCGATCTCGCAAACAAGGGCTTCCTTCTCAGCTTCAAGCATGGAGATTTCCTTCTTGAACTCGCTGATCTGAGCAAAGCTGAAAATGATCATCATAACAACTGCTGCAAAAAGAATTATTCCGATGATCACGCTGATAGAGATAGGAGCCTTCTTTACAACTACCTCTTCATCATTACCAAGGAGTATACCCTTGAACCAGTTTGCGGAAAAAGCGCGGGGACCCTTCGCCTTCGCAGCTCTCTTTGCCTGACGCTCAGCGCTTGCGCGTGCCTCGCTTCCATCCATGGCTCTTGCACGAATAGCAGCGGCTCTTGCATATGCCTGAGTATATGCGCCTGAAGCGAAGGGAGATGTTCTCTCATACGCCTCGGTGCGTCTTCTGGCGCAGGATGCACTATCTGTTGCAACTTTTGCAACACGAACTGTTTCTGCGCTTGCCTTTTTTGTTGCACGTGTGTCACTGCCAACGAACTGGGCAGTCTCCTCGAAGGGATTAGCAAGAGACTTTGCCTTCTTTTCGGCAACTGTCTCGTGATGAACAGCGGTGAAAGAACCGGTCTGTACACGTGTGTTATTCATTCCTCTTGTATCAAACTTGCTTTTAAGTCTGGTACAAAGAGGATTCTCCTGTGCAGTCGTAACTCTTGTATCGGTCATGTGTACAGTCTCTCCTTTCACCCCTTCGGGGCAATCTAAATCTTTTCTGCCACCCTAAGCTTTGCGCTTCTTGCTCTCGGATTTACCAAAAGCTCTTCATCGGAAGGAATGGTTGGCTTTTTAGTTACAAGTTTAATCTCGGGTTTCTTTCCGCATACGCACACGGGGAAGCTCGAGGGACAGGTACAAGGCTTTTCAAGATTCTTGAAAGTCTGTTTTGTTATCCTGTCTTCAAGGGAATGGAACGTTATGACTGCCGCGCGTCCGCCGGGAGCAAGGCGCTCGACTGCGCATCTCAGCGAAGGCTCGATGATATTAAGCTCATCGTTTACCTCTATGCGGATAGCCTGAAACGTTCTTTTTGCAGGATGCTGATTTTCCTTTTTACGCGCAACTGCGGGAATGGCATTAGCCACTATCTCTGCAAGCTCAAGAGTTGTTTCTATAGGCTTCTCTTCTCTTGCTTTTACAATTGCCGAAGCAATACGGGCAAAGAACTTTTCCTCGCCCCAATCACGGATCACTCTGCAAAGCTCGGATTCGCTGTAATCGTTTACAACGTCCCTTGCGGTTGCGCCTGAGCTTCTGTCCATTCTCATGTCAAGGGGGGCATCCTGAGAATAGGAAAAGCCTCTCTCCCTTTCATCCAGCTGAACGGAAGAGACACCAAGATCCCACAGAACACCGTCTATTTTATCTATACCGAGACTATCAAGTACGTCACCAATCTCGGAATAATTCGTTTTTACCACGCATGATGCATCGCCATATTTAGCAAGACGCTCTCTACATCTGAGTATTGCGCGTTCATCACGGTCAAGACTGATAAGTCTTGATCCCTCCGGTAGCCTTTTAAGTATCTCCTCGGAATGACCGCCGCCACCTGCGGTACAGTCTACAAATATGCCACCTCGCTCGGGCTCAAGGGCATCTACTGCTTCATCCAGGAGAACGGTTACATGTGCAAATTCCACTTTACTTCCTCTATATAACTGTACATTAAACGGAATGCCTTCTTTTATCTGTATCAGATATCAAGCTCAAGCATCTTTTCGTTAAGATCTGCAAGGAATGCATCGTCAAGCTGAGAGAGGGGATTTCTGTCAGCCGCCCACATTTCAACGCAATCGCCGCAACCGACGAATGTTACGCTATCGGAAACACCTGCAAAAGCAAGCAGCTCTTTATCTACCATTACTCTTCCCTGTCCGTCGGGAATAACTTTTCTTGCGTTACCGCAATATGCTCTTTTTACGTTCTTTATCTGTGCCTTGGGGTATGTACCAAGCTTCTCTACAAATATATCCCATTCTGCCTCCGAATACGCTGTAAGGCATTTGTCGGGATTGATGGTGATAACGATGGGAGAACCAAGCTCTTCTCTGAACTTCGCAGGAAAAAACACTCGGTTCTTAGCATCGAGCGTATGTGTGTGATTTCCAACAAGTCCGTTCTTTCCCACGATGATCCTCCTGTTTATCATTTCACCCCATTTGTGGGAAAACCATGGTACAATCATGCACTTTTGGTTGTACTTCGCCCCACGGTGAGTGTTACTATTATAATACGCGAACCCTTTATTTGCAAGACATTTTTGTAACTTTTATAATGTTTTTTTCAATATTTCACTGTATTTTTCTACCATATGCAGTTATTTGCCTTATTTCTCTGCCTTTTTTTGCCATTATTCCCATTTTTTATCATTTCTCACCCTGAACATTTGTTTTTATGCTTTTGTAAAAAAACGCTTTTGCGATTGTCAAAATAAAGGTATATTTCACCACTTTCAGAGGCGCAAAAAGGCATCGAGACAAATGCAAAAAACCATTGCATCGGTTAAACCGATGCAATGGTTTTTTTGTTTTTCAGGCACTCATGCCGAGTTATTCTTATTTACTCAGCCTTCGATATTGATTATAAACTTAAATGAAACTCTTCTGCAAGCCGCCATATCAACAGTGCCGTCCTCGGCATATATGGGCTTGCCGCAGGAATATCCTACAGTCTCCATAGCAGAGGAAAGGAGAGATACCTTATCTGCGCTGATGGAAGAATCTCCCGATACACAGTATGCCTTAACATTTCCGGATCTTTCCTCAGAAAGGGGAATACCGTCTTCGTATGTTGTTCCGGCAACGGGAGCAGTGTGACCCTCTACCATAGTCTTATCAATAAAGCCTTCATACTTTTCTGAATAGATAACAGATGTATATACTTCAAGGAATTTATCAAGCAACAGCTTTCCCGCATCTGTAATAACTGCGGAGTCACCGCCGAAGAGTACTGTCGCATCCATAGCGATCTCTCCGCTTTCACGGTTCACAGTAACGTTGATTCCCGCAGTACTGAAAGCACTTTCAAGCTCCTCAAAGAGATCCTCCTTCTTCTCCACGATCTCCCTGAGCTTATCCTCCTGCATATTCTCGATCTTTCCAAGATCCTCTACAGTAAGGTTTCCGCCAAGATGGCTTGAATATCTTGAACCGAATGTGTCGTTAAAATAATAAGTGTTTGTGCCGTCTGTAAGTACCATTCCGTCATCATCGCAGAGGAAGTATACAAACTGATATGTCTTTGCTCCGCTCTCCCAGGGGATCATAAAGGTAAAAAGACCGTCACTGCTGAGATGAGCAATACTTGTGTTGTAGAAGCTGTTGCCTTCCTTATCGTCAAAGGTAATTCTGTTGTATTCGCCGCCGTTACTGTAAAGAAATCCTATATAGTCAATATTGTCTACAGTTGCAGAATCCTTTGAGAGATAATGCTCAACATTAAGCATCGCCTTGTCTTCATAAACATCAAGTCCCGTGTTAAGAGTAACACTTTTGCCGCCTGCAGAAAGAGTAAGCGCGCGGCCGCAAAACTCAAAGTCATATTCAAGCTTGTAATCGCCAAGCTTGTATGTAATAACACCTCTCTCTTCGTCTACCTTGAACTCCTCAAGATATGTAAGGACAAGCTTTGTACCTACAACATCGTATGCAAAGTAAATAAAATCAAGGTTTCCGCCCTGAGTCTGGAAATAAGCGCAGACCCAATTAAGGTGGGTGATGCTATTTACCTTGTGATCCATATTTTCGGGACCTGCTACGAGCTGATAAGGGATAGCTGTTATAGTATCGTCAGATTCATATGAGGGATCGTCCGAGGGATTGACAACATAGTCCATTTCGTTTCGATAATTTGCAATAGCACCGTCGCCACCGAGAAGGCGATATTTGCCGTAAAACATCTCAGGGGTATAGGTGAGGTTTGCATAAACCTCTGCAGGATCAAGAGGCTTTTCGGGAGTGCCGATAGACAGCTTGAGATCGCCGCCGATATAATAGCCGTCGCCAAGATCGCTTGAACCCTCGCCGCCGGATGAGCCGCCCACGGGATTGTTTGAGCTACCGCCACCGCCGCCGCAAGCTGCAAGAGACAGAAGCATTGCAAGCACAAGAACAAGTGTGATGATTTTTTTCATAACATATCTTCCTTTGTTAATATTTTTGTCACATTTATTATATTATGTATAGCTCATTTTTTCAAGATTGTTTTTATAAAACACATATATTTTATTGTCCCTTCTCAGGGGCATTCTCTTAATTACATTTAATTTACCATTGACAAGAACATTTGTTTTGGTGTATTATATACACAGAACAAATGTTTAGGAGTTATTATGGAGCGGACAGTTCTTCATTCAGACCTTAATAATTTTTTTGCATCCGTTGAATGTTTTCTCAATCCCTCTCTCCGAGGTCATCCCGTGGCAGTTGCTGGAAATCCGGAGCTGAGGCATGGGATAGTCCTTGCAAAGAACTACGAAGCAAAGAAATTCGGCGTTCAGACAGGAGAGGCACTTTGGATCGCACGGCAAAAATGCCCCGATATTATATTTGTACCTCCACATTACGACAAATATATAGAATATTCCGAGGCTGTGCGAAAAATATACGGGGATTATACAGACAGGGTAGAATCCTACGGCCTTGACGAATGCTGGCTTGACGTTACAGGAAGCAGGCGTCTTTTCGGAAGCGGGATAACTATAGCAAACGATATAAGAAAAAGAGTAAAACGAGAGCTTGGGGTGACGGTTTCTGTAGGAGTATCATATAACAAGGTATTTGCAAAGCTTGGCAGTGATATGAAAAAACCCGATGCCACCACCGTAATAGACAGCGAGCATTTCAGAGAACAGATATGGCATCTGCCCGCAAGCGATCTTCTGTACATCGGGCGCTCATCTTACGCAAAACTTTCACGATTCGGCATAAAAACCATAGGCGATCTTGCCCGTGCCGACACCCGACTGCTCTCCTCTCTTCTCGGCAAAAATGGGCTTATGCTCCATTCCTTCGCCAATGGGCAGGACTGCTCACCCGTTGGTATTATGGGCATCGAATCGCCCATAAAAAGCATCAGCTGCGGAAACACGGCATCACGGGATATCACAACCGATGACGATCTGAAGATAATGCTCATAACCCTTTCGGAAAAGGTTTCGGAACGCCTGCGCGCAGGAGGATTTCTTTGCAAAACAGTACAGCTGCAGGTGCGAACCCATGATCTTGCATCCTATGTTCGGCAGATAAAGCTCCCCTATCCTTGCAGAACGGCAAGGGAGATCTATGAAGCTGCATATTTTCTCTTTCAAGCCAATCATCCAAGGGGAACCGCTTCTAGATCAATATCCGTTTCTGCCTGCGATCTTATAGGTGATGACGGCGAACAATTTTCCTTTGATCCCGATATTGAGCGAATACAGCGACGCGAAAATCTTGAAGCTGCCCGAGATTCACTATGCCAAAAGTACGGTAACGGCATTGTAACAAGAGGACTCCTTATGACCGATGCCTCCCTCTGCACAGTAAATCTGAAAAACACGCCGGGTATCCTCCCCGGACGAATGGAAATGACAGTGAAATAAAGCGGAAGTTAAAGCAGGAAACCACACAGAAACTTTTCATAAAAAGCCGCACTATAATCTCAAATTTCTCAATAAGAAAAAAGCATTTCAAGACATGTCTTGAAATG
>JAZTXZ010000020.1:0-4936 GCA_045636685.1 Candidatus Avispirillum sp. | reverse complement strand
GCCTGGAAGTGCTGTTCTTCTTGCCGGCGAACCCGGAATCGGTAAATCGACGCTTCTTATGCAGCTTTGCGGCAAGGCGGCTGATAATTATTCCGTGCTCTACGTTTCGGGAGAAGAATCTAAGGGACAGCTTAAAATGAGAGCGCAACGTCTCGGTGTTTCCGATACTGATGTTCTTATACTTACCGAGACTGACCTTGATTCTGTTATAAACGAATACGATAGGATCAATCCCGATGTTGTGATAGTTGACTCTGTTCAGACAATGGTGTCTGCATCGGTAGATTCATTTGCAGGCAGTCCGACGCAGGTGAGAGAGTGCTCGTCTCAGCTTATTTTGCGTGCAAAGTCAGACGGCTGTGCAATCGTTCTTGTTGGTCATGTTACCAAAGACGGCAATATAGCAGGCCCTAAAACTCTTGAGCATATGGTTGATGCTGTACTGAATTTTGAAGGAGACCGAAGCCAGAGCCACAGAATAGTAAGAGCAATAAAAAACCGTTACGGCTCAACTAATGAGATCGGTGTTTTTGAGATGACCGATATAGGTCTTGAAGAAGTTGATAACCCCTCAGCGATGCTTCTTGCAGGAAGGCCGAATGGCGTCAGCGGTAGCTGTGCTGTTTGCGTAATGGAGGGAACACGTCCGCTTATTGCAGAAATCCAGGCTCTTGTTACACCTACAGTGTTTCCTTCCCCAAAAAGAATGGCTGACGGTATAGATTATAACAGAATGTGCCTTCTTCTTGCAGTGCTTGAGAAGCGCCTCGGCCTGAAATTTTCTCAGTGCGACGTTTATCTGAACGTAGTAGGCGGACTTCGTATCGACGAGCCTGCGGCTGATGCAGCTATTGCTATGGCGCTTATTTCAAGTCTTAAGGATATTCCTGTTCCTTCTGAGCTTATAGTTGCCGGCGAGATCGGACTTTCAGGAGAGGTTCGTGCTGTTTCATCTGCGGAGCAAAGAGCAAAAGAGGCAGAACGCATCGGATTTAAGCGTATAGCACTTCCAAAAAGGAGTATTCAGAAAAAGCAGCCTAAGCTTACTGATGCTGATGTTGTACCCCTTGCGGGAGTTTATGATTTTGCTGCTATCCTTGCGGCTTCTGCCAAGAATTTAGAATAAAATGAGAAAAGAAAAAATAAAAGAGATATACAATCGTATAATCAAGTTTATATATATCTTTTGCGGAGGCTTTGGCTTTATCGCATATTTTTCGTATCTTTTAAAGCTAATATTTTGGCCTTCCAATAAAATCGAGCTAATTGCTGCATTCCTTGGAATTGCTGTAGCAGGCATTCCTGTCTTCTTTAGAAAGTTCTTTGAAAAAAGGCTTCCTTTTAAGCTTTTTAAAGTACTCGAGAATATATTTGCCTACGGAATGCTCTTTTATTTTGTTACATTTTTAATGCTAAGCTCTTTTATACTTGGAGCGGGAGCTCTTCAGTCAGATGCTGATGACCTTTCCGATGACTGTGTTTTTATAGTTTACGGCGCAGGTCTTAAGGGTGAGGAACCCGGAGTTACTCTCAAAAAACGACTCGATAAAACTATTGAATATATGAACGAGCTTCCTATGTCTGTCTGCATAGTTTCCGGAGGACAGGGAGCGGACGAGCCTATGCCGGAAGCTGATGTTATGCGTAATTATATGGTGCGTAACGGAATTGATGAGGATCGTATCTTCCTTGAAGATAAAGCATCCAATACTATTGAAAATATAAAGAATTCATATGCTATAATCGAAGATAAGGGACTGAACAAAGAGGGAATAGTATCAGTATCGAATGCATTCCACATCCCTCGTATTAAGCTTATATTCTCAAGACTTGGAATCGAAAGCGATTTCGTTCTTGCTCCTGATCCAAATCCTTACTCTATGTTTTCTGTTCTTGTACGTGAATATATGTCGTACGGAAAACTCCTTATTTTCGGTGCTGAATAATTGATGATCATGAAAAATATTTGTTATATAATCGGTGCATCCGTTACCGAAGGAATGTACATAGATAAAAGAGAAGGCGATTTTATTATCGCGGCTGACGGAGGGCTTTCTTCTCTTGAAAAGATGGGTGTCAATGCTGACCTTGCTGTCGGTGATTTTGATTCCCTTGGCTGTATTCCCGATTTTGATAATACAGTCTGCCACCCTGTAGAAAAGGATGATACGGATACTGCTCTCGCCCTTTGTGAGGGAATGAAAAGAGGGTATCGTACATTTGTAATATACGGTGGACTTGGCGGTAGACTTGACCATACTATGGCAAATCTTCAAAACTGTGCAGGCGCCGCAGATCATGGCGCTATTTGTTGGCTTTGGGGTGAGGGAAACGCCGTTTGTGTTTTCGGAGATGAAGAGTCCCTTTCCTTTGAAAAGGAAAAAACTGGACTTGTTTCAGTTTTCTCTCCCGACAGAACAACAGGTGTCTGCCTCAGTGGATTGAAATACACATTAAAAGATGCTTGTCTTACGAGCTCAGTTCCCCTCGGAGTAAGTAATGAGTTTATCGGACAGACTGCATATATATCAGCCGCAGACGGTGTACTCATCGTTATGTGGAATGAAGAAGCGCGTACCTTTGTCGAGAGGATAAGATGATAAGAACAGCTATATTTGATGTAGACGGAACGCTGCTTGATTCCATGCAGATGTGGATCAATTTCGGCCACGATTTTCTCTCTGCCAAAGGCATTGATCCCCCCGATGATATCGATATTATAATTCAGTATTTCAGCCTCAGGGAAACTGCGGAATATTTCAGCGAGAATTACGATATCGGAACTGCTGATGAGATAGAAAAAGATATTCAACAAATGACAACTGATTTCTATTTCAGAAAGGTTTTGCCAAAGGACGGAGTTCTGGAGTTTCTTCAAGTGCTTAAAGACAACGGCGTAAGAATGTACGTTGCAACTGCAACTTATTCTCATCTCATACGTCCTGCTCTTGAAAGAACGCATATTCTGGAGTTTATTGAGGGTATAGTTACTTGTCCCGAGGTTGGTTGCGGCAAGGACAAGCCGGATGTATTTTTTGCCGCACTGAATGCTATGGGCGGTGAACTTTCAGATGCATGGGTATTTGAAGATGCGCTTCATGCTATGAAGACAGCCAAAGCGGCAGGATTTAAGGTCTGTGCCGTTTACGACGAAACGGAAAGCTCCAATGAGTCATTGATGCGAGAGCTTTGCGATATATACACAAAGAGCTTTAAAGAGCTTACAATTGCTGATTTTGTATAAATTATTGAAAGGAAATATACATATGAAATTCGGTTACTTTAATGACATCGATCGCGAATATGTGATCACGAGACCTGACACACCTTATCCTTGGATCAACTATCTGGGAAGCGAGGATTTCTTCGGTCTTATTTCCAATACATCCGGCGGATACTGCTTCTACCGTGATGCGAGAATGCTCAGACTTACACGTTACCGCTACAATAATGTTCCCACAGATGCGGGCGGAAGATATTTCTATATCAACGACGGCGGCAAGGTTTGGACTCCCGGCTGGATGCCCGTAAAGGCTGACTACGAGACATACGAGTGCCGTCACGGTATGGGTTATACAAAGATCAAGTCCACAGTTGGCGGACTTACAGCAGAGCAGACAGCATTCGTTCCTCTCGGACACACCTGTGAAGTTCACAGAATCCGTCTTAAGAACGAGACAGCAGAGAAGAAGTCTGTAAAGCTCTTCTCCTTCGTTGAGTTCTGTCTCTGGAATGCATGGGATGACCAGACAAACTTTCAGCGTAACTTCTCCATTGGTGAGGTTGAGATCATCGGCAGCACTATCTATCATAAGACAGAGTACCGTGAGCGCCGTAACCACTACGCTGTGTTCTCCGTAAACGCTCCTATCGACGGCTTTGATACAGACCGCGAGACATTTATCGGTCTTTATAACGGCTTTGACCGTCCTAACGTTCCTTTTGCAGGCGAGGCTAAGAACTCCGTAGCAAGCGGTTGGGCTCCTATCGGCTCTCATATGATCAATGTTGAGCTTGAGGCTGGAGAAGAGAAGAGCTTCGTATTCGTTCTCGGCTACTGCGAGAATCCCAAGGATGACAAGTGGGAAGCTCAGGACGTTATCAATAAGGCTCCCGCCAACAAGCTTCTTGCTGCTTTCCAGACAGACGAGCAGGTTGATGCTGCACTCGCAACTCTCAAGGCTTACTGGGAAAAGCTTCTCTCTGTATATTCCGTTGAGTCTGACGATGAGAAGATGAACAGAATGGTTAACACATGGAACCAGTACCAGTGTATGGTAACATTCAATATGTCCCGTTCCGCTTCTTACTTTGAGTCCGGTATCGGCCGCGGCATGGGCTTCCGTGACTCCACTCAGGACCTTCTCGGATTCGTTCACCTTATCCCCGAGCGTGCAAGAGAGAGAATCTACGATATCGCTGCAACTCAGATGGAGGACGGTAGTGCATACCATCAGTACCAGCCTCTCACAAAGAAGGGTAACTCCGACATCGGTTCAGGCTTTAACGATGACCCCCTCTGGCTCATCTTCGGTGTTGCCGCATACATCAAGGAAACAGGTGACTACTCAATCCTTGACGATATGGTACCCTTTGATAACGATGAGTCAAAGGCTGCACCCATGATGGAGCACCTCAAGCGCTCATTCGACCACGTTACAAACAATCTCGGACCTCACGGACTTCCTCTTATCGGTCGTGCGGACTGGAACGACTGTCTCAACCTCAACTGCTTCTCTGAGGAGCCCGGCGAGTCCTTCCAGACATTCGGTCCCTCTGAAGGTCCTGTTGCAGAGTCCGTATTTATCGGCGGAATGTTCGTGAAGTACGGCTCCGAATATGCTGTCCTCCTGGACAGAATCGGACTTGCAGACGAAGCAGAGAAGATCCGCAAGGCAGTAGCCGATATGGAACAGGCTATCCTCAAGGATGGCTG
>JAZTXZ010000019.1:0-9716 GCA_045636685.1 Candidatus Avispirillum sp. | reverse complement strand
TCATGATGATCGTGGCAACCGCAGTCGCACTCCTCATCATGATGATGGTGATGGTGCTCATGATGATCGTGGCAACCGCAGTCGCACTCCTCATCGTGGTGATGGTGATGATGGTGATGATGCTCATGGTGGCCATGACAGCCGCAGGTGCACTCAGCATCAACCATTGCCTGAAGCTCTGCCTCAAGGGTCATTTCCTTTTCCATAGCGGAAAGGATCTGCTTGCCTGAGATCTCATCCCAATCTGTTGTAACTATTTCGGCACTCTCGTTGTGAGCGCGGATAAGCTCAACAGTCTTGAGAATCTTTTCCTCTGCAAGTCCCTTTGTGTGGCTGAGAACGATAGTACCTGCGCTCTCGATCTGATTGTTGAAGAACTCGCCGAAGTTCTTCATATACATCTTGCACTTCTTCGCATCCACAACAGCAGTTGCGGAGTTGAGAACGATATTTGAAAGTCCGAGATCCTCAACGGCCTTGATAACGTCGGAAAGCTTGCCGACTCCGGAGGGCTCAATGATGATTCTTTCAGGAGAATATGTGTCTATAACCTCCTTGAGAGCCTTGCCGAAATCGCCTACAAGAGAGCAGCAGATGCAACCGGAGTTCATCTCTGTGATCTGGATGCCCGCCTCCTCTAAAAATCCGCCGTCGATACCGATATCGCCGAACTCGTTTTCAATAACAACAAGCTTTTCGCCTGCAAAAGCCTCGCTGATAAGCTTTTTTATAAGCGTGGTCTTGCCTGCGCCGAGAAAGCCTGAAAAAATATCTATTTTGATCATTATTGATCCTTCTTTCTTTTTAACATTAACTTATATTTTATCACAGAACTTTGAATTTTTCAACCGATATACGTTAATTGTAAACTTCCTTTTTGCCTTGTTGACATACGGGGTAAAATAGTGTAAAATATATGCAGTTTTTTTGAAAGTGAGGCCGAAGCATGAACGGCAATTTCGATCATAATAAGATGAATAACGGCCGTCGCCTCGGCACTCAATCCGTGCCTCAAGGTCAGCGTCCCCAGGTAAAAAGGCCTGCCGGTCAAAGACCTGCAGGGCAGACGCCTCCTCCCCTTCGTCCCCAGCAGAGAAGAGGCGTTCCACAAAGGCCTGCTGCGGGCAGGGCGCCCGGAACGGGTCCTGCAAAAGCGCCGCAGAAATCTCCTTTGGCGACAGATAAGAAAACTAACCGTAATATCATTCTTGCCGCGGTTCTTCTTGGCCTTGTTATACTCACGATGGTTGTTATCGGTGTCCAGTCCTGTGCAAGGGAAAAAGATGATGAATATCATAACGATAAAGATAACGTTATCCTTAATACAACAGAGCCTGAAAAGAATCCTTCAAGCAAAGTTCCCGTATATGCCGAGTATACCGATAAGTCTGCAACACTCAGCATTGACAGCGGGTACGGCATACTTATCGATCTTGATACAAATACCGTAATCGCATCCAAAGGCGGAGACGAGAAAATATATCCCGCATCTATGACCAAGGTAATGACCCTTATAGTTGCTTATGAAAACATTCGGGATCTTGATAGTACTACATATACCTTCGGGGCGGAGATGCTCAATGAGCTGTATATTGCCAATGCTTCCGTTGCGGGTTTCCTTGCAAATGAAAAGGTCAGCGCGAGAGATCTTCTTTATGGCGCCATTCTCCCCTCCGGAGGAGACGCAACAAACGCTCTTGCGGAACTTGTTGCAGGCAGCGAAGAGGATTTTGCAGTGCTGATGAACGAGAAGGTCAAGGATCTGGGATTGAAAAACACCCATTTTGTTACAGCCAGCGGCCTTCATGATGATGACCATTATTCCACCTGCCATGATATGGCAAAGATACTGGAGTATGCTATTTCAAAGCCTGAAATGAGAAAGATACTTTCCACATATCAGTATACAACTGCTCCCACAGAGCAGCATCCTGAGGGAATCAAGCTCACAAGCACACTTTTCTCCAGAATGGCCGGAACTGAGGTTGGGGATAACTTCTATGTTCAGGGCGGAAAGACAGGATATACTATCGAAGCCAAAAACTGTCTTTGCACCTTCGCCGCAAATTGCCGCGAGGATGAATCGTCCTATACCGCTCCTCAGTATATCCTTGTTACAGCCTTTGCCGGAGGCGGCGAGTATACTCCCGTGTTTGATGCAATAACTGCATATAAAGAATACTGTGAAAGCTGATAAAGATAATAAGTGAAACAAAAAAGAACCCGACAATGCAGAACTCTGCAATTGTCGGGTTCTTTTTTGTGTTATATTTCACATCTACACAAGGGTTACCTCTACAGTGACATATGGTGTTATCACTTGCTATGGTATCAGGTTTCGTTACGGTTTGCGGGCAGATATGGGAAAATCGCAGCAGTGTTGTGAGAAACACGGATATACAGCTTTCACATGTTTTTAAACCCTTCGCCGAGAACATCCCGAGCATCGCTGACAGTTACAAAGGCACTGATATCTGTACGGCGAACCAGCTCCGTCAGCGCGAAAAGCTCACTTCGCTTTACTGCGCAGAACAGGAGCTTTTTTTCTTTTCCCGTGTACCATCCCGTGCCGTTTATGACAGTAACTCCGCGATGAAGGCGTGATGTTATGCGGTCGGCGATCTCAGTGTGCTTGTCGGATATTATCATAACAAGCTTTGATCCTCCAAATCCGTCCAGAACAGAGTCCAGCGCTGTAGAGAAGCACCAGAGCGCCGCAAAGGAGAAAAGAATATTCCAGCCTGTCCCCAGATATCCCGAGCATAGAATAACAATGGCTGCGTCTATTACAAGGATCAGCTTTCCCGTTGAGAGAAAGGGGAAACGGCGGTGCAGAATATGGGCAACAAGGTCGCTTCCTCCCGTTGTATATCCCTTGGATAACAGTATTCCCGTACCTGCGCCGAGAAGCAGTCCTCCGAAAACCGCAGAAAGAAATGTGTCCGAATGAGTATAGGGAAATGCAGAGAGGGCATCTGTTGCAATTGATGTGCCGAGAATACCGAGAAGGGTATTAATAAGACTCAGCTTTCCGCCGCCTGTTTTTACGTCTGCTACAAGAAGAGGGATATTCAGAAGTATTATCATGATTCCCACAGGGATACCGAAAAGGTGGTTCAGGGTAGTGGCGATACCGGTAAAGCCTCCCATTGTTATCTCCCCCGGCGAAATAAACATATTGATGGCAAGTCCATAAAGCAATGATCCTGCCAGCCATATTCCCGCTTTTGTTATAAGATATCTCAGTGCTTCTTTTTTGCTTTTCATAGTTATACCTGTTTTGTGGATTTTAAGTTATATTCCCCAAAATCGTCACATAAAATGTACCGTATTGATATGAAAGGGAAAGGAAAACCTATGGAGCAAAAAGCAAGGGACAATATTTATCTGCCGGAGGGCAGTCTTTACGACACTGACACAAATATAATGTATACTTCCTCACTGAAAATGCTGGAGAAGGCAATGTACAAGGGAAAGATACTTGAAGGTATATGCACTCTTTGTGATTGCCGTGATATGAGCCTTCGGGTAGATCTGGATTTTTGCGAGGCCGTTATTCCAAAGGAGGAGGCACAATACTGCCCCGAAGGCGGCAAGGATATTGCTGTTATAACGAGGGTGGGTAAGCCTGTTGCCTTTAAAGTGAAAAAGATAATCGGCGGAGAACGCCCCCGAGTCATTCTTTCGAGAAAGGATGCGCAGGAGGAGTGCCTGAGGGAGTTTGTATCAAAGCTTTCTTGCGGAGATATTATTCCTGCTACAGTGACGCATCTTGATTCCTTTGGCGCATTTGTTGATGTGGGGTGCGGAATAATATCTCTCATTTGCGTTGATTCAATATCGGTTTCACGTATTTTTCATCCGAGGGACAGACTCTATGCCGGGCAAAAGATATATGCTGTGGTAAAGTCCTGCGACAGAGAACGTGGACGGATGTACATGAGTCTGAGAGAGCTTCTCGGAACATGGGAGGAAAATGCGAGGGAGTTTGCGCCGGGATCATGTGTTTTCGGAATTGTGCGAAGCGTGGAGGATTACGGTATATTTGTTGAGCTTTCGCCTAATCTTGCGGGTCTGGCAGAGCTTAAGGAGGGAATTTCTCCCGGGGATAGCTGTTCTGTATACATAAAAAGTATAATTCCGGAGAGAATGAAAATAAAGCTTGTTATAGTAGATAATGTGAAATCCTTTGCAGCAGGAGCCATAAGGTATTACGTGGATACGCATAGAGTACATCATCTGTCCCACTGGCGTTATTCTCCGGATGGCTGTAAAAAAATAATAGAAACTGTCTTTGATGGGGAATATGTAAAGGAAAAGGATATGTCTTTTTCTTGATCTGTCCGAAAAGGGGAGACCTTCTGCTACGTAATATTATTTTTACAAATTCGGGTTTATCGAACTGTTGAGGGTGTCTCTTTACAAGGCTTCTCCTCAAGGGGAAGGCAACACACCGATAAACCCTAACTTATATTGATCCTTTTTTGAAGTTTTTTGAAGGTGCGGAAACTTTTTTACAAAAAAGTTTCTGCGAAACCCTTTCCGATTCCCCCGATAAACCCGATTTGCATCATACAAAAGAAAAACCATTGCGAAGATCAAAGCTGTCTTTGCAATGGTTTTTATGGTTTTATTTATTGTTTTTGAGAAGATCCAATGTTTTTGCCAATACGGCGTCATGGCCGATATCGTCAAATACAACTTTTCTCCCATTGGTAAGAATAGAGCCTTTACTATCTTGAATTCAAGCTTTTCAGCCAGATCGATAACGGCATGGGCATAATATGAATCTGAAAAGCTTAAAGTCATTTGCTTACTTATTCATCAATCGAGAAAAGTGTTTCAAATGTAGCTTTGTATACAAGATCGCGGTTGATGGATTTAAGATAGAGCATCTCATGACGGGTGGAGTCAAAGGCGTATATTCTCTGATCTGTAAATACGGGTGTGGGAACGATTTCGATCTCTGCGCATTCGGGATGATCGATGATGGCAGGAGCTCCGATGTCCCAGATGGTGCGTATCCAGCCGGAGGGGCAGCCTGCTTGGTGATATACTTCATCTGTTATTTCAAAGAGATAATCGCAGAGTTTGTTGTGGTTCTTCAAGGTGCATACTTCTTCATAGTTTGTGGTAAGCGCACTAGTGACAAACCAAGCGGGGCAAAGAAGAACAGGAACTCCGCTGTTGAGAAGCATCTGGCCTGCTGTGAAGTCCTGAACGAGATTGAACTCACCGAGGTTATTGGAATCGAGCTGATTTCCGCCAAGCCAGATAACGCACATGTTGTCCTTGATGGAAGGATCCATGCCGAGCGCGGATACTACGTTTGTGATGGCTCCGATGGCAAGAACGTATACTATTTCATCAGAATTTTTAACAACCTCGACAAGGTTACGTGCAGCAGGGCTATCGATTATCTTACCCTCAAGCTCGATGGTGGAGCGGCTTCCCTCGAATACGGGAGTGGTATAGTTGGGGTTGATAATGCTGAGGACCTTTTTTATCTCGTTGTAGCTTTTGACCATTCCGTCCTCAAAGCTTATGCTTTTGTCGTTAAAATAGGGAGCAGCATGGACTGCAACAAGGTCCATACAGCTGCTGAGATAGCAGTATGCAAGAGCATACTGGTCGTCGATCTCGTTGAAGGTGTCTGTATCAAGAACCACCTTTTTCTTTCTGCTGCTCTTAATATCCGCAAGGATTTCACGAACTGTCATGATTATATTCCTCCATTCAGGGTTGCGCTCGGTGTGCTTTGTTCCGGCAATTCGCGCAATACCAAATCTTTTTATCCGAACAGTTTATGATTGTTTTATTGAATTTTCCGTTCGGACTGCCATAAAACGTAAATATTATGTTTTTTTCGTTTTTTCAGGCGATTGTTTGTACATTTTCAACAGTACACACCCTAATTATACTAAATCATTTTTTTTAAGTCAATAATTTATCAATTTATTCTTTTGTTGAAAATGCCAAAATGCATTGACAATCATATTTTCGTATTGTAGAATGTGATAAATGTTGTAGTGGTTTTGGGGATTATGTTAAATATGAAAAAAATATTACTAATTATATCGATGACTCTTGCACTGGTATTGCTTCTCTCCTGTGTCAGCACTACGGCTCCGGAAGATCGGGATACTTCGGCACAAAAAGAAACAGAAGGCACAACTGCTGTCGATACAACAAATGATCTATTATCGGAAGAGATAACAACCTTTGTTGATGATACCACCGCAGAGGACACAACGCAAGTATCTGTTGATACAACGGCTGTGGAAAACGGCTGGGAAAGCGTAGTATATGAGGAGGACGGATATGAGATAATCGTCGGTTCTTCCACTCTTTACGGAGATCCTTCGGATACTACATTCAGCTCCTTTGATGCAAATACTGATGAAATAATCAGCGATATCGAAAGCGGAATATATGACGGCTTTCAGACGGAAGATACTGACATTTCATATGATACTTCCGTAATCGGCGATATGGAGGACGGAGAGTCTTATCCTCCTGTTTTCATGTATCACTGCGTACATGACGAGCCTTACACGGAAAACACATCTCTTTTTGTACGTCCCTCAGAGCTAGAAGGCCATTTGCAGGTAATCAAGGAACTTGGTATTGAAACTCTTTTTGCAGATGAATTTGGACTTACAGATAAAAAGAGCGTTATCCTCACGTTTGATGACGGATATGAAGATAATTATACTTATATGTTTCCATTAATTAAAAAGTATAATGTTAAGGTTACGGTGTATATGATAGCATATAAGATCGATAAGCCCGGCTATCTTACATCGGAGCAGATAAAGGAAATGTCCGACAGCGGACTTGTTCAGTTTGGCTCTCATACCCTTGATCATCCTTCTCTGACATCTGTTTCCGAGGATGCCATGAGAGAGCAGTTTGCAGGATCAAATTGGTTGATCTCGAAAATAACGGGAAAGCCTGTAACTACAATTGCTTATCCTTCGGGAAGATATAACGATACGGTTATGGATATTGCTTCGGAGTATTATGAGTTTGCATTTACTACAGACCGCGGGCTTTACAGCGGTCAGTATGAAATGATGATCCCGAGATACTTTATTATGAGAGGAATGTCTAAGGCGGGATTCAGAACATATCTTGATTGATCGGCTATAAAGAGCTGAAGCTTTTCATAAGCTGCAGCTCTTTATTTTTGTAAACAATCGGATATTACTGTTGAAAAAAATATATTTATATAGTATAATGTGAGCATCTTATTTGAAAGGTTACGGTTATGAAAAAAATAATTGCCCTTATTTTAGTAATTGTAATGGCGGCAGTGCCGTTGATGGCTTGTAATAACAACGATGAAGGAGAGATAATGGGAGATGATAATCCTTACAAGGCTTCCGATATCGTTCTGAAAAGCGAAAACTTCAGCTACACAAGAGCAGAGCTTTCTATCGCTTTTCATCAGTATTATATGGATTTTTCCTATGATAATGAAAATATTGATTTTTATAATATAGATACTGAGGCTTCTCTCAAGGATCAGATATACTATGACGATGTTACATGGTTTGATTATTTTGCGGATATGTCTGTTGCGTATATGAAGGATGTTCTTCTTCTTTGCGAGGCAGCAAAGGCGAATGGCATTGAGCTGACAGAGGAAGACCTTGAGTCTATAGAGGATGCGTTAGATTCCTTTGTCAGATATGCAAATGATTACGGATATTCCGAGGAGGAGTATTTCACTCTCGCTTTCGGCTCCGATGCAGATCAGGATGCTTTGCGCGAATATTACAAAAAGGAAGCGCTTGCAATCAAATATGAGGAATCTGTCATCGGCGGGTATTCATTTACAGATGATGAGCTTCTGAGCTTTGCAAAGAAAAATGAAAAACAGTATTATACTATAGACTATATTTCATATACCTTTGATGAGGACAATGATAAGGATGCAAAGGCGGCGGCAGAGGCACTTGCAAAGATCACCGATGCTGCGGCATTTGATGCATATATCCTGTCCTATATGACTGATACTCTTGCACTCGAAGTTGAAAGAAGAACAACAAAGGACTGTTACTACAGCTACAAATATTATGATGAGTACAGTGAGTTTTCCAAGTGGGCATTTGATGGCAAAAAGGCAGGAGAAACCTACATAAAGTCCAATGAGGTAGACGGTCAGTATACTGTATATCTTCTCACAAAGGCACCTGATATTCGC
Organism: Candidatus Avispirillum sp.; assembly: GCA_045636685.1. Lineage (GTDB taxonomy): Bacteria > Bacillota > Clostridia > Oscillospirales > CAG-272 > Avispirillum. The sequence continues at coordinate 1,507 of JAZTXZ010000019.1, read as the reverse complement.
GATGATATTACAAAGGATATCTGCATGATAACTGTAGATATCGATTCTCATGATTCAACCGCAAAGGCAATGTCATATGCTGAGGAGCTTATTGAAGAGTGGAAGAAGGGCGAAGCGACAGAAGAATCCTTCTCCGAACTTGCTAAAAAGCACAGTGATGACACTGCTGCAAAGACCGACGGCGGTTATGAAAGAGGTATTGCAAGAGGCGAGTCTCTTCCCGAGGGATTCGAAGAATGGCTTTATGACAGCGAGACCGCGGTTGGTAGCACAACTGTTATCAAGGAGCCGGGTTATTATTACGCAGTTTATTATGTAGGTGAGGGCGAACTTAAGTGGAAGCTTGATGCAAAAGCAGGTATTACAAACGAAAAGTATCTTGAGCATCAGGAAGGCATCGCAAAAGAGCATACAATTGAAGAGATAGAAGAAGTTATCAACTCTCTTGATGTATAAAAAAGGAAAAAACCACTGCGTTTGATTTATCAGATAAAAAGTAAAAGCCACCGACGTTAGTCGGTGGCTTTCATTTTTATTTAAAGATTACTTTTTCTGTGAACCTGTGGGGCTTACGATACTATATCCTACGTTTACAAGATGGTCTGCAACTCGCTCAAGACCTGCTACAACAGAGGAGTAATAGGGGCTCACATCTGCCTTGCATGTGCCTTCTGCAAGTCTTGCGTAATGGCTTGACATAAGAGATTTTTTCATTGCGTCAGCGCTTTCCTCAAGGGTAGTGAGGTCGGAAAGCTCGTCCTTGTCAAGACGGTCAAACGCATCTGCGGAAAGGGTAAACATCTTCATAACGTTATCAAGCATTTCCTCGATGCCCTTGCGTGCTGTATCAGAGAATGTGATCTTCTTTGCAAGCATTTCAACGCCGATCTCGTGGAAGTTCTCTGCGTGGTCGCCGATACGCTCAATGTCGTTAAGAACGTGGAAGTAAGAACCGATAATAGCCTCATCGCTTTCCTCAACATCTACAGAAAGCTTGATAAGGAACTGGGTAAGAGCTTTGTTTGTAAAGTCGATGATCTTTTCGTTATTTCTGATCTTTTCGCCGTGCTCTGCCTTGCCTTCATTCATTGCAATGAATGAAAGGCGAGTGTTTTCCTCTGAAATGCTGAGCATGTACTCGATCTCTTTCTTGACCTGAACAAGAGCAACGGAGGGAACGGAGAGAAGTCTTTCGTCAACATACTTGAGAGTAAGAGCCTCGTCGTCTTCCTTCTTTTCCTTGATAACTGCGCAGGAGTACTGAACAAGCTGCTTAACGAAGGGAAGAAGGAGGAGAGTTGTGGTTACGTTAAATATTACATGGAAGAGGGATACTCTCATCTGGAGAGACATGGGATCATCTCCGGGGAATACGGAAACGAGAAGGTTAACACAAGGCTCCTTGAAGATCCAGATAAGAGCTGTAAAGAATGCAGTGCCGATACAGTTGAAGGTGAAGTGAATGAGGGCAACTCTCTTGGAGTTTGCATTTGCACCAACAGATGCA
>JAZTXZ010000018.1:0-5825 GCA_045636685.1 Candidatus Avispirillum sp. | reverse complement strand
CCCGAAACGAGGAAGAAGAGGAAGACCCCAGAGCAGCCCTTGCTGCTGCCATGCTTGAGCATCAGCGTGCAAAAGAAGCATCGGCTTACCTTAAAGACATGTTTGAGGAATACGGCCTTCGTATGGTCAAGGATACTGATGAAATCACCCCCGATAAAACCTACGTTGCCGACCATAAGGTTGAGCTATTATCAACAGCGCTCATAAGAGTTATGACTCAGGTTCGAGTAACTGATACTGAGGCCAGAGAGCGCTTTAAGCCCCTTATTTCCAAAAAGCAGGTATCTGTTGCATCCATCGTTGAAAACCTGGCACGCCGTCTCAAGGGCGGAAAAAAGGTTAATCTTGAGGGCTTTTTCAGAAGCGCAGAATCAAAAAGCGAGATTGTTTCAATGTTTCTCGCAATGCTTGAGCTTCTGAAATCGGGAGTTCTCGTTCTTCACGAGGACGACGAGGAAAGCACCGTCGACGGCGTTATCGACGCAGTGAGCGGAGTTTCCGTTTCACTTAAGGAAGGCGCAGATATTTCAAGCCTTACGGAAATAATCAAAGACGAATAAAGGATATCTTACCAATGGAAAATGAAATCATAGAAAATGCCCCCATCGAAGAAGAGGAAGAAAATAATCCTGAAAGCGCCGAGGAAACTATAACCCTTTGCATAGAGGAGGAAGAGCCTCCCGAGGATCTTGATATTTCCCACGCTCAGAAGGTTATCGAAGCTGTCCTCTTTGCTGCAGGATACCCCGTTACATATGCAACCATCGGCAAGGTTCTTGAAATATCTGCGGGCGCAGCCAAAAAGATAGTTCGGGACTACAGCGCAGAATATAACAGACTTGACGGCTATCTCCCACGCGGAATAATCCTCATTCCCTTTGAGTCCACCTGCCAGCTCTGCACAAAAGAACAGTACGGCCAGTACGTAAGAACTGCCCTTGGCATCAAGCGCGGAGGAAACCTTTCTCAGTCTTCCATCGAGACTCTTGCGGTTATTGCTTACAATGAGCCTGTTACCCGTGCATTTGTCGACACCGTTCGCGGAGTTGATTCAAGCTACGCAGTTGCAAATCTCAGAGAAAAGGAGCTTATCGAGCCTTGCGGACGACTTGACGTCCCCGGACGCCCCCGACTCTACAGAACGACGGATAACTTCCTCAGGGTATTCGGTCTCACTTCTCTTGAAGACCTTCCCGAGGTTCCCGTTCCTACTTCGGACGCTCAGCAACTTACCATAGACGTTGAATAAATTACACATTTAAACGAAAGGATGTGAGGATTTGATATTTCTGTATATCCTTATAGCGCTTATACTCATAATAGCTCTTATCCTCAGTCTTTACGTTCACGTTATTTATGAGTATGACGGAGACAGTTTCCTGCTATACGCAAGAATCGGCCCACTAAGATTTGCTATAATTCCCGAGGCCGAAGAAAAGCTTCGTTTCCGAAAACTTGCCAGATGGCTTAGAGACAAAAAGATAAGCACCTATAAGCCGCGAAAATCAAAAAAAGCTCTTAAGGAAGAATCATATGCAGATATGATCGATACGCTTATCCAAGACCTTGCAAAATCCACAAAGAACCCCGAATTCTCACGACTGATGCTCCATATCGCAAAAATCGTTGTTTTTGAGTTCAGACATAAGCTTCACACCACAGTTAATAAAGTCCTTATCAGGGTTGACGAGGGAGAGGCCGCAAATACTTGCATTCGGGTAGGAATAGTCTCTCAAGCTGTTGCTTACATCATTGAATTTCTCAACGTTTTCACAGTTTATGAGCCTCCCCGTGTCGAAAAAGTCGTAGTTTACCCTGCCTTTGACAACAGCGGATATTCCTTTGACATAAAGGGCAGTTTCAAGATTAGAATAATCAACGTTATCTCAGCGCTTGTCACCTCTGCATTTAAGAGTATGACGGCAGATATAGATGAAAACACAACAGTAAAAGTTCAATTACGAAAGGATACAAAATAATGAGCGAGAACAAAATGACGGAAATAATCCGCGCTTCCATTGACAGCATCAAGTCCACATTTGACGCAAACACCGTTACGGGAGATCCCATCACCACTGCAAACGGAACAGTTATCATCCCCGTTTCAAAGCTTAGCGTGGGTTTTGCTACAGGCGGCGTTGACTATCTCGGAAAAAACAATCCCAAGCCTACACAGAGCAATTTCGGAGGTGGCGGCGGCACAGGCGTTACTGTTACTCCCGTTGCATTCATCGTTGTTGCTCCCAACGGAAACGTTGAAATGCTCAGCATAGCAAACCCTCAGCGCGAGCCTCAGGATACTGTTTCTCAGATCATCTATGCTATCGAGCGCTCTCCCGAACTTATCGAAAAGCTCAAAGACGTTTTCTCAAAGAAAAAGGACACTTCCTCTGCTGAATAATCAAAAAGCTGAATAATATGCTCACCCTTTGAAAAGATATAGTTATATATCAAAAAAAGGACAGCATATGAAAAAACGTATTTTTGCATTTTTGCTTTTAATATTCCTGATCTATTCCTTATGTTCACAGGTGTTTGCAGGCGATACACTTTCCCTCAGTGCCCAAAGCGCAGTCATCATGGAAGCTGACAGTCGAAAAGCTATTTTCGAAAAAGATGCACACAGACAAAGACCTATGGCAAGCACAACAAAGATAATGACAGCAATCGTGGTTCTCGAAAACTCAGATCTGTCACACAAATTCACCGTAGATCCGTCTGTCGTCGGAACGGAAGGCACAAGTGCTTATCTTCAGAAGGGCGACACCCTTACTATAGAAAGCGCACTTTATGCTCTGCTTTTACAAAGTGCCAACGACGCTGCCAATGCTCTTGCCATTGAAACTGCGGGAAGCATTGAAGCATTCTGCACTCTTATGAACAAAAAAGCAAAAGAGTTGGGTCTTGAGAACACCTCTTTTAAAAATCCAAGCGGACTTCCTGACGAGGGCCATTATACAACAGCATATGATCTGGCGTATCTGGGTGCTTACTGTCTTAAAAACGAAGACTTTTTACAGATTGTTTCCACAGTTTCCAAGACTGTGGAAATAAGCGAAAAAGAGCGTACCTTCGTTAACCACAATAAGCTTTTGACAAAATATGACTCTGCTATCGGAATAAAAACAGGATTTACCAAAGAAAGCGGCAGATGCCTTATCGGCGCTGCAGAAAAGAACGGAGTGCGCCTTGTTACAGTCACACTGTCAGCCTCCAGCGACTGGAGTGACCACGGAGCAATGTTTGACTACGGTTTTTCCAGACTTCGCTCATATACTCTATGCAAAAAGGATGAGTTTATTATCTCCCTCCCCTTTGCAACGACAAAAAATAACGTTTTACTGACGCCTGACAAGACATATAAGATCACTCTCGAGCGAGATTCTAAAATAAGCACGGTTATTGAAAGAATGCCTTTTCTTTCAGATACTCAGAACAGAAAAAAGCCTCTTGCCTACGCTGTTTTTTACTGCGATAGCAAAATAATTGCAAAAATACCCTTATATGGTTACAATTATGGAAAAAATTAAACTTCAAAAATATTTCACTGACTGCGGCGTAATGTCACGCAGGGCGGCTGAGCATGAGATCGAGCTTGGCAACGTTACAGTTAATGGTTCTGTTGCTACTATCGGAGACAGGATCGATCCTCTCCTTGATACCGTTCAATGGAACGGAGAAACAATAAAGCCCGCTTCCCTCGGGCATACATATATTGCCCTCAATAAGCCGCTCGGCTATGTTACGACAATGGCCGATGAAAAAGGACGAAAAACCGCAGCTTCTCTTGTCAGCGATCTCGGAAAGAGAGTCTACCCCGTCGGAAGACTCGATATGTATTCCGAGGGGCTTCTTCTCTTCACAGATGACGGAGAGCTTGCCAATCGTCTAACCCATCCCTCTCACGACTTTTCCAAGAAATACATGGTTAAGGTAAAGGGCGCATGCACAGAGGCTGATATAAAAGCTCTTCTCTCCCCCATGGAGCTTGACGGATACACGCTTCGCCCCATAAAGGCACGCCTTCTTAAAGCAGGCGAAACAGACAGAGAAGGAAATGTTTATTCCACACTTATCATCACTCTTTTCGAGGGACGCAACAGACAGATACGCCGTATGTGCGAAAAGTGCGGCCTTTCCGTTATGAGACTTCGCAGAATTTCCGTCGGAAACATCAAACTGGGAGACCTGCCTCTCGGCAAATGGCGCCATCTTACAGATGAAGAAATCAACTACTTAAAGGAAAACACCTGAAATGTTTGCAGTTAAGCCCTTACAGGACAAAAATATTCAGAGAGAGCTTTGCACTCTTCTGAATACTGAATATATATCTGATTCCCTGGCTTATTTCGCCGCAGACCTTAATGAAGACGGAACCTCCATTCTTGGTATCATCGGTATTCTTCAGTTCAGAATGTCTGCAGAAGAGGCCGAAATACTCACCCTTGTACCCGCCCCCGGCAAAGAGGATGACGAAGCTATGATCATCATGGAAAGAGCAGCCATGAGCTTTATGCACCGTAGTGGCATAAAGAAAATGACTATGAATGAGTCCGCAGGCCCTGCTTCTGTTCTTTCCAGAAGCGGACTTCCCAAAAAGGACGGCGAATACTATGTTGATCTTGACCGCTTCTTCGTTTCCCCCTGCCACTTTAATAAGGATTCTGAAAAATAATAAAAGGAGCCTGATATGGCAAAAAACGACAGATTTATAAAAATATACTCCCAGGGAGCTATGAATATTACAGAGATATGGGTAGACCGATTCACCGGCGTTAACTATATTTATCACCAGAGCGGTTATTCCGGAGGCCTTACTCCCCTGCTTGACAAAGAAGGCAAGGTAGTGATTACTCCTATTACAGATACTTCAATTTAAGATTATAAAAAGGGGCTGTCGCATTGAATTGCGACAGCCCCGAAGCGTTATTATAGAGATTCAAAATCGGAAGCGGGATGCTTACAAATAGGACAAATATAATCCTCGGGAAGCTCATCCCCCTCATATACATAACCGCAGATCTTACAAACATATCCTTTTTTCTTTGCCGTTTCAGGCTTGGGCTTGATATGCTTGAAGTAATAGTCATAAGTGACACTGGGATCATCGGAAAGCTTTTTAGACTCGGTCACATCGCAAATAAACATAGTATGAGTACCAAGATCAACAGTATCGATAACATCTGCAGAAATATATGCGTTAGAATACTCGGAAAGATAACAAATACCGTTTTCGCTTCTGTTGTATTCACCCTTTGCTATCTTCTCTTCATTCATACCGCTGACAAAGCCAAATTTCTTTATTACATCAAAAGTCACGTTCTCAGAAAGCACAGACAAATTCAGCTTCCTTGTTCTGTATATAAGCATATGAGTAAGGTTATCCTTATTAACGGTAACGCTTATTCTGAGAGGCTCCTGAGTTACCTGCTGAGCTGTATTTATGATACAAGCATTATCCTTGTCATTGTTTCTCGCGAAAAGAACAAAAAGGCCGTAGCTAAGTTTAAAAATAGCAGAATTGTCGATCATAGTAAGTCTCCTTTATTTATACAAAAATTAATATCAAATAAATTAAAAAAAATATTGACAAACGGGGATTATTATGGTAGTATAATTAGGCACGTTTGAGACCCATTAGCTCAGCTGGCAGAGCACATGACTTTTAATCATGGTGTCCGGAGTTCGATTCTCCGATGGGTCACCATAAAGACTACACGAAAGTGTAGTCTTTATTTTTTTATTATCCCCAATCTGTCTTTCGACGGATTGGGGATAACATTATATACTAATAATTCCGAAAACATCAAGTACTGAAGAAATCA
>JAZTXZ010000017.1:0-5556 GCA_045636685.1 Candidatus Avispirillum sp. | reverse complement strand
CAAGACAACGCACAGCGTAGAAAGATCGCTCCACTGTTCCGCTGAGCGGTGCCGCGCCCTTGACTGCGCCGCCTTTTGAAAAAGGCGGGCGAAAACTTTAAAAAATAATATATTTCTTTTATAAAGTTTCTTTGGTACTTTCTTTTCAAAGAAAGTACAGAAAAAAAGGAGAAAATCATGGCTGAATACAATATTAAATCACTTAAAGCTGAAGAGTTTATCAATGACGGAGAGATCCGCGCAACTCTTGAATATGCAGAAGCTAATAAGAACAACATCGAGCTTATAGACGCGATCCTCGAAAAGGCTCGCCCCAAGAAGAATGGAAACGGTCTCGAATGCAAGGGCCTTTCCCACAGAGAGGCAAGCGTGCTTCTCGCCTGCGAGATCCCCGAAAAGATTGAGGAAATGAAAAGAATAGCTGAGGAGATCAAGCTTGCGTTCTACGGCAACCGTATCGTTATGTTTGCCCCCCTTTATCTCTCAAATTACTGCGTTAACGGCTGCGTTTACTGCCCTTACCATCTGAAAAACAAGACTATCTGCCGCAAAAAGCTCTCTCAGGAGGAGATCAAGGCTGAGGTTATTGCCCTTCAGGACATGGGCCACAAGCGACTTGCCCTCGAGGCAGGAGAGGACCCTGTTCACAATCCTATTGAGTATATTCTCGAGTCTATCAAGACTATATACTCCATCAAGCACAAGAACGGCGCCATCAGAAGAGTTAACGTAAACATCGCCGCAACAACTGTTGAAAACTACAGAAAGCTCAAGGAAGCGGGAATCGGTACATACATCCTCTTCCAGGAGACATACCACAAGGAAAGCTATCTTCAGCTCCATCCCACAGGCCCCAAGCACGACTACGATTACCACACCGAGGCTATGGACCGCGCTATGGAGGGCGGAATCGATGACGTTGGTCTCGGAGTTCTCTTCGGACTTGAGCTTTACAAGTACGAGTTCGCAGGACTTCTTATGCACGCAGAGCATCTTGAAGCAGTTCACGGTGTTGGACCTCACACCATCAGCGTTCCCCGACTCAAAAAGGCTGACGATATCGATCCCACACAGTTCGACAACGGTATCGACGACGAGACCTTCAAAAAGATCATCGCCTGCATCCGTCTTGCTGTTCCCTACACAGGAATGATAATCTCCACCCGTGAATCCGAAAAGGTTCGCGGCGAGGCACTTAATATGGGTATTTCTCAGATCAGCGGCGCTTCCCGTACCTCTGTTGGCGGTTATACTGAAGAAGAAAGACCTCACGACTCAGAGCAGTTTGACGTTTCTGACCAGAGAACTCTTGACGAAGTAGTTCGCTGGCTCATGGAATGCGGACACATCCCTTCATTCTGCACTGCATGCTACCGCGAGGGAAGAACAGGCGACAGATTTATGAGCCTTTGCAAGTCCGGTCAGATCCTCAATTGCTGCCACCCTAATGCTCTTATGACACTCACAGAGTACCTCGTGGACTACGCAACCCCCGAAACACAGAAGATTGGCTTTGAGCTTATCGAAAAGGAGCTTGAAAAGATCCCCGGCGAAAAGGTCAAGGCAATCGCAAAGCAGAACATCGAGGATATCAAGAACTCTAACAGAAGAGATTTCAGATTCTGAGAATACTTTGCAAAAACTTTTTTGAAAAAAAGTTTCTGCACTTCAAAAAACTTTAAAAATTGATCTAACTTATCAAAAGGGGCCGTTTGTTTACAAACGGAGGTGGAGGATGGGAAATATGAAAGGATAAGCTCGTTTATCCTTTCATATTTCCCATCCTCCCGCCCGCAAGCGGGCACCCCTTTTGATATAACGGCTATACGGTTACAATAATATACCACCAAACCAACAGTATAAAGTTTCTTTGGTACTTTCTTCTCAAAGAAAGTACAGAAAAAGGAGAAAACAATGTCATTAAACGAAACCACAAGCGGCGAGAGACTGCATATAGGATTTTTCGGACTGCGAAATGCGGGAAAATCCAGCGTTGTCAACAGCGTTACAGGACAGGAGCTTTCCGTAGTTTCCGATGTCCTCGGAACGACCACAGACCCTGTTAAAAAAGCCATGGAGCTTTTGCCTCTTGGCCCTGTTATGATAATAGATACACCCGGCATGGACGATAGCGGCGCCCTCGGAGAAATGCGAGTTGCCAAGGCAAAGCGCGTTCTTGCATCATGCGATATAGGAGTTCTCGTTGTTGATGCTACGAAGGGACTTTCTCAGCTTGACTGCGATCTTCTTGAACATATGAAGAAGAGAGATATTCCCAGCCTGACAGTTTTCAACAAAAGCGATCTTCTTTCCGACATACCCTGCGAAACGAAAAACACAATCTATGTCAGCGCTCAGAACGGCGCAAACATCGACCGCCTCAAGGAAAAGATCGGAGAGCTACTGAAAACTGAGGAAAGCAGAAAACGCATCGTTGCAGATCTTCTCGAAGAAGGCGATCACGTTATTCTCGTTGTTCCTATTGACAAGGCGGCGCCCAAGGGAAGACTTATTCTTCCCCAGCAGCAGACTATACGCGATATTCTTGACTGCGGGTGTACCTGCTCAGTTTGCCGCGATACAGAGCTTTCCCAGACACTGGAGCTCATGGCAAAGAAACCCAAAATGGTTATTTGCGATTCACAGGTTTTCAAAAAGGTTGCAGATACAGTACCAGAGGATATACTCCTCACATCCTTCTCCATTCTGTTTGCAAGATACAAGGGAGATCTTGAGGGAGCTGTTTTGGGAGCGGCAAAGCTTTTCTCATTAACTGACGAAGACAAGGTTCTTATTTCCGAAGGATGCTCCCATCACCGTCAATGCGGCGATATAGGAAGCCAGAAGATCCCCAACTGGATTAAGGAAAAGGCCGGAGCGTCCCCTATCCTTGAATTTACATCAGGAACAACATTTCCCGAGGATGTTTCAAATTACAGTCTTGTTATCCATTGCGGCGGATGTATGCTGACGGAAAAGGAGATGCGATACCGCGCCAGAGTTTGCCGCGATGCAGGAGTTCCTCTTGCAAATTACGGCATTACCATTGCTGCACTGCACGGTATTTTAAAGAGAAGCTTATCTCCCTTCCCCAATATTCAGAAATTAATATAAAATAGGGCGGACAAATATTGTCCGCCCTATTTTCATGGCTGATAATAAATGAACGCCCCCGCTACCGCGGGGGCGTTATTTAAGCATTTATATAATTCAGTTACTTAGTAATCAAATTATACACATCGCCACTAAGTTTAGCTTTTAATTAGAAGCCTGCGAGAGCCTTTCTGATTGCGAGCTGGTCCTTAGCGTTGATAGCGCCGTCTGCATTGTAGTCTGCAAGCTCTGCGTCAACAACTTCAGCAAGAACGCCTGCAAGGTACTTTCTCATCATGAGAGCGTCGTCAGCTGTGAGCTCGCCGTCGCCGTTAACGTCACCGAGAACGGGAACGATGCGGAAGTCAGCAGAACCGAACGCGAGGTTATCGATTGTTGTGTAAACACCGAAGTTAGAGAAAGAGGGGAAGCAGAGGTAAGGCTTATCAGCACCGTATGCGATATCGTAAATGGACTCGAGGTCTTCGCCGGTTGTATCACCGTATGCAAGAACCTTCTCGCCATTTACCCAAATAGCAAGCTCTGCGTACCAAGGAGCATCATAGTCAAGATCCTCATGTGTGTAACCGTAGCCTTCGTAGCGGCAAGTTACCATGAAGTTGTACTCTTCGCCTTCAACAAACTCGAAGGGAGTTGTTACAAATACCTTAGAACCGTCAAACTTTCTGATGAAGAGCTCGTTGGAGTTGATGAGCCAACCAGCTGCGAGCTGATAACCACCGTTACCGCAGCAACGGATGAAGAACTGCTCAGCGCCTTCGTCAACACCACCCTGAGTGTTTGTCCAACCGCCGTTAACAACGAGGTCAAAGCTGATAGACCAGTCGTTATTGGGAACGTTGGAACGGCTGATGCCGTGGAACTCGTTTGTGGAAGCACCGTCATACTGGAATGCGAGCTTACCGTCTTCGATAGCCCAGTTTGTAACCATTACGCCATTGGGGTTACCATTTTCGTCTGTATCTTCACGCTGTGCTGCCCAACCGCCGTCTACGCAGAGAATGAAGTCATCCTGCATATCGTAGAACTGATAAAGCTTGCCTTCGTAGCTCTTAGGAAGCTCTGTGTATCTCTTCTCTACGCAACCAGGGTTCTTACAGTAGATGTAAACAAGACCGGAATCAGTTGTTCTGTTGCTATCCCAGCTTGCCCATGCGTGCTCCTTAAGAGCGATCTCGTGAGTATTCTTAACATTGCCGCAAACTGCGCATGCTGTGGAGTACTGGCCGAGGCTGTAGCATGTGGAATCGTAATCCATTGTTGTGAGACCGTTGATGCAGCCGTTCTCAGCGCACCAGTTATCTGCATCGAGATCTACCTTAACTGTACCGTGAACGGAACCGTAATTGTAGCTGGGACCAGATGTGGGAAGTCCGTCAACGAGAATCTCGTATGTCTCGGAAGAGAATGTCTTATAGTTGTCGATGATTGCTGTACCATTGAAGATAGAGCCTACGCACTCCTGATACTTGTCACCATCGTTGGACCAAATGGAACCAGAGAGAGACTCGTAAACGAGCTCATAGTCAACGTAGAGGTAAGCTCTGCCGTTGAGGAATACTACTGTGTAGTGGTGGAAGTTATTAACAGTTGCATCGCCCCACTCGAACTTCTGGGTATCCTTACCTTCGTTACCGTCTGTACGGCCGTGATACTCAGTACCGAGTGTCCATCTCTTGTATGCAACGTCGGACCAAAGCTCAACATAAGCACCGTCAGCGCTGTTAACGTTGGGTACAAGAGCGAGGTCGAAGTCTACGATGTAGTTAGTTGTCTTGTTGCCCTTAGGAGCTACAGGGAAGTGGTAGTATGTGAAGCCGCTGGTCTCGCTTGTCCATGCGCCCTCGATCATAACAGCGTCGCCGCCTACTTCGTACTTGCCGATGTAGTCGTAAAGAGTCTTCTCTTCTTCTACGCCGAAGTCATATTCCATAGCGATACCTGCAGTACCGGTGGACCATGCATTGTACTGACCGTCCTCGAAGTCCTCAACCTTACCGTCGATGCAGAGGTTGTCGATAGCGATGTGAGAAGCATGACCGCAGATGCCTTCGGGAGCGATTGCAGATGCAGCGATGGAGCCAACATATGCATCGTCAAGGTATACTTCGATCTCGGAACCAGCATCAACAAGCTCGATGTGGTACCAAGTGTTGAGCTCTGTGTCAAGAGCAACGGATGCACCGCTGATCTCAACCTTCTTATCTGTAAGGATTACGGAACCGCCGAAGAAAGCGTTAATGAAACCGCCGTCAGCCTGGTCGATGCAGTAATCGAAAGAGTAGTTCTTGATACCCGTATAGTTGAGGTTCTCATGATATGCATAAGTATCATAGTCCCAGTAGAAGTACTTCATACCGAGATCGTACTCAGCAGCCTTGGATGTGAAAGATGTAACTACGTCAGCAGCAAAGATATCGTCTGTGCCATCTTCGTAGTCAT
>JAZTXZ010000016.1:0-14711 GCA_045636685.1 Candidatus Avispirillum sp. | reverse complement strand
ATCATCTCGTAATAAGTGAAGAGGCGAAGTGTTCTTTTGAACACTTGGGCTCTTCGGCAGTACCTTTTATTCAGGGCAGTCCTGATTGTTATTCTGGTTCTGATTCTGGTTGTTCTTGTTCTGATTCTGATTCTGCTGATTCTGGTTCTGATTCTTGTTCTGATTCTGGTTCTGCTGGTTCTTGTTCTGATTCTTGTTCTGGTTCTGATTCTGATTGTTCATTTTCTCATCTTTTTGACCAATGGTCACGGACAGAATTATTTGAATTTACGCATAAGCGTTTAATTCCACCCTTTACACTACTATTGTTTCCGTTTTTTCAGCAGTTTATTCACCTATCAGATATACAACTTTATAAAGCATATCTGCAGAATCTTCCTTTGAAAGACTCATTGCGGGTTCTGCCTTTCCGTTTCGGAGATCATATACTCCAAGCTCATACATCGCACTCACAGCTTCACTTGCCCAGCTCGGCACTCCTTCAAGTGCCTTTACTTCCTTTGCTTCATATCCTATAATGTTATTAAGGATAACTGAAGCCTCGGCACGGGTTATACTGTCGTTGGGACGGAAGCTTGAGGTGCCATCTGCTTTTACATCGCTGATTATACCAAGCTTTGCAGCACTGTATACATAAGCCTTATACTTTACCGGAATGGCACTGTCATCACTAAAGCCTGTGTTTTCAACCTTAGGAAGCTTATCTGCGCCGAAAACATTCATCGCTGTGACAAGAAAATCAAGTCTTGATACCTCGCTGTCAGGTGAAAAATACATCTTACCCTTATCTTCAACGCAGGTCATATATCCGCTGTCGGCCATAGCGGCAGCAGCACAAGCATATCCGCTTTCCTTCATATCATGAAAAACGGTATCGTTTTTGTTTTCAACAATGTTTATCGTATAGCTGACAGTTTCCGATTCATTTCCCATACCGTCCTTCACCTTGTATGTGAATGAATCACTCATGATCATGCTCCCCGCAGTATAGGTAAATTCCCCTGTTTTTGTATCAAACTTGATGTTTCCTCCCTTGGGATAGTCAACTATCTCGTAGCGAAGAGTATCATTCTCGGGATCGTATGCTCTCATTTCACCTCCCGCAGTTCCTGAAACAAAGACTGTGAGAGGTAAGTTTTCAAGTGCAGTGGGAGAGGTATTGTTCTTATCTCTGAAAATAACATTACAAGTCATTGTATAGTCATCATCAAAAATAAATCCAAAGCATGTTCCGGTTGCTTTTTCCTTAGGAACAAAGCGAAGCTTTGAAACCGAGCTTTCTTTTATTACCTGCCCCTTTACCGCAGGAACATCGCCAAAATACAGTTTTCCCGTACTGTCATCGGGGAGAGATGTGATAGTTATGCTTTCAAACTTCTCTCTGCCTACAGCTTCGGAAAAGTTCTTTGAACTGAACACCACATCCTCACCGCTTATCTGAGATACGTTCATCTCAATATCGGCAGCAATGATATCCATTCCCGGGGAGAGAACCACAGCACCCACTGCAGTTGCCGTCAAGGCTATAAGCGCTGCTAAAATTACAGAAACCAAAAGTTTTTTCATTTTTCTTTTTCCTTTCTTTATGTTACGGCTATATTGTTGTCACGAAGGCCGTAACATATAACTCGAATATACTTTTTTATAAAATTATTAACTATTTTTTCACATTATTTGTGTTATTTATATTGATTTTATATCAAAACTCGTGTATAATTTATTAGAATAATTGTGCAAAGCGAGGTTCTATAATGCTTGATATCAAAATCACTGCATCAATGAGCAAAAAAGAAAAGCCCGCAGACAATATTCTTGGCTTCGGCCGCTACTTCACCGACCACATGTTTATTATGGATTACGAGGTCGGTAAGGGCTGGCACGATGCCAGAATCGTTCCTTACGGTCCCATCGCACTCGACCCCTCAGCAATGGTTTTCCACTACGCCCAGGAGCTCTTCGAAGGCCTTAAAGCTTACAGATGTGCCGACGGTCACATCCAGCTTTTCCGCCCCAACAAGAATATTGAGCGTATGAACAATACATGCCGCAGAATGTGCGTTCCCGAGATCCCCATGGAAGACGCTCTCCAGGCTATCAAAACACTTGTTGACTATGAAAAGGACTGGGTTCCTCACTCCGAGGGTACTTCCCTTTACATACGTCCCTTCATCATCGCAACCGAGCCCCAGCTCGGAGTTCACCCCTCTAAGTTCTACAAGTTCATCATCGTCCTCTCTCCCGTTGGCTCCTACTACGCAGGCGGTCTTAACCCCGTTAAGATCATGATCGAAAGAAAGTACGTTCGCTGCGTTAAGGGTGGTACCGGTGAGGCAAAGGTCGGCGGAAACTACGCCGCAAGCCTCCTCGGCCAGAAAGAGGCAGAGGAAAAGGGCTATGCTCAGGTGCTCTGGCTTGACGGTATCGAAAGAAAATACATCGACGAAGTCGGTGCCATGAACGTTTTCTTCGTTATCGACGGCAAGGTCATCACTCCCACACTTGAAGACGGAAACATCCTCCCTGGCGTTACCCGCCGCTCCTGCATCGAGCTTCTCAAAAAATGGGGCATGGAGGTTGAGGAAAGAAAGATCTCTATTGACGAGGTTATCGACGCTTACAACGCAGGAAAACTTCAGGAATCCTTCGGCACGGGAACTGCCGCTGTTATCTCCCCCGTTGGCGAGTACTACGACGACGGCAATGTTCTCACGATCAATGACGGCAAAATCGGCCCCATCTCCCAGAAACTTTATGACAGCCTTACCGCACTTCAGTGGGGTAAGCGCGAGGATGACATGGGTTGGACCGTTCGCGTAAACTGATAACAATATTGAAAAATTTATAAAACGGAGATTATTATGGAAATTAAACGCAATCAGAAGTACTTCACTTCTAAGGGAATCAACGTTATTCTCATCGTAGGTCTTGTTGTTTGCCTCATCGGCATCGCTCTTCTTTTCGAGACCAACACCCGTCCCTTCGGCCTTGTTATCCTTCTCGTAGGCAGTGCTGTTGCCGTTTTCGGCTCCGGTGCAAAGTCAGGCGAAGCTGATATCGATAACCAGATCCACGGTATCGTTAAGGATATCCCCGAGCAGGCTCAGATCAAGCACGAGGTTTACGAGCGCCACTTCCTCAAGATCATCACCCCCGTTTTCCTCAGAGGATTTGATTACTCCGCTGAAGACCTTCTCTGCAAGAAGGGTCCCGACCACAAGTTCAGAACTCAGGCTTACAATGCAGCTCAGCTCTACTTCACCAAGGAAAAGATCTACATCTATGGTAAGCACATCTGCCTCATTGACGATTCTGAAGCTCAGAACTACGAGTTCTCCGAGTCTATTCTTTACGAGAACGTAGAAAAGGCTTACGTAGAGCCTGCTGTTGTTAAGGTAAACGGCCGCGACGTTAAGGTATTCTACTTCGTTCTCCAGCTTAAGGACGGCAAGGATGCTCTCAAGATCTCCGTTGATTACGGTGCTGACGTTGACAAGGCTTGTGACGACATCAACCACGTTACCGAAAAGATGACTGTATTCGCTATGGAGCGTGCAGCAGATAAGGCTGCTAAGCGTGCGTTCCTCCGCGAGCACGATGCTAAGAAGGCTGCTGAGGCTGCCGCTAACTAAGCACAAAATCAAAAATTAAACTGCTGTACAAAAGTACAGCAGTTTTTTATTATCTTACTTTACTATATTGTTGAAATAAAAAGTTATATATGATAAAATAAAGAAAAAAGGAAGGGATCTGCCTGAATGTCGCCCTGTATTACAATTCTCACTCCTCTCTATAACAGACAACAGTTTATTGAAAGAATCTATTATTCCCTTTGCGCTCAGACGCGAAAGGATTTCCAGTGGCTCGTGATCGATGACGGAAGTTCCGAAAGCTCTGAACATATATTTGATGAATACAAAAAATATGCCGATTTCCAGATAGAATATCATTACAAAGAAAACGGAGGAAAGCACACTGCACTGAATTATTCCCATCCGTATATAAAGGCTGATTGGGTGCTTATCCTTGACAGCGATGATATTCTCACCTGCAATGCTGTCGAAACTGCGGCAAATTATATTGAAAAATATAAAGAAAGCGACAATCTCGGAGTTATCAGCTTTCAACGCGGCACTGACACTGAATCCCCCTTCGTTGACTTCGGAAAAGAAGAAACTGTCTCCGATTATATTGAGTTTCGCATCAACGGCAAGCGCCCCGGAGACTGCTGCGAAGTAATAAGAAAATCTGTGCTTTGTGAATTTCCTTTCCCTGTATTTACAGGTGAAAAATATATGAACGAATCCCATCTTTGGATAGGAAGTGCAGATAAGTATAAGACCGCATATATCCCAAAGGTTATCTATATATGCGCCTACCTTGAGGGCGGACTTACAAAGTCCGGACGCAGCTTCTGGCGCACCTGCCCTCTCGGCGGTATGCACAGCCAGATAGTCGGACTTAACCGCCGATGTTCATTTACTTACCGCGCAAAGCGAGCATTGCTTTTACATTATTACGGCAGACTTCTCAACATGAAGGTAAAGGATATCTGCCGTGACAGCGGTTATCCCTCATTCGTAAGGCTGTTTACCATTCCCGGATTTATCCTCTACAAGCGCTGGGAGAAGAAATACAACAGATATTGAAATAGTTGCATTTGCCAGAGTATTCAACGTTTCTCTCGAGGAACTGGTTCAAAACAATTATTAGTAAAAGCTCAAATACCCCTAAACAGCATAAATATAAAACACAAAAATCACAGCATAGAATTCCAAGCTGTGATTTTTGTGTTTTTTCATATGCATTTCTTGCTTTTCAAATTCGTGCTTATCAGGGGTGAGATTACCTACTTTCTTTGAAAAAGTTCCCTACATTATCTCCCCTATAAGCACAATTTTTCTTTTACTTCAATTTGATTCAATTATATTAAGATTATCGGGATGAATGCCTGCCTGCTCATATACTATCTCGCTTATCTGTGCCACCTCTGTATCAAGGAGCCCTTCAGTTTTGACTATCACACTGGCAGTATCACCGTTTACTACAGCAACACATTCCTCAAAGCCCTTTGCCATTACAAGGCTTTCTATATTTGCTTCATTTTCGATATCTACCGCTATCTGCTGCAATTCACCGAGCGCTTCCTGCTTCATAGAATCTATAGCAGTGCTGCTCTGGGCTACCCCCGTCAGAACTTCAAGGGCTTCATCTCTTGCCTTTTTTCTTGAAAGAGTCATTTGAGCAAAAGCATTATCCTTGCTCTCAGAGCTTACCTTTTCCTCCTCCTTTTCTGCAACAGCCGCAGAAACATCCGAAAGATCTATCGCCACATCTATGCCCTCCTTTTTCTTTTCCTCTTTATCGGGAACAAGAAGGAAATTCAACAGCACCGCCGAAAGCAGTACAAGGACTGCAGCTGCAGCAACAACTGCCTTTTTATTTACCCTTTTTGCGATCTTTACAAGCACCTCTTTTGCCTTTTTCAAAAACTCTTTAAATCTCATACTGATCTTCCTTTCATCATTCAATACGTTACATAATATTCAAGCCATGTCCCGACTATGACTATCCGCTGACTGCAATTTTATTTGCAGATATACCAAGTGCTGCTGAGATCAGCTCCGTTACTCTTTTTTTGACCTCAGAGCTTTTTCCTCCACTACAAACCACAGCAACACCCCTCACCTTGGGATATATCTCCGATACAAGTATCGCCTCCTCTACGCCTTTGGCATTTATTATTACATAGTCTGCCGAGCTTTGTCCGTTACCTGATGATTCATCCTTTGCATACACATACTCCCCCGTTTTATCGAGGGTCACAACAACCTGAACACTACCTACCCCTTCTGCTCCGGACAACAGCTCTGTCAGCTTATTTTCAAGCATCTCGGAATAATATGTAACATTTGTGCTTTTCTCATTTTCTGTTTTATCTTCTTTTTGCAAAAAATGAGGGATCAAAAGAAGTATAACTCCTGCCACTCCCAATGCAATTAGCATGTATTTTCTGAGCTTTGTCTTCTTTTCCGTTATTTATCACCCTCTCTTACCTCTATATCGATTCCGTATATATCTTTCAGTGCTTTGGAAGCTTCCTCTTTGTCGTAAGATACATCGCCATTTACTATAAGAGTCAGCTTTACTATTCTTCCTTCATCACTGCACAAGACCTGTGCCTTTACGTTTTTTTGCTTTTCTCCGTAGATCGCGCAAAGAGTATCACCCACGCTTGTTGCATAGTATTCTGCGGTGCTTTTTGATTTATCTGCATCTTCATATTCAATCACTTCATCATCGGAAAACGACAGCTCCTTTTCGAAAAGTGCAGGCACCGGCGCGATCATCACAGCGATCATTATCAGTGCTCCGATAAATGCTACAAGCTTTGTGATCTTTTCACAGGATTTTGGTGTCAGAAGCATTATCACCGCAGAGAATAAAGAGGCAAGCACCAATGTATAAGCATAACTTGCCATCACGCCACCGCCAGAGGAGTTTTTATAAAAATACCGATAGCAATTATATACATAACCACCGCTCCGGATACTACTGCAACAAGAAGAGTGCATACCACCTTGCATTCATCAAGCAGCTCACTTTCTCTTTTACACCCAAGTGTCGAAGCAGCGGCCCCGGCAAGTCCGACAGCCATACGGTTGAAAAGTATCACTGCGAAAGGTGGGAAGAAAGCCACTAAAAGCGAAGCTATTCCAATAACACCGCAGCTCTGCTTTATGACACCGAGACTCCCGGACAAGAGAGAAAAAGAATCCGCAAGGGGCGCTCCCACAATGGGAAAATAGTTCCCTATTGCAAATTTTACCGTTTTCACACCGAATGTATCAACTGCACTTGCTGCATTTGCCTGCATACTGAGAACAAATGACATAAGAGTCATTATAATAAGCACAGCTGAGGCTACTATTCCCTTTAAGCTTTTTGACATAAACATAATCCCCACGTTTTTTGTTACCGACGAGACTATCGAAAGGACAAAAACTGCATATATGCAGGGCTCAAGCACCTTTACAAACAGAGACTGTGTAAAACTTATCATAAGATTTATTCCCGTTGAAGTGACAGATGCGCCGGTCAGGTTTCCGCTTCTTATGTATACAGCCTCCATTACGGGGATCATTATAAGCATTGTTTCCGACAGAACTTTCAAAAGTGACTCCACAGTTTTAAACACTGTTTGCATTGAGCCGAAAATACTGAGAGCCACACATAACGATGAACAAAACGAAAAAGCATCTCTCATCCCCTCCCCCGTTACGTTGCTCGAAAGGACGCTGAACAGCGAAGAGATTATGATGATGACGCAAAGGGAGGATATTGTTTTTGTTACAGGCGCTACAGCATTCTTCAGACTTTCTTTGATCTTTTCAAAGAAAAAACTGAAATCATATTCCATCAATTCTTCGCCATTTGCGCTGCTCGGAAGCTCTTTTTTAATCTCATCGGGAATAGAATCAATAAATTCACCGTATGCCCCTTCAGGTTTTTCCAGACTCTCCGAAAGGTCAAAGCTGTACACCTTGTCCCCTTTAATTCCGACTGCAAGGCTGAAGGTCAGAATAAAAATAAATGCCGCTGTGATAACTGTTTTTTTCATGTCTTCAAAAGTTGTTTTGCTATATCAAGGATCGAGGATATCAGCGGGAGAGACAGAATAATCAGCTGAATCTTTCCTGCAAAGCAAATGGCATTGGATAAAGAGAGCTCCCCTGCATCCTTACATATACTCTCCGTTATACTTGTAACATAAGCAATGCCGAGAGCTTTAGAAAGTATGACTGCATATTCTGAAAAATCGGTGCCTGATACCATATCTTTAAGAGAAAGTACCGTTTCACTGACGCCGTTTTTTAGTGAAAAAGCAAAAATCAGAAGAAAAGTTGCTACAGATATCAGTACTTGCGCACTTTTGTTTTTCTCCTTCAATAGCATTGACGAAAAAGCGCCCATAAAGGCGATACCCGAAAGACGAAGGATTGCTGTCATCACAGATCAAACACAGTTCTCACCGTACTGAAAAGCTCCTCTATCTGTCCGATGAGCATTAACAATACAACCACAACACCCACTACTGTGACGAGCATGGCCTGCTCGTCCCTCCCCGATTTTTGCAATATCTGATTTGCCACCGCCACAAGTATACCTACCCCTACGGTTTTCAAAAGAAGTGAAATATCCATAATATCCTTTTATATCAGTAGAATTATGACAGATACAGACAATAGAAGAGGCAATAGTCTGTACATCCGTACTTTACCCGGCAGGCTTTTTTCTTCCTCCTGCGCTATCTTTTCCAACCTTTTTAATGTAATACTGCATAAGGAAAGCTGTCCTTTTTCGTATCCTCCTCCAAGCTCCTTTGCAAAGCTTTCAAGCGCACAAAATGCGCTCTTCGGCAGTTTATCCCGAAGGGTCTCCACGGCAGGCATCGCCCCCTCCAACACGAGAGTTTTGCAAAAGCCGTTCATTTCAAGAACATCGTTTGTAAAGCCTGAAAATATTCCCAAAAGGGGAGTTTTAAAATTTCTTATCTGTTCTTCCGTATAGCTCACAAATGCGATTGCTCCCAAAAGGATTGCCAGGCGATCCTTTTCTTTTTTTGCTCTATCAATCCCCCAAAGCAAAGAAGCTATAGCTACAAATACTGCACCTACAAGCGTCATCATTTTGATATGGCAGTCACAAAAAGCTCAAATCCCGCACTTTTTCTTGAAATACCGACGGCAAAGGAAAAAGCTCCCATATCGATAAGGTCCTTGATATACGGCTTTTCTTTCAGCTCCTCTAAGCTTCCTGCATGAGCACTGACGACAGAAGGAACCCCTGATCCAAAGCTTTCACGTATTGCCTCTGCGTCCTCTCTGTTGGCGATCTCATCGCAGATAATCAGCTGGGGAGAAAGGGTTCTCAAGGCAGTTTCCATCCCCTTTGCACGGGGGTAGCCGGAAAGTGCATCTATTGTCAATTCTCCCCCAAGACCGCCGCATATCTCAAATCTTGTATCAATCACGGCGACTCTGAGATTATATGGTCTTGCTGCCATCCTGGCGGCGATCTCGCGAAGTGCCGTTGTCTTTCCAACGCCGGGGGGAGAATATATGATCATGCCACGAAAACCCTCTCGCATTATAAGCTTACAAATTTCATCGGAAGCCCCTGGCACCCGATGGGGTATTCTGATTGAAATACTCTTAATATCTGTGACGGAGATTATCTTTCCGCCCTCCGTCACCGCTCTTCCGCAAACCCCGGCTCTTATTCCTCCGTCAGTACATATATATCCCTCTTTTATGGTTTCACTATGGGAATACAGCGAATTTCCGCAAAGGGCTCTCAATGTATAGCTTATATCACTTTCGAGACATCGAATGGAGGTTACTATATTCTTATCCCTTGCAGTTACCGCAAGAGGACATCCCTCTCGCAACCTTATCTCACTTATACCCCCGCGGTACAGCCCGCTGCTTTTTCTAAGTGCCTCCCCCATATTTACGGGCAAATAGCTTATGGCGCACTCCTCGTAATATGTATTTTTCGTATCCATTTTCAACCTGCCTTTATTGAGTTACAGTAATATATACTCGGACAAGGCAGTTTCTATTCCCCTAACTGAGTCTTTTTTCTATACTCTCGCAAAGAGACTCTTCCAGGACATCAAGCTTTGAAAAGCACATTGCCTCCTTATATATTTTTTCAAGAGAAAAATGATGCACTTTCGCTTCTTCAAGGCTTTCCAGCGCACCTTCAATCATTGCTGTCAGGCATTTTGAGGAAAATATTCGCTTTTGCTTTACCTTTGCAAGTTTATCTCCTGCTGCAAATCTGCGAAGATTAAAAGTCTTTTCACAACCGATCCCATCTCTGTAAGGTATAATTGACAGATCTTTTTTTGGTATATATATCTCTGCAATACCGAAAACAGGGGACATGGAAACAACAGTATCAAAGCCCGAGTTTTTAAGTTCTGCGTGCAAGCACTCATAAAATAATGGAGAGATAAATCCGCATTCCTTAACCCCGACAAGAGTTCCTGCACTCTCGAAGCTTGAGAGACGAACGGCGCCATTCATCGATATAGCGCAGGTACGACGGTACTCTGTATGTCCTTTCTCCTTAGACTTTCCGAGGGAACTGCAAAAGCGCCCTATTGCATTCTCCATTTTTTCACGATCCATACAATACTCTGCAAGTCTCCTCTGCATACGGTAAACCTCGTCTGCCGCCGAAAGAAAAGCATATGCTCTGTCATATGCCTTCTTTTTATCAGAGATAAGAGATGATATGCTTTTCTTTTTCTTTTCAAGGACCTCGCTGTTCCAGCATTCTCCGCAATTTATGATCTCACTGCAGGCACCGGGATAAAGGGGATCATATGCATGGGGAGACGTTCCGTCTATAACTGCTATTCTTTTTTCTCCCCTTTCTATAATAACTCCGTCAAGAGAATCAGGGTCTGATGAGCATCTGATATATACTACTTCTGCACCTGCGCTTATTGCTGTATCTGCAGTCTTTTTGATAAGGGTGCTTTTACCTGTGCCCGCTCCTCCCTTTACGGTATATATTTTTAAAAACTTATCCTCTGACAAAAGATTTTCATATTCTCCCACAAATCCCTTCGGTGTGTTTGCTCCTGCAAAAAAAGTATTTTTGGCGGGAATGGTACTGAAATATTCTGAATATACAAGCATATAGCATTTTCCTTTCTTTTTTAGCAGTATATGCTCCGATTTTTAAAATGCCAAAGTCCCTAAACGACAAAAACTGCTTTCTCGGATGTATATAATCTATTCGGGAGGTGAAGAGTTGGAAACTACTGTTTACGCAGATGTGCTTTTTCTCGTAAATTTCAGCATGGACTTTATTACCCTCTGGATATGCTCCATACTTTCTTCAAAGCAGCGCTCTGCTATAAAAATGAGTATTGCCTCGGCAGTTGGCGGACTTTACGGTGTATTAGCAGTCATTTTTTCCGTTAAGGGTATCCTTACATACATTTTTGCTGTGCTTATCAGCATAATAATGAGTCTGATTGCTTTTGGGTGGGACAGCGTATTTTCTATGATAAAGCAAAGCGCACTAATATGGACTTGCGGAGCACTGCTTGGCGGTACTGTTACAGCCCTGCTGTCTATCGGCAAAAACTACACCGCCGTTTCCGTCCCATCAGGAGGAATACTTGCATTTTCTCTTGCTGTATCAGTTGTTTTTGTTTACATTCTTATTAGAATGATCTGCAGTATGAAAAACAAAAAAAGCGCCACGGTATTTGTGAGGCACAATGGCAGAGAGATCTCCTTTAGCGCACTTTGCGACAGTGGAAATCTTATGCGCGATCCCCTCGGCGGAGATGCTGTTATACCGGTATCCTCAAAGCATATTGAAACACTCTGCGGATTAAAAATCACAAAGGCACTTCTCTCTGTTGACACTGTTGTTCTTGAAAATGCCGGTATAGACCTTCGCATTATTCCACACAGGACAAAGGATTCAGATGGGCTGATGGCAGGTTTTATACCTGATCGGGTTACTGTAGTCTGCGGCAAAAAGAGAAATACCGTACGGTGCGTTCTCGCACCGAGGGACTGTACAACTGATTATTTTGCAGGCTTTAGCGCAACCCTTCCATACTCGCTATTGCCTTAGAAAGGATAAAGATGAGCATTAAAGAAAAAGCAAAAAGCGTATGGCAAAAGCTTAAAATAATTGCCGCGCGACTGGCAAAAGGGGAAAGCGACGGAGATTTCTACATAAATGGTCCGGATGCCCTTCCGCCGCCTCTCTCCCCCGAAAAGGAAACTGAAGTACTTTCGCGTATAGAATCGGATACAGAGGCCAGACGGATACTGATAGAACATAATCTCAGGCTTGTTGTATATATTGCCAGAAAATTTGAAAGCACCGGGACCGGCATCGAAGACCTTATTTCCATCGGGACTATCGGTCTTATCAAAGCCATAAACACTTACAGAAGTGACAAAAACATAAAACTTGCAACATATGCATCCCGCTGTATAGAAAATGAAATTCTTATGTACATAAGAAAAAACGCCTCTCACAGAGGCGATATATCCATAGATGAGCCCCTGAATACAGACTGGGACGGTAATGAACTTTTACTCTCGGATGTGCTGGGCAGTGACAGCGATTCCGTCAGCCACAGCCTTGAAAAGGACGAGGATGAAAGAACTCTCCGCGCCGCCGTAAACGAACTTGATGAAAGAGAGCAAACTATTATAAGGTTGAGATACGGTCTCAGCGGCAAGGGAGAAAAAACTCAGAAGGAGGTTGCAGATATGCTTGGTATCTCTCAGTCTTATATATCCCGTCTTGAAAAAAAGATAATTGCTAGACTCAAGGAAAATATAGGTACGAAGATTTAACGGTCTGCCTCTTTTAAATAAATATTATAACCATCGCTACGGTTTTGTTTATTAATTTCCACTTTATAATTTACGTTTTTATCCTCATTACCACCAGCTTGTGAAATATATACCTTTTTAGTGCAAACTTTTTTTGAAATACTCTTGACTTATCATATCTTTTATGTTAAAATTCCTTGTACTGTTAAAAAACCAAACCGCAAGGAGTGAGATAAAAATGAAGACAGGTATCCATCCCAATTATAAGGAAGTAACCATCCGTTGCGCATGCGGCGAGACTGTTGTTACCCGTTCTACTAAGGGTGATGCTAACGGCGAGATCCGTGTTGAAGTTTGCTCTAAGTGCCATCCCTTCTTCACCGGCAAGCAGAAGTTTGTTGATGCAGGCGGAAGAGTTGACAAGTTCAAGAAGCGTCTTGAAGCAGCTAAGAGATAAGAAAGCATCTATAAAGATCCGGATAAGAGCGGCACGTTCTTATCCGGTTTTTTCGTTCACTTAATTTGTGAGGTTTTATGGAAGAAAAAGATTATGAGGGACTTCCCTTTTATATTGAAATAACTGAAACCGTTATCCATCCCGAGGAGGAAGAAAAGGCGCCCCGCGAGAAGATGCACGATGTTACACCCTCTGATAACAAAAAGGCTGTTACCGTTTCCATTTTCGAAAAGGGACAGGAGGGCGAATGCCTCAAGGGACTTGAGGAGCTTCGCCGTCTTCTTGATACTGCCGGATGCGAGGTTTCTGCAATCATCACACAGATGAGAGCTGCTCCCGACAGCCGCTACGGCATCGGCTCAGGTAAGATCAAGGAGCTTGAGGATGCCTGCAAGAATACAGGCGCTGAGCTTGTTGTTTTCGACTTTGAGCTCTCCCCTTCTCAGATCAAGTCTATTGAGGACGCACTTGACTGTGACGTATCCGTCCTTGACCGAAGCATGCTCATTCTTGATATCTTCGCCTCCCGCGCACAGAGTGCAGAGGGCCGACTTCAGGTTGAGCTTGCACAGCTGAAATATACAGCCCCCCGTCTTATGGGTAAGGGACGAGATATGTCCCGTCTCGGAGGCGGTATCGGTACACGAGGCCCCGGTGAGACAAAGCTTGAAATTGACCGCCGCCGCTTAAAGACACGCGTTGCTCAGCTTGAAGAGGAAATTCGCAAGGTTGAGAAAAACAGAAGCGTTATCCGTGCATCCCGTGACCGCAGCGGCATTACAAAATGCGCCATCGTCGGCTACACCAATGCAGGAAAGTCTACCCTTCTGAACCGCCTTACAGATGCGGGTATCTTTGCCGAGGACAAGCTTTTTGCAACCCTTGACCCCACTACCCGCCAGTATATTCTCCCCCACGGTGAAAAGATACTTCTCACCGATACCGTTGGATTTATCAAGAATCTGCCCCACCACCTTATCAAGGCATTCAAGAGTACTCTTGACGAGGCAGTTTTTGCAGATATTCTTCTCATCGTTGTTGACGCATCCGACGGAGAGTTTGCCTCTGAGCTTGAGGTTACGGAGGATCTTCTCCGTGAGCTTGGCGCTACAGGAAAGCCCACCCTCTATCTTTTCAACAAGTGCGACAGAATTGTTGACTCGGAAAAGCTTCTCCAGATGAAGAGGATCGCATCCACAAGCGGGGCGAAATATGCCTTTATTTCCGCGGCTACGGGTGAGGGCATTGATGACTTTGTTAATATCCTTGAAGAGCTTTGCTCCGCAGGAAAGAAGACCGTTCACGTTACTCTTCCCCAGTCCGAGGGAGGACTTCTCGGACTTATCTACAAGGACGGAGAAAACGTTGAGGTTGAATACACCGTCGACGGAATCGACGTTACCGTTACCTGCGACGAAAAGCTTCTCGGAAAGCTTAAAAGGTTTATAAAAGACTGATATGGACAACGAAAAAAGAGTGACTCTTGCCTCTATAGGCGAGATCGAATACGAAGAGAAAAAGTCAATATTCATAGGCTATGCCGCACCTGTTCGTACTGAGGAGGAGGCAAAGGCCATCGTTGAGGAAAAAAAGAGAGAGTACAGTGATGCTACCCACAACGTTTGGGCATACTATATCGACAACGGCGCGAGAGCCCGTTATTCCGATGACGGAGAGCCTCAAGGTACGGCAGGAATGCCTGTACTGAACGTTCTCAAAATGTCCGGCGCTACCGATATGTGCGTTGTTGTTACCCGATATTTCGGCGGCACGCTTCTCGGTGCGGGCGGACTTGTGCGCGCATATTCCGCTGCCGCAAAGCAGGCAATTGACGCCGCAGGAATCGCGGTGAGCGAAAGTTTCAGTATCTA
>JAZTXZ010000015.1:0-10384 GCA_045636685.1 Candidatus Avispirillum sp. | reverse complement strand
TTGATGTGATGTGTTGTCTTCCTAGACCGCTTGGCCTCCGACTTTCTTCAGCAGGAGCTTCCTCTGCGGGAGCAGCATCAGCCTTAGCAGCAGCCTTCTTTGTAGTTGTTCTCTTAGCGCGAGCCTTCTTGATATTAGCCTCAGACTTGATGAGATCAACAGCCTTCTTAACCTTGATATCTTCAGCGAGATCAACAGCTTCGATGGATTCCTTGATCTTTGCAACTTCCATGCCGTAAGCCTCGGAAAGACGTGTGAACTCAGCCTCGATCTCTTCATCAGTAACTGTGATAGCCTCGATCTCAGCGATCTTCTCAAGTGCAAGACGTGTCTTTACCTGCTTCTCAGCCTGGGGACGCATCTGAGCGCGAAGAGCGTCGAGATCCATACCTGTGTACTGGAAGTATGTCTTGAGGTCAAGACCCTGCATACGGAGTCTTGTATCATAGTCGCGAACGAAGTTCTCAGTCTCGTTCTCATACATAGCCTCGGGGATATCAGCCTCAAGCTTCTCGATGATAGCATCGAT
Source organism: Candidatus Avispirillum sp. (assembly GCA_045636685.1). Taxonomy (GTDB): domain Bacteria; phylum Bacillota; class Clostridia; order Oscillospirales; family CAG-272; genus Avispirillum. The sequence continues at coordinate 9,855 of JAZTXZ010000015.1, read as the reverse complement.
GAGCTGATCCTCAACGCCGCGGTCTGCCTCAGCTTCCTTCTTTTCAGTAAGTTTAGCCTTAACATCAGCCTTGTATTCATCAAGAGTATCGAAATCGGAAACATCGCGAGCGAATTCATCATCAAGCTCAGGAAGCTCCTTAAGCTTGAGACCGTTAAGCTTGCACTTGAAGGTAGCATCCTTATCAGCAAGCTCAGCTGCATGGTACTCAGCGGGGAACTTAACGTTTACATCAAACTCGTCACCGATGTTGTGGCCAACGATCTGATCCTCAAATCCGGGGATGAACTGACCGGAGCCGAGAATAAGGTCAGCGCCTTCAGCCTTGCCGCCGTCGAAGGGAATACCGTCAACGAAGCCCTCGTAATTGATGTTAGCTGTATCACCGAGCTGAGCTGCGCGGTCAGTAACATCGATCATTCTGGAGTTACGCTCACGAACGCGCTCGATCTCAGCATCGATCTCTTCGTCAGTAACCTTAACGGAAGCCTTTGTTACCTCGATGCCCTTATAGTTTTCGATCTTAACCTCAGGCTTTACATATACCTTAGCGAGAAGAACAACGCCGTTTTCATCAACGGACTCAATGTCGAACTCAGGCTGGCTTACGATTGCAAGCTCGCTCTCCTTAACAGCCTCGGTGTAAACTTCGGGGATGAGCTCATTGATAGCATCCTCGTAGAATACGCCCTTACCGTACATCTTCTCGATGATGGAGCGGGGTGCCTTGCCCTTTCTGAAGCCGGGAACTGTGATGTTCTTAGACTGCTTTGCAAATACCTTGTTGATAGCAGAAGCGAACTTATCAGCATCAATGCCGATCTTAAGCTCATAAAGATTTGTTTCAATCTTGTTTGCAGAAATAAGACTCATTTTTATATATCTCCTTGATCTTATATTATCAGAGTAAATTTGCCTCTATATATAATACCGATATTGCCGTTAAAAGTCAACAATAATTTCGGAATTTTTTATGCAAGTCGGCAAAAAAATGTATTTTTTAGAAAAAAGTGTCAATATTCCGAGGGAAAAGTGATCATGGGCACAAAATCGAGATAATCAGCAGAGATTATTGTCATCATTATGCCGTCTGTTTCAACTGTTTTCGGAATGAGATAGTTAGAATGTATATGACCGAAATAGCAATTGCGAATTTTGTATTTTTTCATCGTCTCAATGAATTCATCGCATCTGAAATTTTTGAAAACCGGAGGAAAATGAAAATATACAAGTATAGGCTTTTCAGAGTCACCTTTAAGCTTCATAGCTTCCTTGAGGCTTAACTCTAAGCGTGCGTTTTCGCGTGATACGATCTTCTGGTAATCGGCAGTTTCTGTAACCTGGAGTTTTTCTTCAACATACCAGCCACGTGTTCCGGCGATTATAGCATCATCGGTTTCATATGCATTGTTGAAAAGAAAATCTATGGTGGTAATGCCGTTGGCTTCAAAGAATGCCTTCATTTTCGTGACGGTAGACCACCAATAGTCATGATTGCCTTTGCCTATGATCTTCTTTCCGGGAAGGGAGTCAAGAAACTTGAGGTCGGCAAGTGCTTCTTCAAGGTCGATGGCCCAGGATATATCACCGGGGACGATTACGGTATCATCGTCTGTGACCACAGCGCGCCAACGTTTATTGATCTTATCCTGATACCCCTGCCAGCGTGAGCCAAACTTGTCCATAGGCTTGTCTGTAGTGAGTGATAAATGAAGGTCGGCGATGGAAAAGAGGGACATTTTGCCTCCTTTTATTATTCAAAAATGCAGTTTGCCATATCGGCGGGATCGCATACAGAGGTAAAGCGAACAGGCATTGTAAGAGTAGCCTTGAGAGGAGCGGGAGCCTCTGTGTTTGTCAGCTTTTCAAGAGTATCGAGAATAACTGCAGGCTCGTCGGAGGTGCAGGGAGTGCCGAGAGACGCGCAAACATCCTGAGAGAACTTATAGGGGCTTGCAGTTGAAGCAACTACGCAGGGGGTATTGTCTCCTGTGTCCTTACGGTACTTTTCAAGACAACCGAGAGCAACGCAGGTGTGAGGATCTGCAAGATAGCTCTTTTCTTCGTATGTAGCCTTGATGGTAGCTGCAGTTTCAGCCTCGTTGCAGGAGTAGCCGTAGAAGGTTTCGCGAATCTTTGCCATAAGAGCATCGGGCGCCTGATATTTTCCGTCAGCAGTAAGCTTTTCCATACAGTCCTTTGTAGTCTCAGCGCCGCCGAGAAGGTAAAGAAGGCGCTCGAGGTTTGAGGAGATGAGAATATCCATGGAGGGGGACATTGTCTTGTGGAACACTCTCTGTCTGTCGTAAAGTCCTGTGTTTATAAAGTCTGTAAGAACGCAGTTAGCATTGGAAGCGCAGATCATCTTGTCAATGGGAAGTCCCATTGTCTTTGCGATATATCCTGCAAAGATGTTTCCGAAGTTACCGGTGGGAACGCAAACATTCATCTTATCGCCAAGCTTGATAGCACCGCTCTTTACAAGATCGCAGTAAGCAGAGATATAATAAACGATCTGAGGAGCGAGACGCCCCCAGTTGATGGAGTTTGCACTGGAGAAGAAGAATCCGCATTCATCTGCTTTTTTTGCAAGGTCGCTGTCTGCGAAAATTGCCTTAACGCCGTTCTGAGCATCATCAAAGTTGCCGTAAACTGCCATAACGTTTACGTTCTCGCCTGCCTGAGTTGTCATCTGCATTTTCTGCATTGTGCTGACACCGTCAACAGGGAAGTAAACTGTAATATCGATACCGTCAACATCGCGGTAGCCCTCGAGAGCAGCTTTGCCTGTATCTCCGCTTGTTGCAACGAGAATATGGGCTTTCTTTTTCTCTCCTGTCATCTTGAGAGCGGAGGAGAGAAGACGGGGCATGATCTGGAGAGCCATATCCTTAAATGCGCAGGTAGGGCCATGCCAGAGCTCGAGAGAATAAATATTGTCGCCGATGTGAACGAGGGGAGCGGCGCCGCCGGGGAAGCGAGCCTCGGAGTATGCCTCTGTGCAATCTGCAAGGAGCTTTTCCTTATCATAGTCGCAAAGGAACATAGAGAGGATATCGCAAGCTCTCTTTTCATAAGGGAGAGAGGAAAGCTTTTCAATATCTGAAAGAGTGATTGCAGGAATCTCAGTGGGCATATAAAGTCCGCGGTCGGGAGCAAGTCCCTTTTTGATTGCTTCAGCTGATGTTACTCCGATAGGATTTGCGGACACATCTCTTGTACTAACATAATTCATGATTAAAGACCATCCTTGGGATTATTGGGGAAGATTATTTATAAAAAAATTATAAGCATTGTTATAAAATATGCATTCGGCAATATCAGTGCCGAATGTAGTGCAAAGGGCATCGTATAAAAAAACAAGGCCTGAAATATCGTTAATATTATCAGGTGTGGAATCGATGCCGTCGAAATCGCAGCCGAGACATACAGCATCTTTCCCGCAAAGGTTTAAGTAATGTTGTATGTGCCTGATTATATCGGAAATATCAGCTCTTTCTCCCCTTAGGTGAGGTGGATATAGAGATATACCGATAATCCCTCCGAGCTTTGCAACACATTTTGCGTGAGAATCTCTGAGGTTACGGGAATTTTGGCATACGGTTCTTGAATTGGAGTGAGTCGCAATGACGGGAAGTCCTCTGTTTGCGGCTCTTTCTAAAATATAGGAAGCGGTTTCGTCATTTGAATGTGATATATCGGGTATTATACCGATGGAAAAACATTTTTCAAGTGTTTCTTTGCCAAGGGAGGTGAGGGGACCTGTTTCGTCCCAAGCGCATCCTATAGAGCTTTTTTTGCCCCATAGAAGGGTCATGACGCGTACTCCCCTTTGGAAGAGAAATTCTATGTTGTCGGTATCGGAGCAGATAAGTCTCGAATCTTCAACTGTGAGAATAAATGCATCTCTGCAGGAGTTTTCAAGATCCCTACGGCTTTTAATTATATATGGAGCTTCTTTTTCAAAATATGCGGATGCTTCACGGAAGAATTTAAGGCATTGGGCGTCGCTCAGTCTGTAGTCACTCCAAACAGCGGCGCACTGAACGTATTTTTCAAATACTCCGGATTTTTCAAGAGAAATGTGAAGATCATTTGAAGATAGCTCTTTTTGATTCTTAAAAAGCTCATAAGGGGTATCACAGTGTAGGTCAAACAGCTTCATTAATATCAGCGGTGCACCGCGTTTTCAATATGTACGATTTTAAGTACCTTATAGATATCGCAATCGGGCTTCAGATATACTTCAATAACGTCTATACGAGGTTGAAGTCCCTCTGTTTCTTTTCGTTTTTTTCTGAGATACTGACGGGCGGCAAAAATAAGTCTTTTTTGTTTATTTTGGTCCACAGCTCTGGCAGGTCTGCCATAGGGGTGATAAGTATCGGGATACTCACTTCTTGTTTTGACCTCGGCAAAAATTATGTGAGTGTCATTTTTTGCGATTATATCTGTTTCAAGGTGACCGCAGCGAACATTTCGTCCGATAACGGTAAATCCTTTACCGCATAAAAATGATGCGGCGCTGTCCTCGCCTTTTTTGCCGAATCCCTTACTGTCCATCAGCCTCTGCCTCCTTTGCCTCGCGAAGCCAGCCTTCCAGCTTTTCGCGGTCTCTCTCTAAAAAGGAGAGAAAGGAGCGCCTGTGTTCGGGGCAGGGGCCATGCTCAAATACTGCAAGCTTGTGAGCCTTAGTGGGATAGCCCTTGTGCTTTTTAAAGCCGTACTGAGGGTACTTTTCGTCCATCTCCATGCACATACGGTCACGGGTAACCTTAGCAAGAATAGATGCCGCGGCAATAGACTGGCTTGTGGCATCTCCACCGATAATCGCCTTTGCAGGTTGCAAAAATCCGCGGTTTATATTTCCGTCAACGAGGACGAAATCGGGCTGAATTGAAAGGTCTGCAATTGAGCGGCGCATTGCTTGAAGGCTTGCCTCAAGAATGTTGATCTCGTCAATTTCCTCCGGGGTTGAAAGAGCGATGGAGTAAGAGAGAGCCTTTTCACAGATCTCGTCGAAAAGCTTTTCTCTTTTTTTCTCTGTCAGTTTTTTTGAGTCATCAAGGCCGGGGATAACTATCCCGTCGGGCAAAATGCAGGCGGCAGCAACAACGGGTCCCGCAAGAGGGCCGCGGCCCGCCTCGTCTGTTCCGCAAACGTAGCGTATACCGTCAGTTTTGAACTGATCGTCAAATGAATAATCAAGCATTGTTGGGCCTTTCGAGAGAAAGTCTGCCGATCTTTGCGCTTCTGAATTCCTCAAGAAGCATAAGTGCAGTTCTTTCCGTATTTATGTCGCCTCCGCTTATAAGGAAGCCGCGCTTCTTGCCTACGGCGCAGAGAAGGTCGTAGGAATCAAGCTCGCAAAGATCGTCTGCGTTCAGCTTGTAGCGTGTGCAGAATTCTGTGGGATAAAGATCGAAAAGTCTCTTTGCGAGGATCATTCCGATCTCCTCGGTATCAAGTATCTGGTCCTTGATAGCACCTGTTGCCGCAAGGTTTTCGCCGGTAAGGACGTCCTCAAACTTAGGCCAGAGAACTCCGGGCATATCGAGAAGGTCAAAGCCCTGATTGGTGGTGACCCACTGCTTATCAACAGTAACACCGGGGCGATTTTCAACCTTAGCCTTTTTCTGACCGGAAAGCTTATTTACAAGGGAGGATTTTCCAACATTGGGAATACCAACGATCATAGCCTTCAGCTTTCTGCCGGTCATACCCTTTTCTTCAAACTTCTGAACCTTGTCTGCGAGAATAGATTTGACCGTGTCACCTATCTTGTTAAGATTTTCTCCCGTAACGCAGTCAATGGCAAGAGCAGTCTTGCCTTTTTCTTTATATGCGGCGATCCACATCTTTGTGACAGAGGGATCTGCAAGAGAGGATTTGTTAAGGAGAGTCAGTATGGGGCGAGACTCGCATAATGATACGATCTCGGGGTTTTTAGAGCTGTTAGGTATGCGTGCATCAAGAAGCTCGATAACAATATCAACATTTTTTATATTTTCCGCGATCATTCGGCGGGTTTTCGCCATATGGCCCGGAAACCACTGTATCTGATTCTGATTGGAACCCATGATAAACCTTTCTCAGTTGTTATAAGGATTTTTAAATACAGTAAATTCGGTAAAGGGAAGAACTCTCATAACAGCCTTTCCGAAAATACATCTTTCGTCAATAACACCTACAAGGCTGCTGCGGCTGTCAGTTGAATGATTTCTGTTATCACCCATGACAAAAATATGACCTTCGGGAACCTCGTAGTGGCCTGTGTATGAAGAATAAGTTTCTTTTTTGATGTAATCCTGATCAAGGATAGTAGTATTTCCGTCCTCGTCAGTAACGGTAACAATGCCGTTTGCAGCGATGTCCACAGACTGACCGCCTACAGCGATAACTCTTTTAACAAGGGGTTCGCGAAGCTGTTCATGCTCAAGGGCAGTGTTCTGGAGAACAACGATGTCGCCGCATTCGGGTTCATAGAAAAGGTCGGAAACAACGAGGTATTCATTCTCGTAAAGGGTATCCTCCATGGATTCACCGCTTACTTTGGTAAGTCTGAAGAAGAGCGCGAATACGACAATGATGCAGGCGATACAGATAGAGAATACCTCAAGAAAGTCGAAAAACCAGTTAACAGTCTTTCGAGTGCTTTTTTCGCTTTCGGAAAGCTCGGAGCTTTCATCTGCATTTTCTTCCTCGTAATCGTAAAGCAGAGAAGTTTCTGCCTCTTTTTCATATTCTTCGATCTTTCTGATATCCTCCTCATCGGGAATAACTATGATCTCTTCATCATTCTCAATGGAAGAGGAGTATTCGCGGAAGATAATTTCATCGGTTGCGGCAGGATTGGTATCCTCAACCTCATCTTCAACGGGAAGGTCAAGCTCATCCGCTCCGATAATAATGGCTTCTTTGGCAAAAACACTGTTAAAATCAAAGGCAGACAAAGTCTCTTCGTCTTCAAAAACTGCAGATGGAGCCTCTTTACCTATGATGTGGACGCTTGTGGGGTCCTGTTCAGCGGATACAGGTGCTTTTTCGTCCATTTTTGGTGCGGTGTCAGCCTTTTCCTCCGTAAGATGGGTTTTCATCATACCGAGTGCGATCTCGCGCTTTTTATTTTCTATTTCAATTTCTTTTTCAAGTTCATCGGGGGTAAGATCATATTCGGGAGGGAAGTAGCCTTTAAGCTGATCGTAGATCTTATCATTTCCCTTGGGATTGCTCATTTTGGGTATCCTTTCTCAGCTGTTGAACATAATGTCAAGAAGGGTGCTGCCATCAGCAACGTTGAAGTCTGCTTCGATGGCGGTATCTTCGTTGAATGTGTCGGGACCGCTTTTTTCTGATTTGCTATCGTAAATAAAGAAGGGAACGGCCTCTGAGGAGTGAGTTCTTATTTCAATGGGTGTGGGATGATCGGGAAGTACCATAATGCGATAGTCTTCTCCGCAGCCCTCAAGATATTCGTAAAGGGGCTTCAGAATAAGTGCATCGATCTTTTCGATGGACATGACCTTGTTTTCGATCTCACCGCGGTGGCCGCACTCATCGGGACCTTCAACGTGGACGTAAACGAAGTCGCATCCGTTCTCAAAGCAGTTGATGGCAGCCTGAGCCTTGCCCTCATAGTTTGTGTGGCAGTTGCCGGTGGCACCCTCAACGTCGATAACCTCCATGCCTGCGCAGATACCGATGCCTTTGATAAGGTCAACGGCGGAGATAACAGCACCCTTCTTGCCCCATTTGTCGGAGAAGGAGGGGAGAGCAGGCTTAGTGCCGGGGCTCCAGAGCCAAGGGGAGTTTGCAGGGCGAAGTCCGCGAGCCTTTCTTGCGAGGTTTACGGGGTGATCCTTGAGTATCTCGTAGCCCTTCTTCTGGAAATCAAGGAATATCTTGCCTCCATTATCTTCTTTGGGAAGATAGTCACCGATGCGCTGCCCGATAATGTCGTGAGGGCGGTCAAAGGGGTACTTTGAGTCAGCATTTTTCCAAAGGAGGCAGTGACGGTAGGAAACGCCTGTGTAAAGGCGTTTTTCGCTGTCAGAAAGCCCTTCGTTAAGTGCTTTTATAAGCTCATCTGCCTCGGCTGTTGTGATCTCGTCGGCAGAGTGGTCAAGCATGATACGGTCTTCATAGTTTTCCTCATCTTCTGAGAGAGTAACTACGTTGCAGCGGATGGCAGTATCATCATCTGCCATAGTAAGTCCCATGCTCATTGCCTCCAGCGGGGAACGGCCCTTAGAGTAAACGAGAGGGTTGTAAGAGAGGATGACAAGGTTTGTTGTGTCGCTTTCGGGAACCATTGTAAGAGGAACGTTCAGAGAGGTTCCGCAAAGACCCTTTTTACACAGAGCATCCATCATGGGCTTATTTGCATATGCCATGGGAGTTTTGCCGTTAAGGGCGGGTATGGGACGGTCTGCCATACCGTCGGGAATAAGTACAAAATACTTCATAGGAATTGCCTTTCGGGGATATATATGATCTGCGTTTGCAGAATAGTTCAAAAAATTATAATTCATAATATTCTAACATAAAGCCTTGAATAATACAACCTTTTTTGGTATTATATTTGAAGAAAGAAAGTATATTTTTTATGTCTTTACGATGATGAAAAAAAGAACAAAAAAACTTGAAATATTTTGAAAAAACACTTGCAATTCGAAAAAGAATATGATATGATAACTAACTGTATGAGATTGTTCGCGAGGGCACCCTCTCAGGCCCGAGTGATGCTTTGAATTTTTATCAGGAGGACAAAATAATGCCTAACATTAAAAGTGCAAAGAAGCGTGTAAAAGTTACTGCTACCAAGACTCTTAGAAACAAGATGTTCAAGAGCCAGATGAAGACTATCATTAAGAAGTTCTACGCAGCAGTTGAAAGTGGCGACAAGGCAGCTGCTATGGAAGCATACAAGCCTGCAGTTGTTGTTGTTGATAAGGCTGTAAAGCGCAATATCATTCACAAGAATGCAGCAGCTCACAAGAAGAGCCAGTTCGCTGTAGCTATCAACAAGATGGCGTAAGTCAAGAAAAATAAGACACCTTTTTGCCTGCTCCGCAAAAAGGTGTTTTTTCGTGCTTATGTTTTTTTGAATACTGTAGTGGGAGGATATTATCTTCCCACTTTAAGTTAAAATGAGGGAAAGTCAAAAATACAATTTATCATATAACCCTTGACAAAGCTTTAGTACCATTATATAATAATCCTTAACGTGGAAGCATAGCTCAGCTGGTTAGAGTACTTGCTTGACATGCAAGGGGTCACTGGTTCGATTCCAGTTGTTTCCACCAATAGAAAGCCTTGAATCACTTGTATTTCAAGGCTTTTTTCTTTTTTTCTGTTGCTGCAATAAAAGCAGCCGGATCAACAAAAGGCTAAACTATATCTGTGCTTTGTTGGAAAGAAGGGCCCAAATAGCAAGTATTTATCCTAATCGTAAAGACGGACTATCGTATCTTTGGAATTTAAGATGTATCCTGGCAGATATGAAAAAAGAAAGCAGGTTTTTAAATGTGCTGAGCTGAGTTGTTTTGAGAAAGAAATGAATATCTGTATCAGAAATTGCAATTTGAAGGTTAGTTATGAGGATGCCGGTGTTTTTTAAGTTTTTCTCCATAATTTGATATATGTGTTTACAAGTGTGTTTATAAAATAGAAAAGGTTATTGAAAAAATGCAGATATCCTTGGGGATAACAGTATTGATACAACGAGAATTTATATAATCACAACCGGAGATAAGCATGGCCAAATGATAGGCAAGATGAAAATTATAGTATAGATGGTGAAATTCTCGTTTTGTAACACAATTCCAATTATGGTACATTGTGTAAAAAACAAAA
>JAZTXZ010000014.1:0-6613 GCA_045636685.1 Candidatus Avispirillum sp. | reverse complement strand
GATAGTTCCCGTTATCAATAAAATCGACCTCCCCAGCGCTATGGTAGATAAATGCCGTGAGGAGATTGAGGACGTTATCGGTATTCCTGCAGAGGGATGCCCCGCTGTATCTGCAAAGACAGGTCTTAACATCGGTGATGTGCTTGATGCTATTATCGAATATATCCCCGCTCCCAAGGGCGATGAGGATGCACCCCTTCGTGCTCTTATTTTTGACTCTGTTTACAATTCTTATCTCGGAGTAGTAGTATATATCCGTCTTATCGATGGTACTGTAAAGCCCGGTGACCGCATCCGCCTCATGAGCACGGGATCTGAGTTTGACGTTGTCGAGGTAGGCGCTATGTCTCCCTTTGGACTTACAAAGCAGGAGTGCCTCAAGGCAGGCGAGGTTGGATATATCACAGCTTCCATCAAAACTGTTTCCGAAACAAGAGTTGGTGATACTATCACTCTTGCAGATAACCCCTGCGAGGAGGCTCTCCCCGGCTTCCAGAGCGTTCAGCCCATGGTATACGCAGGTATCTATCCTGCAGACGGCGCAAAGTATAATGAAACGAAGGAAGCGCTGGAGAAGCTTCGCCTTAACGACGCGGCTCTCGTATTTGAGCCCGAGACTTCTGCTGCTCTGGGCTTTGGTTTCCGTTGCGGATTCCTCGGCCTTCTCCATATGGAGATCATTGAGGAGCGCCTTGAGAGAGAATTTAATCTTGATATTATAACAACGGCACCTTCCGTTATTTATGAGGTAAAGGTTCACGGCGGTGAGATAGTAAAGGTTGATAACCCTACAAACTACCCCGCTCCCGACGCTATTGAGGCTGCATTCGAGCCTATCGTTTCCGCATCAATCATCACTCCTGCAGAGTATGTTGGCGGTATTATGGATCTTTGTCAGGACAGACGCGGTGACTATATCGATATGAAGTATCTCGATACAGACCGTGTTGAGCTTCATTACGATCTGCCTCTTAACGAGATCATCTATGACTTTTTCGATGCCCTCAAGAGCCGCAGCCGTGGTTACGCTTCTCTTGACTATGAAATGAAGGGCTACGTTGAAAGCGACCTTGTTAAGCTTGACTTTATGCTTAACGGCGAGGTGGTTGATGCCCTTACCTTTATCGTTCACCGCGACAAGGCTTACACAAGAGCGAGAAAAATTGCCGCAAAGCTTAAGGATAATATTCCCCGCCAGCTCTTTGAGATTCCCATTCAGGCGGCTATCGGATCAAAGATCATCGCCCGCGAGACTGTAAAGGCAATGCGCAAGGACGTTCTTGCCAAGTGCTACGGCGGTGATATCACCCGTAAGAAGAAGCTCCTTGAAAAGCAGAAGGAAGGTAAGAAGAAGATGCGCCAGCTCGGTAGCGTCCAGGTATCTCCCGAGGCATTCATGGCAGTTCTCAAGCTTGATGATGAATAATACAAAAATTCCGACGCTGATACTTGCCCCCATGGCAGGCTTTACGGATGCGCCCTTTCGGCTTATGTGCTTTGAGGGCGGATGCGACTATGCTATCAGCGAAATGATAAGTGCCAAGGCTCTGACCTACAGAGATAAAAAGACGGCTGACCTTGCATTCCTTCCCAAAGGCGATACCCCCACAGCAATACAGCTTTTCGGCCACGAGCCTGAAACTATGGCCGAAGCGGCTGAGATGATAGCGAAGGGAAGCTTTGAAGGATGCCGATACGAGGAAAAGCCCGTGGCCATTGACATAAATATGGGCTGTCCCGTAAAGAAGATATCTCTTTCGGGAGACGGGTCTGCCCTTATGAAGGATCCCCGTCTTGCAGGAAGGATCGTTGAAGCTATCAAAGGAAAAATAAGCCTTCCCGTTACCGTAAAGATTCGCGCAGGATGGGATGAAAAATCCAAAAATGCAGTTGAGGTGGCAAAGGCCTGTGCAGATGCGGGTGCCTCTGTAGTTGCGGTCCACGCACGTACCCGCGAGCGTCTTTACTATCCGGGCATTGATATGGATATTATCGCCCGTGTCAGAGATGCACTTCCGTCCGAGGTTAAGGTCATAGGAAACGGTGACGTTACTGACGGTGAGAGCGCATATAAGATGTTCAGGGAAACTGCCTGCGACGGCATCATGATAGGCCGCGAGGCTCTCGGAAATCCCTGGATATTTAATGAGATCAAAGCATATCTGAAGGAAGAAACTTATTCCTATCCCACTAAAGAAGATCGCATCGCGGCTGCAATTTCTCTTGTTAGTGCAGTTGTGGAGCTCAAAGGCGAGGAAAGGGGCATCAGAGAAGCCCGTGGCCGTGCCGCACACTTTATTCGCGGCATGCGCGGCAGTGCCGAGGTACGTGCATCCCTTAACTCTGCTGTTACTCTTGATGAGTTTAAAGATATACTTCGAAATATGAGTGAATAAAATACGGGATTACGCTTTAGCGTAATCCCGTATTTTATTTTCCGTCCGGCAAATTTGGCTTTCTGACGTAGTTGAAGGCTAAATTTGATATGCAGTTAATCACTGAGTTGTATTTGATACAGGTGTTGTTTCTTATAATGTTTATATATATAGATTTTTCTATTTTCTCGGAGAATAATGTTAAATCCTCTTGAAAAAAATGTTAATTTTATGTATAATTACTTTACCTTAATTATAAAAAGGAGTATTTATGGATCTTTTTGATGTTCTGTCCCTTCTTGGCGGTCTTGCTCTTTTCCTTTACGGAATGACTGTCATGGGCAATGCTCTTGAAAAGAGAGCAGGTAACAAGCTGAAATTGCTTCTTGAGACCCTTACCTCTAATACTTTTAAGGGATTTCTTCTCGGACTTATCGTAACTCTTGTTATTCAGTCTTCTTCTGCAACCACGGTCATGGTTGTCGGCTTCGTAAACTCCGGTATCATGACTCTCCGTCAGGCAACCGGTGTTATTATGGGTGCCAACCTCGGTACATCCATAACTGCTTGGATTTTGTCTCTTACAGGCATAGAAAGCAATAATTTCTGGATCCAGCTTTGCAAGCCTTCTTCTTTCGTGCCCGTTCTTGCTGTTATCGGTATTATTTTCTTCATGTTCATGAAGAAGCCCAAGCATAAGGATACAGGTGTCATCCTTCTCGGCTTTGCGGCTCTTATGTTCGGTATGGAAATGATGTCTGCTGCAGTTAAGGGCCTTCGCGATGTTCCCGAATTCACTCGGATACTCACCCTGTTCTCGAACCCCATTCTCGGTGTTCTTGCAGGTACTGTTCTTACTGCTATCGTTCAGTCCTCCTCTGCATCTGTCGGTATCCTTCAGGCGCTGACAACTTCCGGTACAGTTACTTATGCAACGGCAATCCCCGTTATCATGGGTCAGAATATCGGTACTTGCGTTTCTGCTATGATTTCCTCTGTAGGCGCATCAAAGAATGCAAGACGTGCGGCGATCATTCATCTTTCTTTCAACGTTATCGCAACCCTTATTCTTCTTCCTCTTTGGTATCTTGTTGATTGGCTCGTGGGCTTTGAGTTTGTTCAGTCTGCGGCAAACCCGCTCGGAATTGCGACAGTACATACTGTATTTAAGCTGTTTGCACTTATCCTTCTTATGCCCGCATCCAGACTTCTTGAGAAGCTTGCGAATGTTCTTGTTAAAGAAGGTAAGACAAATGACGGAACAGAGCTTCTTGACGAGCGTCTTCTTGCAACTCCCTCTGTTGCAATCGGTCGTTGCAAGGAAGTTTCCGTAACAATGGCGAGTGTAGCTGTAGGTTCTCTCCAGAAATCAATTTCTCTTTTTGAAAACTACGACGAAAAGGTTTTTGATAAGATCCGCGAGGAAGAAAACAAGGTTGATATGTATGAGGATAAGCTTGGATCATACCTTGTTAAGCTTACAGCTCAGGATCTTTCCGAGCAGGATAGCCATGAGGCCAATAAGCTTCTCCATGTAATCAGTGACTTCGAGCGTATTTCCGACCATGCTTTGAATATTGCGGGAAGCGCAGAAGAGATCCATGATAAAAAGCTTGAGTTTTCTGAAGAAGCAAAGCGCGAGCTTGCAACGCTTACAGCGGCTATTAATGAGATACTTAATATCACTCTCGATAGCTTTGTTAACGATAATCTTGATAAGGCAATTACAGTTGAGCCTCTTGAGCAGGTTGTCGACCATCTGAAGGAGCTTCTCAGAAAGCGTCATATCAAGCGTCTCAGAAAGCAGGAATGTACGATCGAGCTTGGATTTGTACTCACTGATATCCTCACAAACTTTGAGCGTGTATCTGACCATTGCTCAAATATTGCTGCTTGTATGCTTGAAATTGCTCATGATGAGTTTGATATCCACGAGTACCTCAGAAGTGTAAAGGCAGGTACTGAAGAAGGATTCAACCATTATTACGAATACTATACAATGAAGTATTCTATAAAAGACTAATATGTTGATTTAAAAGAGCTGTCGCATCTGCGACAGCTCTTTTTGACATTTATTCATTTTTGCGTAAAGCCTATTTAAAATTTCTCCATATAATTAGAAGTAGTAAAAAGAAAAGGGTGCTGTTATGAGAAATAAATTAAAAACAGGTTTGCGTAAATATGGTGCGGAGGTAAGAGAGCATAAGCTGACCTTTGCTGTCTATATTGTGCTTCGAGTTCTCGTTATAGCTGTTGGAGTGTTTTCTTTTGTCAGAGGAAACTATCAGAACGTGTTTCTGTGCGGCCTGTCTCTTGTGCTGTTTTTGCTCCCTGCGTTTGTAACTAAAAATTTCGGCATAGAGCTTCCTGAAACACTGGAGATCATAGTTCTTTTGTTTGTCTTTGCGGCAGAGATACTGGGAGAGATATCCGGTTTTTATCAAAAGGTGGTTTTCTGGGATTCAATGCTCCATACGGTAACGGGATTTCTAGCGGCGGCAATAGGTTTTGCTCTTCTTGATATTTTTAACCGTAATGAGCATTTTAAATTCCGGATATCTCCGGTTTATATGGCAATGGTTGCGTTTTGCTTTTCTATGACAGTAGGTGCGGCATGGGAAATATTTGAGTTTTCAATGGACTGGTTTTTTGGCCTTGATATGCAAAAGGATACTGTTATAACGACAATAGGCTCTGTCAGCTTTGACCTTACAAAAAGCAACGAGGTGTTCACTGTCGGCGATATAACTGATGTCATTATCACAACTAAGGACGGAACAGTTTATAGTCTTGCGGATTACGGGTTATATGGATATCTTGATGTTGGTATCATTGATACAATGAAAGACCTTGTTGTAAATATGATAGGCGCATTGGTGTTTTCCGTTATCGGATATTTTTATATCAAAAGCCGCGGAAAGGGAAGTATTGCAAGAAGATTTATTCCAACGTTGAAAAAGAAAAAATGACAATAGAACGGGTTTGGCGCAAAAAAACGATATCTGATATGGGAATGAGAAAAATTTTGCCTGTCAGATTTATATTTGCAACAGCTCGAAGACAGGAATCGAGGGATAATTAAAAAAAAAGAAGAAACCCGTAGGTTTCTTCTTTTTATTTTTGGTTCGGTGAAATGATAAGTGTTGCAATATCCTTCGTGGCATTTTTGACGGAATACCAAACGGATTTCTTGTCAAAGAATTCTCCACTTTCTGCTTTTGCACTTTCAGTTATAAGCTCGTCCATAGTTCCCTCATAGACTACGTTTTTCTCCAACTGCTTTTCAAACTGCTTGATGGTCATAAATTCATCTATACCGAGAGCGTAAAGGACAAACTCTATACAAATGAAAGCATCCTTTTTTCTGTAAGGGCGCTTAAACCAATAGGCAAGGGCAGAAAAGTAATTATACTTATACTGGTCCGGCGTCTGGCGAAAACTGTCGATGCGGGCCATGACCTTATCGTACTCGCTGTCGTCCAGAGGTATCCTGCATACCTTGACGGGAACTTTTTTTTCGCTAATAAAGTATCTTGAGGGAAGCTCGATGACGAATCCGCCAACAAAGGGCGTATTCTGATATTTTCTCGCAAAAGAATACATTTTATCAAGGGTAGGCGTTTCCGATAGGGCAACGTGGCTGAACTTATATCTTGTGAACTGCCTGATAAATGCGCTGGTCTTATAATTTGAAGTCAGAAAGGCAACGTATATATCCTTCATTTTTTCGGTTCCTTTCTTTGAAGTAAGCTTATCAGCCGGGATTTTCCGCGGTTTCGTCAAGGGTGACGAATTTTGTATATCTGCCCATCCATCCCATATTAACGGTACCTGTAGAGCCGTGACGGTTTTTCGCTACGATTACCTCCGCTACGCTCTGAGGGGCATCTTTGTCCTTATTATAATACTCGTCTCTGTAAAGAAACATTACGATATCCGCGTCCTGCTCGATAGCACCTGAGTCTCTAAGGTCTGAAAGCATAGGTCTGTTACCTGTTCTTGACTCTGCGCCTCGGTTAAGCTGAGCACAGCAGATAACGGGAACGTTAAATTCCTTTGCCATGATCTTTAAGTTACGGGAGATATCCGCAACTTCGTTTACCTTATTGTCGATCTTTCTGTCCGAGTTCATCAGCTGGAGATAGTCGATTACTATCATACCGATATTTCTCTCACGGCGGAGCTTAGCCTTCATAGAGGTGATGGTAACGCCTGTAGAATCATCTATTTTGATATTA
>JAZTXZ010000013.1:0-35726 GCA_045636685.1 Candidatus Avispirillum sp. | reverse complement strand
TCGCTGACTCCTGCCTGACTCTTAATGGTCGAAAGAGACATTCTTTTGATAGGATTGATACCTGCTGTAGCAGTAGTGTAAGACGCAGGAGCAGTAGTTACCTTGAGAATGCCTGTACCTCGCTCACCGGCTGCGCCGTTAGAACCACTGGGACCCTTGATGTTAACAGCCGCAGGATTTGCAAGTCCCTTATCGTTTGTCCATGAGAGAGTGCCGTCCGAGCTTACAGAGGGAGTAAAGGTCGCACCGTTCTCTCCGCTGCCTCCTTCTCCCCCATGCTGTGCCACATATTCCTGCACGTATCCTGCCACTACCGAGCCTACGGGAGCTTTTGTATCGTCATCGATGCCGTCCATATTGTAAATATAGAAAGCTTCATCGGAAACTATTAAAACTCCGTTTGTGTCCAGAGATATGCGATAAGTGCGAGGATTGGAAACGGTGTGATCCGTGCCGTAAATTATAACGCTTCTTGTGGTGATGGTGTATGTCGCAGGAATGATTACACCTGAAGAGAGTTTTATTGATACAGAAAAATCCGCTTTAGCTTCCTTGATCTTCCCGATAATCTGAGCTATCTCTGCCTTCTGGGATTCAGTAATAACGGAAGGCGGATAATAGGGAACAATATAGCGCGTTGCAGGTTTTGCCCCTGAGTCGGCAATAGAACCTCCCTCGCCGAATACGACTACATTTCCCTCCTCTCCTTCTGTCTTGTCGACCTTATCCGCAAGAGTCCCCTCTGCCAAAAGAACTCTCGAAAGCGCCTCCGTGAGCGCAGAAAAGCTCTCCTCAGCCTCAACAGCGGTGTCATCCTGCAAAACTTTTTCCACAAAAATTGAAAACTTAGGACTGGTCAGCATTTCATAGTTCTCACCATACAGCTTTATCTCACATTTTACTCGTCCGATTTCTGAGGTCAGCGCAGAGCCGTTTTCGATACCGCCTATAAGAGGGAAAGATACTGTATCTCCTTCAACCTTGCAAATCTGATATATGCTCCTGCCTGAAGGCAGATCGGCAAATAAAGTTGCCATGGAACCTTCAGGCAGAGAAAAAGGGGCTTGGTCTTCAATAAAGCTCAGTTGAACGGTACGAAATCCGTTATCACCCAAATGGATTCCCTCTATCTCAAACTGACAGCCACGACGGTTGATATCCAAAATTCGTTTAATCATGGTTTTCCTTTCTTTCAAAATATATTACGGTCAACTATATTTTATCTGTATGAAAAAAGATTTCTCCCCCATATGGCAATACGCACAAAACAAGCCGTCATTGACAAATGTTTAATCGTATGATAAACTGTAATTGTAAAATATAAACTCAAACGGAGGCAATTATGAAAAAGTATCGTGCAGAACAGATATTATCGCTGCTTCTCGCAGTTATTTTACTGTTTAGCTTGGTTTCTTGTAAAAATCTTGTTTCTGATAAAGAAAAGATCGAAGAAACTACTGCTGAGAAGGCAGAAAAAACTGATACAGGCAAAAAAGACTACACAAAAGCAATAAATGTCCTTGCCGAAAGTGAAAATCTCCATATGAAGCTTTCCGTATATACAGATCGGCAGGTTGGAGTTGAAAAATATTCCTTCGATACTACCAAAAAGATCGATCTGACATTCGAAGACGAAAAGATCATAGGGGCCGCAGTATCATCAATGGTTAAAACGGATACAACTTGGTATTATCTTGAAGAGTATTTTGCAAACGATACGGTTATGCTGAAAATTCAGCCCCCCGATTTTGCCGAATCTGTTCGTTATTCATCAGCCATGAGTGCAGAGGAATATATTTATCGCTGCATTCCCGCAAAAATGCTTGATCCCAAACTTTATGAAAACATTTATTATTCCGAAGATAAAGAGAATACGGTGATTTTTGACGGGGCAAAGGGCCTGGAAGAATGGGTAGCTCCCGGATATGCAGAGATGATATCTGCTGACGGAAGCGCAAAACTCAGCAAAGACGGAAACATTGACAGCATCACTTATAACGTTTCATACAGACAAGGAAGCGCCGTTTATACCTCAAATTACAGCATGATCCCTTCCGAAACTCCGGTTTCAGAGGCAGATTTCAACGATGAAGACGCTGAATATATAACTATAGACAATATCGATTTTCCCGTTTACCTCATAAACAGTGAAATCGCCATAAATTCTGCTCTATCCCTTATGGGCAATTGGTCAGAGGAAATAACTGTGGGACTTGCAGCAGTTCCTGCAATTTCCGTATCCATCAACGAGATATACGATCTTTATAAGGACAATGCAAAATTTGCAGCAGAAATGGATTGCAGTGTGAGGATAGCAGATGCCAACGGTCAGCAGAGCTCAAATACTACATTCACTTATAAGGATGGAACCTCTTATACCAAAACAGATAACGCAGAGCCCGAGACAAACGACCTGACTCCTGCCCTGTATACCAGCAGCATAAAAAATTCCGTAAAATCCTTCTTCCCGACAGTTGATATAGTTACCAATATTACTTCAGTAGACACGGGTGAATTCATTCTCTTTGAATACGATTTTAAAGAGGATACAGGCATGGGAACCGAACAGGAAAATCATATTTCATCCCTTATCTACAATGATCCAAATTATCTTGACGATCGTTCTTCATCCTATAAAACAGCATATCTGAAAGGATACCTGGCAATAGATAAGGACGCGCAAGTTCCCACCTCCATGGGATTTGGATATATGGGCACCCATAATATTGAAAACGATCTTGTGACTCTGAGCAATAACATGTTCTGCTCCCTTGACATAGGAAGCACAGAATCCTATAAAAACGTAACAGGCGAATATCTCTTTGAAGAAAAGCCGGAAAGAAAAGCAACTCCTCTTTTCTATGAGGTAACAAGCCCCGAGGGCGCAAAAATGTATCTTCTCGGAACGATCCATCTGGGCGACGAAAGAACAGCATACCTTCCCGATGAGATATACACAGCTCTTGAAAATTCCGACGCCCTCGCCCTTGAGATTGATACGGAAACTTTTACCGACAAGGTTCTTGCCGATCCTGCCCTTCTCAGTGAGCTTCAGAATTCATATTATTACTTGGACGGAACTACTATTGAAGATCATTTGCCCGAAGAGCTGTATTCCTCAGCACTGACTGCAATGAAGATATCCGGTATGTATAATTTAAATGCTATGGTTATGCGTCCTTCTCTGTGGGGCACAACTCTCAGTCAGTTCCTAATGTCCTCGTCAAAGCAGCTCTATTTCCACAAGGGCGTCGATAACAGACTTTATTCTATTGCAAGCACCAGAGGTTTGGAGATCAGAGATATTGAAAACCTTTCGGACAGAGTAAAAATGGAAGGACGTTATTCGGAAAAGCTCCATGAAATGCTCCTTGAAGATGCCCTTGCATATCCCAGATACGAAGCCGTGAAGGACGCCTTAGAGCTCTACGAGCTTTGGTGTGAGGGCGATGAGAAAAAATTGACCGAGTATATCAGAGACGAAGGTGAGATCTCCGAGGATGCAACAGAGCAAGAGATACAGGCAGCCGAGGATTACGATCTTATAATGAGTATCGAAAGAGATGAGCAGATGGTAAAAAGAGCAAAGGAATATCTTTCAAACAAAGATGAGACTGTTTTCTTTGCCGTAGGTCTTTCCCACCTTCTCAGCGAAACCGGACTTGTGGACCAGCTGAGAGAGGCCGGATACACCGTTTCCCTTATTGAATACAACTAAAAAATAAAAAAGAAAAAAGCCGCATATAGCGGCTTTTTCAAATTTTGTTGAATTTAAAAAATCAAATTGCTTTTTTAATAATACAATGTTATAATTACTGTGTTAATTGAAAAAACAAAAGGAGAACTGTATATGAGAGATAAGGTTCTTATAGTCAGCGACAGCACATGCGACCTTTCCACCGAGCTTTTGGAGCGTTACGGAGTAAAGCTTCTTCCTCTGGGAGTAAACCTTGGAGAGAAACTTTATGCAGACGGTGTTGACGTTACTCCCGACGATATTTATAAATACTATGAAGAGACAGGAACTCTTCCCAAAACAAGCGCTGTCAATATGGCAGACTTTGCAGATTTCTTTGAAGAGTATACAGAAAAGGGCTACGATATAGTTTGCTTTACGATCAGCTCCGATATGTCCTCAACCTTCAATAACGCAAGAATGGCGGCTGAGGATTTTGAGGGCGTATATGTTGTGGATTCAAGAAATCTTTCAACAGGCTCCGGCCTCCTCGTATGCGCCGCAGGAGATATGGCTCTCGAAGGCAAGGGAGCTGCTGAGATCTTTGAGACTGTATGCTCTCTCAGAGATAAGGTAAGCGCATCCTTTGTAATTGATGATCTTGAGTTTCTTCATAAGGGCGGCCGTTGCTCAGCACTTGCAGCATTCGGCGCAAATCTTCTGAAGCTGAAGCCTTGTATTACCGTAAGCAAAGGTAAGATGGGCGTTGCAAAGAAGTATCGCGGAAATTTTGCCCAGGTGCTCAAAACCTATGTGGCAGACCAGATCGGAAATGGCGACGAAATTGAAACAGACCGTATCTTCGTAACACACGCAGGATGCGATGAGGAGATCTATATGGCCTGTGTTGAGCAGGTAAAGGCTCTCGGTATCTTCAAGGAAGTACTCATAACAAGAGCCGGCTGCACAGTTTCCTCCCACTGCGGAAGAAACACCCTCGGAGTTCTCTTTATAAAGAAAACTCCCATTGAATAATATTATAAAAAAGGCTGTCGCTTTTGCGACAGCCTTTTTCTGTTAGTTCCAATAATCGGTTTTTGTTTTGATACCGATATCCGATGATTTAAATACAGGAGTTTTACCCGCTTTTCTCTGCTTTGTATAGTCGGAAAGAGCGCGGTAGGCATATCTTCCCAATATAAGAATAACAGGCATATTGATTATTGTCATGGCGCCCATTGTTATATCCGCAACACCCCAGAGAAGATCTGCACTGAGACCTGCTCCAGCAAGGATAAGAAGAGATGCAACAATGTAATATACTGTCATAAATACCTTTGAAGGCTTTTTCTTTGCAATATGGAATATTGCTTTATCAACATAGTAAAGATTTCCGAGAAGAGTAGTAAACGCGAAAAGAAGCATCGAAACTGTTATAAATATAGGTCCGAATGCACCAAGGGTTTCAGAAAGAGCAGTCTGAACGTAGGGTGCTCCCGAAAGATCCTTAGTAGGCTCAATTCCTGAGCACATGCACATAAATGCAGTTGCAGAACAAACGAGGATCGTATCGATAAATACAGAAAGAACCTGAACAAGACCCTGCTTTACGGGATGGGCTACCTCTGCAGATGCGGATGCATTGGGAGCAGAGCCAACGCCCGCCTCGTTTGAGAAAAGACCGCGCTTGATTCCGTACATAACACAAGATCCTGAAAAGCCACCGAAGATTGCACCAAAATCAAATGCCTCCTCGAATATACGAACAAAAATCGCAGGAATGCTTGTTATATTTATACATACAATAACAATGGCAACAATGATATATGCAATTCCCATTACAGGAACCATAACGCTTGTAGCGCTGATTATTCTCTTACCGCCACCAAAAAGGCAGAAGGCCACAAGTCCCGCAACAACAGCGCCGATCACCCAGGGCCATACCTCGGGAGCTTTTTCATAAAAGCCGTAAGAAGAAAATGTGGACTGAAGGTTATAGGATGCCAGCATATTAAATCCCACACCGTAGGTCAGGATAAGGAACACGGAAAAGATAACCGCAAGAACACGGTTTTTCAGCGCTACCTCAATATAATATGCAGGTCCGCCGTATGCACCGTCGGGGCCTGTTTTCTTATATATCTGAGCAAGGGTGCTTTCAACAAAAGCTGAAGCAGATCCGATTATGGCAATTACCCACATCCAGAAAACACTGCCGAATCCACCGATGCAAAGAGCCGTGGAAACACCAACGATATTACCTGTTCCTACACGGGAAGCAGTAGAGACCATAAGCGCCTGAAAAGAGGATACTCCTCCCTTTTTGCCGGGCTTTTCAGTAACTGCGCGAATCTGCTCACCGAAAAGTCTGAACTGCACAAATCCTGTTCTGAAGGAAAAATAGAGTCCTCCAAGCACAAGAATTATAATGAGTATGTAGCTATACAGCGCATCATTCACGCCTGAAACTATTTTTTCGATCATTATTATTTCTCCTATGTATTTCTTATAAGATGAATTATACCTTGTTTCTCCTTCCTTGTCAACCGAGACAGCACTAACTGACAAACAAATGCTGTATTATACCATATTGGATCTACTCCCGTAAGCGTTCCGAGTAAGTGTTTTGAGATAATTGAAAAACAAAAATGATAAGTCAAAAAAATAACATAGGTATAAAAAAGAATATTTTTATTTTTTTTGAAAAAACTATTGACAAACAGGTTTATGGTTGCTATAATCTAATACGCAAATGCAGATAGCCGAATTGTGTAACGGTAGCACAGCAGACTCTGACTCTGTATGTTGGGGTTCGAATCCCTATTCGGCTGCCAAAACAAAAGACCACACCAAAAGGTGTGGTCTTTTGTTTTGCCAACGAATTTTGAAGGGATTCGAAAGGAGAACATCACCCAAATTATACTGTATTTAACTTTCACTTGCGATGTTCACCAAGTGCTGCGCACTTGCAAAATTCCACTTCGGCAGGCAAAAACTCTCCGGGGGAGAGTTTTTAGGCCGTTGTGCTGCACTCGCTTCAAATTTAAATACCAAGAACGACCGTGAGCGCCAAAACTAGTTTTGGCGAAACCTATAAACTAAGCACCTTCCCTTTCAAGTGCCACACCAAAAGGTGTGGTCTTTTGTTTTGGCAGCCGAATGATACATAGGGATTCGAACAAGGAGGGAGAGCCCGTGGGGCTCGGCGCAGGCAAGTCGCAAAGCGGCGCGAAGGCGCGGGAGCGCCGGAAAAATCCCTATTCGGCTGACCCCCAAAAAAAGATAGTTTTCCCCCATTGACCCAAAAACATTGATTATTATCCAAAATCATGATATAATGGATAAAAAACGGCGGTGAAGTTATGTGTTACATTTTATATGGAGTAGTAGACAAAGATATCAACCATGATGATTATGAAATTGCATCAAAATCTTCTCCTTACAATTTCAAAATCGGCACCAGACACGATGTAAAAGAGGATATATCAAACAATTCATATGAATATCGCATTACCGATTGGGTCTGTGATTGCGAATTTCCAGTTGGACTCAAGAATGCTGACAGCATCCATCTTGTCGAGCTCGCCGCGCTGATCAATAAACTGAAGGAAGCTCGAGATTCCAAATATATTTACATTTCAAAAACATGGGCCGGAAAAAGAAATAAATCTGAAAAAAACGTTCACATAGACGAAATAGATACAGTTTCTTTTTTAGCTAATATGGAATTAAATTGTCTTTATCGTATTGATTTCTAAAAAGTCACACAAAGGTGTGACTTTTTTTGCCGAATTCGGGCGGGATTCGAATAAAAAACATTAACCTATTCCCTGCCGTCATTAAACACAGATAAAACACTTATTCCCCCCCATATTATTCACTTAAAACGTAATATCAACTGATATTCAATATTGATTTTATTGACTTTTCACCTGGTTTATCTATAATTGTTATAGATAAACTCCAAGGAGAAAAAGATGAACGATTACAATTTCGGGAATTTTGTATGTCAGCTTCGCGAAAGTAAACATATGACTCAAGCGGAGCTGGCCAATATGCTCGGAGTAACACCTGCAGCAGTTTCCAAATGGGAGAATGGTAGTTCAAAGCCAAGAGTTGAAGTCCTGTTTCAATTGTCAGATATTTTAGGAGTAAGACCTGATGAGTTAATGGCAGGCAAATTTATACCTCAGGAAAATCTTGACTCTGCGGTTGTTGACCGTATAAACGAAAGATACAATTATCTAAAAAAAGTGGAATCATATAATACTGCCGGCGTAAAAATCCGACGTATGTTAGCTTGGTTCATAGACTGGAATATCATTGGTTTTTCTGTTTTAATGCTACTTTCTTTAACCACAGAGTTCATTCAAGAAAAAATGGCCGAGGGTTATCAGATCTATTCACTGCTTATGTTGTTTATAATGCTTTTGTTTCCCATATGTTTTATCCTTCGAGATTTTATTTTCGGTGGCCGTTCTGTTGGAAAAAGGATCACGAGACTCGCCATTCTTGACAAGATAACTGGTGACCCTGCAAAAATGGGAAAACGAATCTTGCGAAATCTTTTCTTTATGATAGTACAGGCAGATGCAATCGTTATGCTTATAAGCGGCTCAACTATAGGAGACCGCGTAGCTCATACTGTAGTTGTTCCCAAAAGCATTCTTGAAAAACCAAATGAATACGACGATCGTTTAATAGATATAGAATCGATCAATAATTATGAAGCGCCCAAACCTGTTAACAAGAAAAAAGTGGCATTTATCATTATAGGAGCGGTAGTAACTTTCTTTTGTCTCGTTATCGCCATCGCCTTGATAAGTCTTTCTACCAAAAAAGATACAGTAGAATATAAACTGGCATATGAATACCTTGTAGAAAGCGAAACTTTTGAAAGCTTGGATGTTGATGAATCAAAAATATGGATGAACAGCTATTACTCCCAAACATATTCTTCCGAAGGTTCAACGATAAGGACCATTGAAATAGGATTTGTTGTAAAATTTAAGTCTTTTAAAATCGTTTGTCATAGTAATGAAAACGGTGACTTAGTTATATGTGAAGAATGTACGGAATTTGAATAAAAATAGTTCAGATCAAGAAAAAAACACCTGCCAAGGCTTTATGTCATGGCGGGTGTTTTTCGTCAGTCTGCCCTCTCTTTTCTTTCAAGAAAAGAAAGTAATATTCTCCCTACTCTGTTGACAAAAAGCGTGCTTTGAGGTAGAATATAAGGTAACTTATTATGCTTTGTAATATATTTTAAGGAAAGAACATATATCTATGGGAAAACCTATTGTTATAACCTTTGCAAATCAAAAAGGCGGCGTCGGCAAGACCACGTCAGCCGTTAATATAGCCGCGGCCGTTGGTGCATTGGGCTACAAAGTCCTCCTTTGCGACCTTGATCCCCAGGGTAATGCCACAAGCGGTGTCGGCATCAGCAAAAAGGCTCTCCAGCACTCAGCCTACGATGCTCTTATCGGTGCTTGCGATCCTCATCTTGCTGTTTATAAAACGAACTTCCAGAATCTTTGGGTCATGCCCTCCACTATCGACCTTGCAGGTGCAGAGATCGAGCTTATTGAAAACGATAACCGAGAATACGCCTACAAGAAGATCATTGATGCTGTCGGCGCTGATTTCGACTTCGTTTTCACAGACTGCCCTCCCTCCCTCTCAATACTTACAGTAAACGCACTTTCCGCAGCAGACGGCGTTGTTATTCCCATGCAGTGTGAATACTACTCCCTCGAGGGCCTCTCCCAGCTCATGATCTCAATAAAAAAGGTCAAACAGCTTTATAACAAAAATCTTACCATAACAGGTATTCTTATCACCATGTACAACGGCAGACTTAACCTCTCTGCCCATGTTCTCTCAGAGATCAAAAAGTATTACGCAGACAAGCTCTTTAAAACAAGCATTACAAGAAATGTAAAGCTTACGGAAGCTCCCAGCTTCGGAGAGCCAATCTATTATTATGACAAGTATTCCAAGGGCTCTCTTGCCTATATGGAAATCGCAAAAGAACTCATTTCCAGAGTTCTCTAATCTGAAATTGGAGTTTAATCATGGCAAAAAAACGATCCTTCAGTGAGGCTCGCGGTCTTGACAATCTCTTCTCGGAAAATGAGCGTACTGCAAACGGCGGCGGTGTTGTAAAGCTCCGTCTTTCCGACGTTGAACCGAAAGCAGATCAGCCGAGAAAGGACTTTGATGAAGAGCTGCTTCTCAGCCTTTCCGAATCAATTGCACAAAACGGAGTTATCCAGCCCATTCTGGTCCGCCCCTCACTTGGCGGTATGTATCAGATCATCGCAGGTGAGCGCCGCTGGAGAGCTTCAAAGCTTGCGGGACTTTCCGATATTCCCGCCATCATCATGGAAGCAGACGAGCTCCATACAGCTGAGCTTGCTCTTATAGAAAACCTTCAGCGCGAAAACCTTAACCCTTATGAAGAAGCAGAAGCCTTCCGTATGCTTATGTCCGGCTTCGATCTTACTCAGGAGGAAGTCTCCGCTCGTCTCGGTAAATCCCGAAGCGCCGTTGCAAATGCGCTTCGTCTTCTTGAACTTCCTGAGGCAGTTGCAGTTTATCTTCGAAACGGAACTCTCTCAGCAGGCCATTGCCGAGCACTGCTTGGACTTAAAGACAAGGATGCTATCCCCGCCCTTGCAGAGCAGATCATCGCAAAGAACCTTTCCGTTCGCGAAACTGAAGCAGCAGTAAAAGCACAGAACAAGCAGAGCACAAGAAAGCCCAAGGAAGAGGACACTGCCTCTGTTTCCGTTGACTACGTTGCGGAGCTTGAAAAAAAGGTTACAGGACTTTGCGGACGATACTGTAAGATCAAAACAAAGGGCGCACGCAAGACCGTTACCATTGAGTACGGCGGCGAGGGCGACCTTGAAGCACTGCTCTCCGCAATCTGCGGAACAAAGATCACCGAGGAATAAAAAGGCACAAAAACCAAAGAACACTTAAAATTATAAAAAATATTATCTAACATACATTTAGGAGTAAAAACAATGCTTGACATCAAACTTATCAGAGAAAATCCCGAAAATGTTATCGCTCGCCTCGCTGCTAAGGGCAAGGAAGCTGCAAACGAAATAAACAGAATCGTAGAGCTTGACACTCTCCGCCGTAACATGATCGCAGAGAACGATCAGAAGAAGGCTGAGCAGAACAGACAGACAAAGCTCATCCCCCAGTACAAGAAGGAGGGCAAGGATTGCACAGAGATCTTCGCTGCAATGAAGGCTCTCTCCGCTGAAGTTAAGGCAAACGATGAGAAGCTTGCTGAGATCGAAACTGAGTACAACACACTTATGCTCGGTCTCCCCAACCTTCCCGATGAGGACCTCAAGGCAGGCGGCAAGGAAAACAACGAGCCTATCCGCTACTTCGGCGATCCCCACGTATTCGACTTCGAGCCCAAGAACCACGTTGACCTTTGTACAGATCTCGGTCTTATCGACTACAAGAGAGGCGCAAAGCTTTCCGGTAACGGCTTCTGGATCTACCGCGGCTGGGGCGCTCGTCTTGAGTGGGCTCTTCTCAACTACTTCATCGATACTCACATCGCAGACGGCTACGAGTACGTTCTCGTTCCCCATATGCTCGGCTACGAGTGCGGTCTCACAGCAGGTCAGTTCCCCAAGTTCCAGGACGAGGTTTACTGGCTTGAGGCTGCAGAGGACGAAAGAAAGAGATTCATGCTTCCCACAGCGGAAACTGCTCTCGTTTCTCTCCACCGCGATGAGATCCTTACAGAGGCTGACCTTCCCAGAAAGTATATCTCCTACACACCTTGCTTCAGACGCGAAGCAGGCTCCTACAGAGCTGACGAGCGCGGCATGGTAAGAGGCCACCAGTTCAACAAGGTTGAGATGGTTCAGTACACTCGCCCCGAGGATTCCGACGCAGCATTCGAGGAGCTCGTAGGCAAGGCAGAGGCTCTCGTTAAGGGTCTCGGCTTCCACTTCAGAACAGTTAAGCTCGCAGCAGCAGACTGCTCCGCTTCCATGGCAAGAACATACGATATCGAGATCCACATCCCCTCCATGGACGGCTATAAGGAAGTTTCTTCCGTTTCCAACGCTCGCGACTATCAGGCTCGCCGCGGTTCCATCAGATTTAAGAGAGACGGCTCCAACAAGACAGAGTTCGTTCATACTCTTAACGGCTCCGGTCTCGCAACAAGCCGTATCCTTCCCGCTATCGTTGAGCAGAACCAGAACTCTGACGGCAGCGTAACAGTTCCCGAGGTTCTCCGCAAGTATCTCGGCGTTGACGTTCTCACAAAGGACATGAGATAATGTTCGATCTCAAAACCTACTACGAAAATTTCTCCCTCGATAATCCTACGGTCTCCGTGACCGTTATTATCTGGGCTCTTTGCATCGGTCTTTGCGTTGGCAGTATTTTCTACACCTTCGCAAGGCACTCATGCTGGTCTCTTATCAAATCTCTTAAAAAGGGAGAGCACAGCACCAAAGATAAGGCCGTATCTCTTTCAGAGCTGGGCCTTCGTGCCACTCTCCTTCTCAAAAGAGACCTCAAGGACGGTCAGTCTCTCAGAAAATACGTTTGCATCGCAAACCCCGAGGAATGCCGCCTTGAAAGAAAGAATAAATTTATAAACAAGGTATACCGTCATTTCAGAAAAGAGGATATGCCTGTAAAATACGACCTGTCAAAGGCTCTTTTCTATCTCCCCGAGGAAAGCCGACACACAGCAGAAGTGAGATATGAATCAAAGGGTTCCCCCATTCTTGCCGCAATCGTTGCCTGCGTGCTTTTCGGCATCGTTGCAGTGGGCCTTTCCTTGTGTATGCCAAAGCTCCTTGAGCTTCTTGACGAAATGATAACGGCATACAAAAATTTGAGATAAAATAAAGATATAAAACGGAGGTACAGCAATGGCAGATGTTAAAAAAAGAAAAATGAAAAATCGCGTTTCTGCCCGCACAAATATCATTATTACTGCAGTCTGCGCGATACTTGCTATAGGACTTATCTTAGGTTTGCTCTATCTCTGTGGCATCAGATATGTAAAATACAGCTTTACAGACGGTTTTTCCGTCAAGTTTGTGGGCCTGACCGATATCAGCGGCCATCCCAAATCCGGCAAGCTGTCATACAGCGGAAACGATGACGTTAAAGGCCTTACGGCAACTATCGACGATGAGACGGGCGCTGTTTTATATTCAAACGGCGATGTTTATGAGGGCGATATGCAGGACCTTGTCAAGCATGGCCGCGGAAAGCTTACCTATGAAAACGGCGATGTTTACGAGGGTACGTTTATTGCCGATAAGCCCAGCGGCAAGGGCGTTCTCACCTTTGCAAACGGAGACCGTTATGAGGGCAACTTTGAAAAAGGAAAAAGAAACGGAAACGGCACATATACCGCCGCCAACGGCGAGACATATACAGGCGAGTTTTCGAACGGCATGAGAAACGGCGAGGGTAAGCTGACAACAGCTGACGGCGCATCCTATGAGGGCTCCTTCAAAAATGACCTGAAGCACGGAAAAGGAGTTTATACCTATACCGACGGAAGTATCTACGATGGCGAATTTGCCGATGATATGAGAAGCGGACAGGGCACATATACCTTTGCAAACGGCGAAACCTATACAGGCGAGTTCCGCAACAATACCCTCTGGGGTAAAGGAACCTACACATGGCCGGACGGAAGAACTTATACCGGCTACTTTGAGGACGGACTTATCGTTCGGGTAGACAAGGAGCCTGAAAACAATACTTCTGAAAGCTGATTTTAAAATGAAAAAATATATTACAATCCTTCTTTCCTTTGCACTTATTTTTTCAAGCACATGTCTCTTTTCCTGCGGTTATAAGTATGAAAAATACCATATCGAGGAAAATATTATAGGAAAGACAAATGTTTCTGACAAGGAGCTTTGCGCATACTTCTTCGCCCTTGAGGATGGCAGTGCTCTCCTTGATCTTTGCAACACCGACGGAGAGACTGTCCAGTCTCTCAGCTTCCCCGAATCCGGCGATCACTACGCCTTTCTTGATTTTGAATTTGCATTTGAAAATGCCGTTTTTCAGGATATGAATTTTGACGGAGAAGATGATCTTTATGTTCCCTGCTCCGTTACTACTGAAAACCTTGAAGGTATGGCATGGCTTTGGGACAGTGATAAGGGTCAGTTCACTCTCTCTGATGAACTTTCTGCCCTTTATGAACTGACAGTATACCCCGAGGAAGAGCTTATCTGCAGCCAGGACTACTCTGACCCTGCAGCAATTCTCTGCAAGGAATTTAAATGGGAAGACGGAAAGCTTACCCAAGTCGGCGAATATACTATTAATATGGACTGAGAGGAAAAACTGTTATGACAACATTTATAGAATACTTCTTTGCTGTTGCACTTGCAGTTGTTGTTGCTGCCGGATTTGTTTTCCTTTGGCACAGATGGAATCGCACAAGAACTCCTCTCTCCCTTATTCTTGCCATTGCCATTACTGTTCTTGTGGCAATTATCATTGCATTCTCTCTTGCAACGGTGATCATATATTTTCTCAGTCTTTAAAGAATGAGGTTTCCCCATGTTTGAAATAAAAATTAAACTTGATAAAAAGAAAGTTGAAAATCTGAAGAAAACGGCAAAAAAGGTCATTCCCGAGCCTGTGAAAAATTTTGCAAACGAGGCAAAGGATGATATAAATGCCATCTGCGATCGCGACCCTGCAGTTAAAAGCCGTGCGGAAGCAGCCCTTCTCTATTCCGGCTTTCATGCAATTATGGCATACAGACTTGCTCATAAGCTCTATGAAAAGGAGCATTACACCCCTGCAAGATTTATCTCCCAGTCTGCCCGTTTTCTCACAGGCATTGAGATCCATCCCGGTGCTCAGATCGGCAAGGGACTCTTTATCGACCACGGAAGCGGAGTGGTTATCGGAGAAACAACAATAATCGGCGATAACTGTACTCTTTACCAGGGCGTTACTTTAGGCGGTACGGGTAAGGATACGGGCAAGCGCCACCCCACCCTCGGAGATAATGTTATGGTAGGTGCGGGCGCTAAGGTACTGGGCAACTTCACTGTTGGCGACGGTGCTAAGATCGCTGCAGGCGCTGTAGTTCTCGGGCCTGTTCCGGAAAGCTGTACAGCGGTCGGTATTCCCGCCCACGTTGTCCGCCGCGCCGGCAAAAAGATCGAAGGGGTTGACCTTGACCAGGTTCATATTCCCGACCCCGTTTCTCAGGAGCTTTGCAACGTTTCCCGCAGAATGCTGGAGCTTGAAAAAAAGGTATCTGCTCTTGAGAACAACGAAACAAAGGTGGAAACAAATGAGTAACTCCGTACTTTGCCCTCATTGTAATGCAGAAAACTCTGCAGATGCTCGCATCTGCTATTTTTGCCAAAACGCGCTTCCCAGGAAATCCTTTGCCAAAAGGATCATTCTCCCCGTTCTGAAAAGTCTTGGCTTTTTCGGATTTTACTACGTTATTCAGAGTGCGGTCACTACCTTTTACACTCTTCTCACCCTTCTCACGGATCCCTCTATATTCAATATCCCTTACGGAGATTTTTCCGAAACTTTTGAAGATACTATGACACGGATGCTTGAAGCTCTGTCCCGCTATATGCCCGACATAGGTATCGTTTCGGCAGTTCTTACCCTCGTAGGATATTTTATATTCTTTAAAATACAAAAAAAGAGCTTGTTTAAGGAGATCAAGGTTAAGCCCATCCGTGTAACTACGGCAGGAGCTATGTTTTCCTTTGGTATCTGCGCTTTATTTGCAGTTTCCATCGGGCTTTCCCTTTTTTACTCTCTTTTCCCCGAGCTTTCCAACTACTCCAACAGCGAGACCATAGACCAGCTTCTCAGCGGCGGAAATCCCGTTATGCAGTTTTTCAGCATATCTATAGTAACGGGAATTATTGAAGAAACCATTTTCCGCGGTCTTATATATAACACACTCAAAAAAACCATGTCCGTTCCCTTTGCAGTGATTTTATCTTCTGTCATATTCGGAATTGCACATATGAACATAGAGCAGTTTTTCTATACTTCTCTTCTCGGCGTTCTTATGGCTCTCGTATATGAAAAGTATAATACGATCTTTGCACCGATAATTGTGCACGCAACATTCAACGGATCAAACTATATTCTCGGAGCACTTAGCTTTGAGAACGATATGCCTTATATCGCAATTATGATACTTGCAGTTGCGATCTTTCTTATTACAACTGCGCTTGTATTCTTCTCGGGAAGAGAACCCCTTTCAAAGATCAAAAAGGAATTATAAAAATGAAACTTTACAACACCCTTACTCACCAGAAGGACGAATTTGTTCCCAACGTCCCCGGCAAGGTATCTATGTATACCTGCGGCCCCACCGTTTACCACTTTGCTCATATCGGAAACCTCCGTACCTATATTATGGAGGACATCCTTGACAGATACCTTCGCTACTCCGGATACGAGGTAAAGAGAGTTATGAACATCACCGACGTCGGCCACCTTACCAGTGACGCCGACGAGGGCGAGGACAAGATGCTCAAGGGCGCAAAGCGCGAAAAGAAGACAGTTCTGGAGATCGCAAAGTTTTATACTGACGCTTTTTTCGAAGACTGCAAGAAGCTGAATATCAGAAAGCCCGAGGTCGTTGCTCCCGCAACTCAGTGCATCGGCGAGTTCATCAAGGTAATCAAGAAGCTTATCGAAAAGGACTTCGCATACGAGGCAGGCGGAAACATCTACTTCGATACCTCAAAGCTTGAAAACTACTACGTTTTCCATAACTTTGAGGAGGAGGACCTCCAGGACGGCGTTCGCGAGGGCGTTGAAAAGGATTCTAACAAAAGAAATAAGGCTGACTTCGTTCTTTGGTTCACAAAGTCCAAGTTCGACGATCAGGAGCTGAAGTGGAACAGCCCTTGGGGCGTTGGTTACCCCGGATGGCACATCGAGTGCTCCTGCATCTCCATGAAGCACCTCGGCGAATACCTTGATATCCACTGCGGCGGTATCGACAATGCATTCCCCCACCACACAAACGAGATCGCTCAGTCTGAGGCTTATATCGGCCATAAGTGGTGCAACTGGTGGATGCACGTTCTTCACCTTAACACAAACTCCGGCAAGATGAGCAAGTCAAGCGGCGAGTTCCTCACAGTTTCTCTCCTTGAGTCCAAGGGCTACGATCCCCTTGCATACCGCTACTTCTGCCTCCAGTCTCACTATAGAAAGAGCCTTGTATTTACTTATGAGAACCTTGACAACGCGACCGTTGCATTTGACAAGCTTATCGCACGTATTGCAAGTCTTGATCCCGCAGCCGGACAGGTAGATGAGGCAAAGTATGAAGAGTTCAGAAAGCTCTTTGTTGATGCTATGGACAACGATCTTAACACATCCCTTGCTGTTACTGCTCTCTTTGACGTTCTCAAGGCAGATGCAAACGGAGCTACAAAGCTTGCTCTTATTGAAAACTTCGATACTGTTCTCTGCCTTGATCTTATCGCAAAGGCAACAAAGAAGCGCGAAGAGGACGCTATGTCAAATGCTGATCCCGAGCTCATCGCTAAGATCGAAACGCTTATCGCAGAAAGAGCTGCTGCAAAGAAGGAAAGAAACTTTGCCCGCGCTGACGAGATCCGCGCAGAGCTTTCTGCTATGGGCGTTATCCTCGAGGACACCAAGGAAGGCACAAAGTATAAATTTGCATAAAAAAACTACGCAGAAACTTTTTTGGAAGTTTCCGCCACTTTAAACTTTATAAAAGAAAAGGCTATGAGAGTTTTCTCATAGCCTTTTATCATGTAATTGTTCTTTATTATTTTATCTCATCCTGGGGATTTTCTTTATCTGCAATTTTTATTCAACAGTTCTGTCGTAAACCACAAAGCTGTAAGTAAAGGGGCGGCTTACTGATGAGCAGGTCACTGCGGCATATCCGCATCCCACAAATGAAAGCTCGGGAGCATTTGTTACATCAACTACGCTTTCGTTTGAGGAGGAATATTCAACATCACCCACGGGGGCTGAATGGATATAGGTCTTTCCAAGTTCAACCACCTCGGCAGAGCCACCGCTTGCGCGGTCAGGCTTTTCACCCTCACCTAACACGCAAACCACAACAGCACAAGCCTTACCCCCGTCCTCATATGCAACAAGAGTGACGCCCTTTGATTTGGGAACGATACTACCGTCGTCTGCCACCGTTGCAACGGAGGGCTTTGAACTTTTCAATGCTTCGGCACCGCTGACAATGGATACCGCATCGCCGTTTTCATAAGCATAAATATAATCTGCAACTCTGATAGTTGAAAAATCAATATCTACTTTCTGCGCCGCTGTTGTCTCATCATTTTTATCTTGTGTCTCTTTATTCTTTTCTGTATTCTTACCGCAGGAGGAGAAAAGCATAAGTCCTGCAAGGATCAATGCGATTATTGAAAATTTCTTCATCTTTCTTTCCTTCACTTTTCAAGTATTTCTTTAAGCTGTTCTTCTGTCAGCACGGGGATACCAAGCTCGTTTGCGCGGTCAAGTTTTGAGCCTGCGGCCTCGCCTGCCACAACGTATGAGGTCTTTTTTGATACGCTGCCCGAAACCTTTGCTCCCAATGCCTTCAGCTTTTCCGTTGCCTCGCTTCTTGTCATTGTTGAAAGAGTTCCCGTAAGAACAAAGGTCTTACCTGCAAGGTCTGTTCCCTTCTGTTTCTTTTCTGCTTCTGTAACAACTCCGAATGCGGAGAGTCTGTCTATCAGAGATCTGGTTTCGGGAAGGGCGAAAAATGAGCAAAGAGTCTTCGCCATGATCTCTCCAACATCATCAATTGCAAGGAAATCCTCTTCCTTTGCCTCAAACATGGGATAGATGCCGCCGAATGCTCCCGATATCTCCTCGCTTGCCGCCTCTCCGATATGGCGAACTCCCAGAGCAAAAAGAAGCTTTGCGCCTCCGCGGGTCTTTGATCTTTCAACAGCCTCCATAAGATTGCGGGCAGAAAGTTCGCCCATTCCCGGAAGGCCTACGATATCTTCCTCACTAAGAGAATATATATCAGCTACATCGCTGATAAGATGAGCATCCAAAAGAAGCTTTACAGTTCTG
Organism: Candidatus Avispirillum sp.; assembly: GCA_045636685.1. Taxonomy (GTDB): domain Bacteria; phylum Bacillota; class Clostridia; order Oscillospirales; family CAG-272; genus Avispirillum. The sequence continues at coordinate 16,930 of JAZTXZ010000013.1, read as the reverse complement.
GGTCCCATGCCGTCAATTGCCATTGCAGGCTTTGAAGCAAAATGGGTGATACGTCTTTCCAGCTGAGCGGGACATGCAGCATTGATACAGCGAACAGCTCCCTCCTCACGGATATCATCCTCATCAGATGCCGCATCGTATACAAGACGCCCTCCGCATGATGGGCACTTTTCAGGGAAGGAATATGGCTTTTGTGTGCCATCACGCTTTTCACTGACGCTTCGCACCACCTCGGGAATAATATCCCCCGCCTTTCTCACAACAACCGTATCACCTATACGGATATCTCTCTCCCTGATAATATCAATATTGTGCAGAGTAGCGCGTGCAACACTCGTTCCCGCAAGACGTACTGGAGAAAGCTCAGCAGTAGGGGTAAGGACGCCTGTTCTTCCAACCTGGACCGTAATATCAAGAAGCTTTGTTTCCTTTTCCTCGGGAGGATATTTATATGCAACTGCCCATTTCGGCGTATTGGTCGTCTCTCCCAAAAGCTCTCGCTGACGAAGGGAATTGATCTTGATAACAGCGCCGTCTATATCATTGGGAAGGCTTTCTCTCGCCTCTCCCAGTTTCCTTACAGCATCAAGAATCTGCTCGGTATCTTTCGTGATTTCAAGAAGATCGATGACGGAAAATCCAAGCCCCTTCAGACGCAGAATAGTCTCGGAATGGGACTCCGGAGCTCTGCCATCCTCCCACAGATTTCCTACCTGATGGTTAAAGACGAAGATATCAAGTCCTCTCTTGGCAGTGACCTTAGAGTCCAGCTGTCTCAAAGAACCTGCTGCAGCATTACGGGGATTTGCCCAAAGCTTTTCTCCCGATGCCTCTTTTTCCATATTGAGCCTCTCAAACTCTGCCTTAGGCATATATACCTCGCCGCGGACAGTTATGGAAAGGGGATCTGCCAGTTTTTTGGGAATAGACTTTACGGTGAGCAGATTGGAAGTAACATCCTCTCCCTCCTCACCGCCGCCTCGGGTCGCTCCGAGAATAAATTCTCCATTTTCATAGGTAAGACCGACGGAAAGGCCGTCTATCTTCGGCTCCACTGTAAATTCTACCGTCTCCTCACCAAGTTCGGCAAGTGCCGTTTTTGTTTTTTCAACAAATGCAACAATTTCCTCAAAGGAAAAAACGTCTGAAAGAGAGCCCATCTTAACAGGATGGCGAACCTTTTTAAATTTATCAGATGCCACGCCTCCGACTCTATGGGTAGGTGACGAGCTTTCATCAAGCTCAGGATATTGTGCCTCAAGCTCTGAAAGCTCCTTATAAAGCATATCATATTCATAGTCCGATATCTCGGGCTCATCCTTATCATAATAAAGCGCAGAATGATAGGCAATTGTCTTTCTTAGCTCTGCGATTCTCTTTTCGGCTTCAAATTTTTCCATATCTTCCTCCGAAATTTAGGTATATATAATTATACCACCGTATCAGCTTTATTACAAGAAATAAATTATCAAAATCCTATTGACAGGTTGTTATCCAGGGAGTACAATGAACATATGAACAGTTATTCATATGTTTGGAGGACAACTATGTCAGAGCAGCATCTTGATGATTTTGAGAGAGTCAAGGCGGCACTTCCCGATGATGAAATGCTTTACGATCTCGCTGAACTATATAAGATATTCGGAGATACAACCAGAATAAAGCTTCTCTATATCCTTTTTGAGGGAGAGATGTGTGTTCAGCATATGGCGGAGCTACTGGGAGTATCCCAGTCCGCCGTGTCCCATCAGCTTCGCATACTGAAAGGAGCACGTCTCGTTCGCTACCGCCGCGAGGGCAAGACTGTATACTACAGTCTCGCCGATGAGCACGTCCGTCAAATAATCGAGTGCGGCACAGAGCATATAAATGAGTAAAGTATCATGCACTATGCAAAAACTTTTTTTAAAAAAAGTTTCTGCACTTCAAAAAACTTTAAAAAGGAGACATATAAAATGATCAAAACATTCCACCTTTCAGAAGTAGACTGCCCCGTATGTGCGGGCAAGATGCAGGACCTTATCGCAGCTATCGACGGCGTTAAGATGGCAAGAATCGATTTTCTTGTTCTCAAGCTCACTATTGAGGCTGAGGAGGGAGATTTCAAGAAAATCTTAAAGCAGGCGCAAAAGGCTGTTCGCAAGATCGAGCCCGACTGCGAGATCGAAGAGATCTGACATGAAAAAAAAGAAAAAGCTGAATAAAGGCCAACGAAAGCGCCTGACCTCAATTATCGTCGGCACATCCTTTGCCGCTCTCGGAATTCTTTTTGCCATTTTAAAAATCGAGCTCGTAAGCTCGCTTTGCTTTATCGCCGCAGGAGTTTCAGCGGGAATAATGTGTGTTACAAGGGCTGTGAGAGGAATATTTTCAGGTAATTTCTTTGATGAAAATACCCTCATGACCATCGCCGCCGCAGGCGCGATCTTACTGGGCGAATATGCTGAATGCGCTGCCGTTATGATACTTTATCAGGTAGGCGAGCTGTTTCAGTCCATTGCCGTCGGCAAAAGCCGCAAAGCAATCAGCGAACTTTCAAAGCTTTGCCCAGACTATGCAAATCTCATTGAGGACGGCGCTGAAAAAACAGTTCACCCAACTCTTCTTAATATCGGAGATACTATCCGCATAAAAGCAGGAGAGCGCATCCCCGTTGACTGCCGTATTATTTCCGGAACAACCTCTGTGGATACTTCCCCCGTAACGGGAGAAAGTGTGCCGAGAGATGCCTCCGTCGGAGATACTGTTTACTCCGGCTGTATCAACCAAAGCGGACTTATTGATGCCACTGTTTTGGCAACTACCGCAGACAGCGCCGCAGGCAGAATACTTGCGCTTACCGAAAGTGCAAGCGAGAGAAAAACAAAATCCGAAGCCTTTATCACAAGGTTTGCAAAGGTATACACACCTATGGTATGCCTCCTTGCGGCAACGGTTGCTTTTCTCATCCCTCTCCTTGTCCATATAACCGGAATTTCATCCTTCACAGAAGCTTTTCATATATGGAGCCAGAGAGCCCTTACCATGCTTGTTATATCCTGCCCCTGCGCTCTCGTAATTTCCGTTCCTCTCGGCTATTTTTGCGGACTGGGAAATGCATCAAAGAACGCAGTTCTGATCAAGGGAAGCATATATGTGGATACTCTTGCCGCAATTGACACCGCGATTTTTGATAAAACGGGAACCCTTACCCTCGGCACCCTTTCGGTCATCCATGTTGAAACAGACCTTGACCGCGAGGAACTCCTTTCCCTTGCCGCGGGAGCCGAGGAAAACTCATCCCATCCCATAGCACGTGCAATAGTTGCCGCAGGAAAGAAAAAATATACTGCAAAGTCTGTGACAGAGCTTTCCGGAGTCGGAGTTTGCGCATGTCTTTCAGACGGCAGAGAGGTAAAGGTAGTGCGTCCGCATACCGATGCCGATTCAACAGCAGTAGATATTTACGTTGATTCCTGCCTTGCAGGAAGAATATATTTCGAGGATGTGCTCAAGCCCTCGGCACGGCACACCGTATCGACACTGAAAAAGCTTGGCATCAAAAAAACTGTTATGCTCACGGGCGATAATAAAAAAGCCGCCGAAAGGGCAGGAAATGCCATAGGTATCGACATAATAGATGCACAGCTCATGCCGGAAGATAAATTTGCAAAAATTGAAGAATATACGAACAGCGGCTGCGTTATGTATGTTGGCGACGGAATAAACGATGCGCCCTCCCTCGCCCGTGCCGATGTTGGAGTTGCCATGGGCGCCCTCGGTTCTTCTGCAGCAATTGAGGCATGCGACGTGGTTCTTATGAGCTCCGACCTCTCAAAACTGACATATGCCCTTAAACTCTCAAAAAGGACTTCGCGGACTGTAAAGGCCAATATTATCCTTTCTCTAACTGTAAAGATCCTCGTTCTTATTCTCGCATCCTTAAATATCGTGGGAATGTGGGCAGCAATACTTGCAGATGTTGGCGTATGCATCCTTGCAGTATCAAATTCCATGAGACTTCTTAAATAAAAAGAAAAAGCAAATGGTTTTAGTATTTCCATTTGCTTTTTCTTTTTATCTTAATTCATTAACCTTCAAATTCAACTCTGTCGGTGAGAAGACGCAAAGAACTTTGAAAAGGGAAAAGATAAATTCAGGCATATAAGGGGGAGAAACTAATTCTCCTTTTCTATATGATATCCTTGTCCCCATTATATAAAAACGGAAAGGATATACTTATGACCTGGGAAACCCTTGCATCCCTTATTACAATTGCTCTTGCGGGCATTTCCATCGGCAAGGTCATCTATGAGCTTTCCAAAACCCTTACAAAGCTCAATTGCTCCGTTGAAATCCTGAACACCGCTCTATCGGCACTGACAAGCGAAAACTCAGATGAGCATAAGGAGCTTTACGGTGCCGTAGACGAGCTTTACCACAATGTTATGGAGCTTGAGCATAAGATGGAGGAAAGGAGTAATGACAAATGAAGGAAATGACGATACGCGCACTCAGAACCTTTTTTGAAACCGCCATTGGCTATATTGCAGCAAATCTTGCCGTGGCACTTGCAGACAGCGGCGACGATATCAATATAGTAAAAACCGCCATCGTCGGTGTTCTGGTTTCTGCAATTGCCGCAGGAATCGCAGCAGTTCTCAATATGCCAAAGAAAAACTAAGGACAAAGGCAAAAACTGTACATATATTATAAACATTAAAAAAAATCGAAAAAGTATTGCAATAAGGGAAATACTATGGTACAATATGTACTGTAATAAAGTAGAAGTTAGAGAGTGGGCAAAAAAAGTCCACTCTCTCTTTTATGAAAAAAATTTTATAAAGGTGACAAATGGAAAAGCAGAAGAAAAACATTGCAGGCACCGTCCGTGATCTCGTTGCTCCTGTTGCAGAAGAACTGGGATATATGCTCTGGGACGTAGAGTATCTCAAGGAAGGCGCTGATATGATCCTTCGCATCACTATCGATAAGCCCGAAGGCATCGATATCGAGGACTGCGAAAAAATGTCAAGAGCCATCGATCCTATAATCGATGAGGCAGACCCCATCGAGGTCTCCTACAAAATGGAAGTCTCCTCCCCCGGTATCGAGCGAGTTCTCTCCCGCCCCGAGCACTTCGAGGCTTGCATGGGCGAAAAGATAGAGGTCAAGCTCTATGCACCTGTTGACGGCAAAAAGCAGATCGTCGGCATTCTTTCTGCAGCTGATGACAAGTCTCTTACAGTAACTGTTGACGATGCAAATATCACCCTCGAAAAAAGCACTGTTGCAAAAGTATCCACAGTTTTTGATTGGTAAAAAATTAAATATATTCAGGAAAGGCAGAAAGAGTTATGAACCAGGAATTCTTCAACGCACTTGATCTTCTTGAAAAGACAAAGGGTATTCCTAAGGAATACATGATAGAAAAAGTTGAAGCCGCTCTCGTCAGCGCCTTCAAGAAGGAATACGGCACAAACAATGTTCGTGTTGTTATCGATCCCAATAAAAAAGACGTTAAGGTATATGAGCAGAAAAACATCGTTGAGGTGGTAGAAGATCCCTCCACAGAGATCTCTCTTGAGGATGCTAAAAAGCTTTCCCGCCGCCACGTTCTCGGCGGAGTTGTTGAGACTGAGGTGAAGACAAAGGGCTTCGGTCGTCTCAGCGCCCAGTCTGCTAAGCAGGTCATCATTCAGGGTATCAGAGAAGCAGAGCGCTCCTCTATGATCCGCGAGTATGATAAGAAAAAGGAAGAGGTTATCACAGCAATCGTTACAAAGACTGCTGACTCCTCCGGAGATATCGTTATCGATACAGGTACAAGCGAGGCTGTTCTCCCCTTCGCAGAGCAGATCCCCGGCGAAACATTCGCAGCAGGCGACAGAATCAAGGTATTCGTTACCGAGGTTCGCCGCGACAATCAGCCCGGCCCCATGGTAACTCTCTCCAGAACTCATCCCGGCCTTGTTAAGAGAATCTTCGAGCAGGAGATCCCCGAAATTGAGCAGGGTATCGTTATTATTCACAACGTTGCACGTGAAGCTGGAAGCCGTACAAAGATCGCTGTTTACTCCCGCGATGAGGATGTTGATCCCGTTGGCGCTTGTATCGGTGAGAGAGGCCGCCGTATTGCTGACATCGTTGACGAGCTTCGCGGCGAGAAGATCGATGTTATCGAGTATTCCGAGGATACCGCAGAGTTCATCGCTTCCGCTCTTTCTCCTGCTGAAGTTATCGATGTTGTTATGGAATCCGACCGCAACGCAAGAGTAACAGTAAGCGCAGATCAGCTTTCTCTCGCTATCGGTAAGGAAGGTCAGAACGCCCGTCTTGCCGCAAGACTTACAGGCTGCAAGATCGATATCAAGGGTGAGTAATTTTTGATATTGATATTATGACAAAGCAGAAAAAGATCCCCCTGCGCCGTTGCACCGGATGCGGTGAATCCTTTCCTAAAAAGGAGCTTCTCAGAGTTGTCAGAACTCCTGAAGGAAATGTAGTTCTCGATTTCACCGGCAAGGTAGGCGGCAGAGGCGCATATGTTTGTAAAAAGACAAATTGCTTCAAAAAAGCACGTAAGGCAAACCGCTTCAAAACAAACCTGGAATGCGATATCCCCGAAGAGCTTCTCATAGCTCTTGAAGAGGAAGTCGCACTGGCAGAAAAGGAAAACGCAAATGAAGACTGACAAGATACTTACTTATCTCGGTCTTGCCGCGGCAAAAAGAAGCGTTGTTCTCGGCACTGATCTCGTTCTTCGCGAGATCAGAAAAAAGAAGGGCACGATCTGCGTCCTCCTTGCCTCCGATGCCTCCGAGCGAACAAAGAAGCAGATCACCGATAAATGCAAATACTACGAAATTCCCCTCATATGCACAGAGTGCAATATGGAAACTCTCGGCAAGCGAGTTGGCAAAATATCACCCACAGCTTGCGCCGCCGTATGCGATAAGGGTCTTGCAACTCAGATCATCGCAGTATGGCAGAGTGAATAAAATTTCGTTTTTCTCCAATAATCTGATAAGAAGGCTCCCTCGCGGGAGACGGGTATGAAACTATGGCACAAGTACCGATGTTCAGAATCAACCAGCTTTCAAAGGACCTTGACCTCAGATCCAAGGACCTTATCACAAAACTTGAAGAAGCAGGTCTCGATGGCAAGAAGTCTATGACTGTTCTTGAAGCTGACGAGGCAAATCTCCTTCTCGACATGCTCACAAAGGAGCATCAGATCACTGACGTTGACGGCTACGTTAACGGAAGAACAGCGATCCCCGCTGTAAAGCCCTCAAAGGCGGCTCTCGCAAACCGCGAAAAGAAAGCCGCTGAAGCTCGTGCTAAAGCAGAGGCTGAGGCAAAGGCAAAGGCTGAAGCTGAAGCTCGCGCAAAGGCTGAGGCTGAGGCTAAGGCTAAAGCTGAAGCTGAGGAGCGCGCAAGAGCTAAGGATGCGGCACTTCTTAAGGCTGCCGCTGCTGCAAAGGCTAAGGCTGACGCAGAAAAGGCTGCAAAGGAAGAGGCTGCAAGAAAGAAGGCAGAGGCTGAAGCACGCGCAAAGGCTGAGGCTGAGGAGCGTGCAAGAAAGGCTGCAGAGCATAAAGCTGAGCCTAAGGCTGAAGCTAAGCCCGAGCACAGAAACGACAATAACAAGGGCGACCACAGAAACGACAGACAGCAGCCCCGCCAGAATAACAATAACGGTCAGCAGGGCGCACATCAGCAGAACCAGAAGCGCGAAAGACCCGAAAGAAATGACAGATCCGACAGACCTGCAAGAGATCAGGCTTATGCTCCTCAGGGTCAGAAGAAGCCTCAGCAGTCTGTTAGCGATAAGATCCAGAAGGCTTACGATGGCCAGAAAAAGGCTGCTGAAGTAACCTCCGATAAGAGTTATACTCCCGACCAGTCTACAATGGGCGGTAAGAAGAAGGCTCCCCAGGCTCCTCAGAACGAGCGTAAGCGTACAGGTGCTACAAGAGTTATCGACACACGCGCATCCAGCGTTGACCTTTCCAAGTATGACGAAAAGCTCGACAGCTTTGTTCACGACAGCCGCGAAAGCGAAAACGCCTCCACAAAGCAGAAGCTGAAAAAGCAGAACAACCGCGATATGCGTTCCTCCAAGAACCGTAACAAGGAAAGCGCTGCTATGGAAAAGCTTCGTAAGCAGGAGGCTATGAAGGCAAAGCAGAAGCAGCTTGAGATCACAGTTCCCGATGAGATTTCCGTTGGCGAACTCGCTGCTCGTCTTAAGGTTACTGCCGCTGAGGTAGTTAAGCGTCTTATGATGATGGGTATGCTTGTTACAGTAAACCAGATCATCGACTTTGATACAGCATTCCTCGTAGCAGAAGAGCTTGGCGCTATCTGCACAAAGGAAGTTGTTGTTACTATCGAAGAAAAGCTCTTTAACGAGGAAGAAGATAACGATGAGAACCTCTCCGAGCGTCCTCCCGTTGTTTGCGTAATGGGTCACGTTGACCACGGTAAGACATCCCTTCTCGACGCTATCCGTCACACAAGCGTTACCAAGGGCGAAGCAGGCGGTATCACACAGCACATCGGTGCTTACACAGTAAATATCGACGGCAAGGACATCACATTCCTCGATACCCCCGGACACGAAGCATTTACCGCAATGAGAGCAAGAGGTGCTCAGGCTACCGATATCGCTATCCTCGTTGTTGCGGCAGACGACGGTATCATGCCCCAGACAGTTGAGGCTATCAACCATGCCAAGGCTGCAGGTGTTGAGATAATCGTTGCCATCAATAAGATGGATAAGCCCACAGCTAATCCCGATGCAGTTAAGTCCGAGCTTACAAACTACTCTCTCGTACCTGAGGAGTGGGGCGGCGACATCATGTGTGTTCCCGTATCCGCAATGACAGGTATGGGTATCGATGAGCTCCTTGAGGATATCCTCCTCATCGCAGAAGTTAAGGAATATAAGGCAAACCCCGCACGCCGTGCAAAGGGTATTGTTATCGAGGCGAAGCTTGACCGCGGCCGTGGCCCCGTTGCTACGGTTCTCGTTCAGGCCGGTACTCTCCATTCCGGAGATATCGTTATTGCAGGCACAGCAGTTGGCCGTGTAAGAGCAATGACAGACGACAAGGGCAAGAGCCTTAAAACAGCAGGCCCCTCCGTTCCCGTCGAGATTATCGGTCTTGCAGAGGTTCCTCTCGCAGGCGATGAATTCAACGCAGTTGAAGACGAGAGAATGGCTAGAACCCTTGCTGAACAGCGCCGCGAAAAGGCTAAGGAAGAAGAATTCAAGGCTAACGCAAAGGTTAACCTCGAGGATCTCTTCTCTCAGATCAAGGAAGGTGTTCAGGAGCTTAACGTTATCGTTAAGGCTGACGTTGGCGGTTCTGCAGAGGCTGTAAAGCAGTCTCTTGAAAAGATCTCCAACGACGAGGTTAAGGTTCGCGTTATCCACTCTGCAGCAGGCGGTATCACCGAGGGTGACGTTATGCTGGCTGCAGCTTCCAATGCTATCATCGTAGGATTTAACGTTCGTCCCGACAAGAGCGCAATCGACTCTGCAGAGCGCCAGAGCGTTGATATCCGCACATACCGCGTAATCTACGATTGTATCGAAGAGATCACAGCGGCTATGAAGGGTATGCTCGCTCCCGAATTTGTTGAGAAGGTTCTCGGCCACGCTGAGGTTCGTCAGACTATCCGCGTTCCCAATGTTGGTACTATCGCAGGTTCCTACGTTCAGGACGGTCATATTGCACGCCATGCTCAGATTCGTGTAGTACGTGAAGGCGTAGTTATCTACGAGGATAAGATCTCCTCTCTTAAGAGATTTAAGGACGATGCTAAGGAAGTACAGCAGGGCTACGAGTGCGGTGTTGGCCTCGAGAAGTTCAACGACATCAAGGAAGGCGACATCCTCGAAGCATTCATCATGGAAGAGGTTGCACGCTAAAGGGGAATGATATATTCCCTTACGGGAATGTGATATATTTCCACGGGAAATATGATATATTGCCCAAGCAATATGATATATGCCCGAAGGGCATATTAATGTAAAAAACGGTCCGTAACATATGTTACGGTCCGTTTTTATTCATTCATATTTTCGAAGAAAATATATCATAGGCATAGCCTATATCATACGGCTTTGCCGTATATCATCAATTTGCATTGCAAATTGATATCATTATTAATTATGAAAGAGGCTGGAGCTCTTCGGACTGGCCCTCGGTGAAGAACCATGTGTATCCGCGCTCAGCATAACGGGAAAGCTGCTTTCCTGCCTTCTTTGTTCTCTCGCAGAGAGTTACGTCATACTCTGCGCGAAGCTCTCTTGCTCTTCTCTGAGCTGCGATATAGTTCTCGCGATCGTAGAGAATAACCACCTTATCCTTGCCGTCGGGAATCTTGAAGTTTCCACGGTCCTTGAGGATCGCAAAGATTCTCTCAAAGCCGATGGAGAAGCCAACTGCGGGAATGGACTCGCCGATGAACTTACCGATAAGGTTATCATAACGTCCGCCGCCGCCGAGAGCACCCTTAAATTCGATGCTGTGGATCTCAAATACTGTGCCTGTATAGTAGCCCTGTCCGCGAACGAGGGAGATATCAAACTCAAGCTTGATTGTGTCTCCTGCGATCTCTGTTACAGAGTTCATGATATACTCAACGTTCTTGAGTGCATCGCACTCGCCGAGAAGGTTTCTAACGTCATCCATTGTGATCTTTTCAACAGAGAAGAACTCGCAGAAGCGGTCAACCACCTCAGGGTCAAATTCCTTTGCGAGAAGCTCTGCCTTTACGCCATCAGCACCGATCTTGTCAAGCTTATCAAAGGTAATGCAAACAGAATCGAAGTTCTCCTCTGCAAAGCCGATCTTTTCGATAACTGCGCGAAGGAGAGAGCGGTCGTTGATCTTGATCTTGAAATCGCCGATACCGATCTTGCGGATAGCCTCAGCAGTTGTGAGGATAAGCTCGATCTCGCACTCGGGAGCCTTTGAGCCGATGATATCGATATCGCACTGAACGAACTCACGAAGTCTGCCCTTCTGAGAGTTTTCAGCACGGTAAACGCGGTCAGCCTGAATAGCCTTGAAGGGGAGCATGAGATTCTGGCGGTTGTTTGCAAAATAGCGGCAAAGGGGGAGAGTGAGGTCATAGCGAAGACCCATATCGGAAAGCTCCTTTGCGTTGCCGCTCTCGAGAGCCTTCTGGAGCTTTGCGCCTCTCTTCATAACCTTGAAGATAAGGTTAAGGTTGTCGCCGCCCTCGCTCTTATCGAGGTTTTCTGCATCCTCAACGATGGGAGTGATGATATGCTCAAAGCCTGAATTCTTATAAGTATCAATAATTACGGACTGAAGATAATCGCGGATCTCCGCATCGGAGGGAAGATAATCGTTCATTCCTTTTACGGTTTTTGTTTTCATAGTTATATCCTTTATATTTTAATTATTCTCCTGCGATTGCCTTATGCAATTCTTCAAGGGGGAGCTTGGGGCGGCGGTCGTATGTGAACACGCCGTTCATTTCCTGCATAACATCTGTGAACTGAGTGTAGCAGAAGCCGCACATTTCTCCGTTTTCACGAAGAATTGCGCAGAGAGCTGAGATTCTTGCAAGAAGCTCGGACTGGGACTTGGGAGCCTCGCCGTATCCCCAGGGGTTTGAGGATTCCTGCTCGCCGCACTCGTATACGGCATCAAGGTCAAAGAACGAGCCGCCAAACTCGGAAACGAAATAGGGGATCTTTCCGTCATATCCGTCGTCGAGAGTAGGATAGTTTACAGGGTAATCTCCCTCTCCCGTAACAAGGCACTCATATCTTGCCTTGAAGGTCTCGGGATTCTGATCGTAGTCATGGCTGTCGTAAATATCGGTAGATGCAGTATGCACCCATCCGGATGAGTCGATAACGAGACGGGTGGGATCATATGCCTTTGTGATATCATAGCAAAGCTGAGGAAGGGCACGGTTTCCCATGGGGAAGGACTCGTTGAAGGGGCACCAGCCGATGATGGAGGGAGAGTTTACGTCGCGCTCCACAGCCTCAAGCCATTCGGGAAGCATATGGGGAGTTGACGCATCCTGAGCAATATCAAGACCCCAGTTGGGGTACTCGCCCCAGAGGAGATATCCTGCCTTATCGGCCTCATGGATAAATCCGGGCTCAAAAACCTTCATGTGCATTCTCGCGCCGTTAAAGCCTGCCGCCATCTGGAGATCAATATCGCGCTTGAACTCAGAAGCATCGCTTGCAGTATAGATTCCGTCGGGGAAATAGCCCTGATCGAGAACAAGACGCTGGAAGAGAGGCTTTCCGTTAAGGAACACCTTTCTGCCCTCAGTCTCAATATATCTCATACCGAAGTAGGAATATGCCTTGTCCTCACCGAAGGTGAGCTCAACGTCGTAGAGGTTACCCTCGCCGATATCCCAGAGAACGGGATTCTCGATTTTTACTGAGAAAGTAGCACATCCGCCGCATGCATTGCTTTCAGCAGCCGCAACTTCCTTGCCCTCAAAGAATACCTTGGCAAAAACCTTACCCTTGCCCTGCACCTTAACTGTGAAATCAGCCTTCTCGTTCTTGGGGTCGGGAAGGATCTTTACGTGCTTGATATAAGACGCGGGAACGTACTCAAGCCAAACTGTCTGCCAGATACCTGTGCAACGGGTGTAGAAGCAGCCGTGGTTTACCTCGGCCTCACACTGCTTGCCTGAGGGCTGCATCTTATCCAGAACGTCGTCAAATGCAGAAACGGTGATGCGGTTTTCGCCTTCGTTTAGAAAGGCTGTAATATCAAAGTTAAAGGGAGTATATCCACCCTTGTGCTCGCCTGCCTTTGCCTTGTTTATCCATACCTTAGTATGATAATCACAGGCGCCGATATGGAGAAGCACTTTTCCCTTTGAAGTATCAAATCCTTCGGGAAGAATAAAGGTTCGGGTATACCATACCTTTTTCATATATGCAGTGTCCTCAATACCCGAAGCGCCGGATTCGGGAACGAAGGGCACAACGATTCTTTTATCAAGGCTTTCCTTTTTGGAATATTCCTCTTCATCAAAGCTTGCCTCTCGATCTATCTCAAAGTCCCAGATGCCGTTAAGGCAAAGCCAGCTTTGTTCGCTTCTCTTAAATGAGGGGCGAGGATATTCGTTTCTCAAAATACGACTCATATATACCTCCTATTTTGAAAATACTCACACTTTTCTTTCTACATTATACAAAACTGACGCGCCTCTGTCAACGATGTGTTGTATCTTGCAAAACCTTTTTTGAAAAAAAGGTTCTGCATCTTCCTAAAACCTCTTGACATTTCCTTATGGTTTGATATAATGAAACTGTACTAAGACACATAGTACAGTTAGAAAGGAGGGTATAATGCTTTACATTGATGTAATGTCGCGTACTCCTGTTTATGAGCAGATATGCAGTCAGATCGAAAGATTGATAGGTGCGGGAATAATCCGCGAGGGAGAACAGCTTCCCTCGGTCAGAGCCTTGTCTCTTGAGCTTTCCGTTAATCCCAACACTATCCAGAAGGCATATGGCGAACTTGATATGAAGGGCATTGTCACAAGTGTTCCCGGCAAAGGATGCTTTGTAATGCCCGGAGCCAGAGAAAAGCTTCGTACCATTGCAAAAGCCAGACTTGCAGAGATCCGCGGTCTTGCCTCAGAGCTCATCGGAGCAGGCGTAACAAAAGAAGAAATTATTGATGCGATTAATTCGCTTACCTTGGAAAAGGAGGAAACTATATGATAACCACAACTAACGTAACGAAGAAATTTGACGGATTTACGGCTCTTGAAAACGTTACCTGTAAAATACAGAACGGATGTATTTACGGGATGGTCGGTTCAAACGGAGCGGGAAAATCAACCTTTCTCAGAGTTCTCAGTGGTGTATATAAGGCAGACGAGGGTGTAGCCCTTCTTGACGGAGAACCTATTTACGAAAATCCTACAGCAAAGGCAAAGATAGCATATGTTCCCGATGAGCTTTATTATCTCCCCGCCGCAAGCCTTAAAAGAATGGGCAAGATGTATGCTTCATTATATCCCGATTTTGACTGGGATAAATTCAATACTCTCGTAAGGGATCTGGGTCTTCCTGAAGACCGCGGCATCAATACCTTTTCAAAGGGTATGCGCCGCCAGGCTCTAACCATCCTTGCTCTTTCATCAAAGCCCGAGTATATCTTCTTTGACGAGACCTTTGACGGACTTGACCCCGTCATGAGAAACTACATAAAGAAGCTTATCTGCCAGGACGTTGTGGACCGCGGTGCTACCGCCATCATAACAAGCCATTCTCTCCGAGAGCTTGAGGACACCTGCGATCAGCTTTCCCTTCTCCATAAAGGCGGACTTATCCTTGAGAGCGATGTACAGAATCTTAAGACATCTCAGTATAAGATCCAGATAGCATTCCCCGAGGAATACGACAGATCAAAGTTTGAGGGCATTGATATAGTTCATTTCGTAAAGCACGGAAGCGTTTCCAATATGATCGTCCGCGGAGAAAGAAACCGCACAGTGGCCTTCCTTTCCGCAATGAACCCCGTTATCCTTGACGTGCTTCCTCTGACCTTGGAGGAAGTATTCACCTATGAGATGGAAGCCCTCGGCTATTCCTTCAATTTGGATTAAGGAGGTAAAAGCAATGAAAAAAACCATGTTTTCAAAGGGAATATATGTGGAGACTCTCCGCAGACTAAGAATTTTCGCCATAATCGCCCTGGCACTGATGCTTATCGTTCAGATCGCCCCCTTCCTTTTTTCAGTATTTGAATACGTTTCTCAATACAATTGGTATATGAGCGAGCTGGAGATGGCAGATGGGATAAAGCACGATGCGCTGCTCCCTCCCGAGCCGATCATTGTAAATTTCTCTCAGATATTTATGGCGCTTCCCGTGACAGCGCTGGCGGCAACCCCTATAATGGTGCTTCTTGCCTTCTCCGTTTTTAACAGAAGAGACTCATCTGACTTTTATCATGCACTGCCCTATACCAGAATCTGCTTTTTCATAAGCACTGTTGCGGCAGTCTTCACTTATGTTGCAACCATCAGTATCATATGCGGTGCAGTGGGATTGGCAGGATATGGACTGCTTCCCAATGTTTTCACCATTGTAACAGACGGTGCTCTGGACCTTCTTTTCTCCTATCTTGCCCTCTTTATGTTGACGGCGGGAGCTACTGCCCTTGCAATGAGCGCAACGGGAACAATCCTTTCCAATATCAGCGTGACCCTTCTTATACTTTTCCTTCCCAGATTTATCATCGCTGTTATGACTATGTGGGTATCCAATAACTCCTCCTTCCTTGTATTCAACGAGCTTGGAATCTCATTTTTGTCAAATAACATTAATATCCTTTTTGGAAGCGTAGTCAATCTGTTCTTCTACGGCGAGCCAATGAACCTTGCAAATAATGCAGTGGCAGACCTTTATACTTTCGTTCTCGGTCTCCTTTATCTCATAGCGGCCCTTTTCGTGTTCCGCGCGAGAAAAAGCGAAACTGCAACCTGTCCCGCTCCCGGAAGAGCAATACAGCATATTATAAGAATTATGCTCTCCATGGTGGTCGGCATATTTGCAACTATGATGCTTGTGGACGGGGAGGTAGCAATATTTGTAATACTCTTCCTTCTCACAGCTGTTGTTTACTTTGCTTATGAGCTGATAACAACACGCCGCTGGAAAAACTGTCTCAGAGCCCTTCCCTTCTTCGGCGTTGTGGTTGGCCTTTGCGCTACATGCTTGGCAGTAGTTCTTTGCATTCCCGCTCTGGCTTCTCTCTATACTCCCGAGCCCGAGGAGATAGATTCAGTGCGCTTCATCAATTCATCAGGAAGACATAATTCATGGTACGGCATTGAAGCCCAGAAACTTGATATAACAGACGAGAATATTATTGAGAAGATCTCCGACGGTATTGAGGACAACATGAAGGTATTCCACAAGGAAGGATACCTTGGAGAATACCATTATAATGAGACTATTGATGATACAGCTTACAGTGAACCCGTCTCCTACGGCGTTTCTCAGGTTGTGGCAATAAAGCATGGCATCTTCACCAAATATCGCAAAGTTTACTTTACAAGTGATGATTATAACAGTATTCTTTCCGATCTTGAAAAGAACGAAAAGTATATGGAAGCCTGCAAGATTCTCCCTAAACCTGCAATCGGCTCTCTGAATTTCGGCATCTACGACAGTAAAGTGAACTACAGCTACTATGAAGAGGTGTTCCAGTGCCTCCAGAAGGAGATAAACGAAATGCCCTTTGAGGACTGGTACTATATCGCCCATAACGGCCCCCACGGAGTAAATGAATTTAATCTTGATTATTATGCAGACAGCTTTGATGCCGTGAATGTATATCTTCAGATCTCCGCTATCGATTTCCCCAAGACCTTCGAAATGCTTTTGGAAACAGATAGGATCGGCCGTGAAGATAAAATGAAGGAGATTTCGGAGATAGCCGGTCTTGATCTCGAAAATGGCGGCAACATCTGGTATCTGCACTGTGACGGAATTGTTTTTATGACAGATGAAAAGACCTCGGAGCGTAAATACTATAATATTTATGCCTTCTTAGAGAGAAATTCAAAGGGTGACTATGAGTGGCAAGAGCCTCTTCATTTCGATGCAGTGAAGGCCATATTCGAATATGCGAAGGAAAGCGAAAAAGAGCCTTCCGCAAAGAATTACGTTCAGCTCAGCTATTCCTATGAGAGTGAGGAAAAATATTTCCAAGGCTATATCTATCTCCCCGTCCCGGAAGATTTCGATCCCGAAGCATACGCTCTTGAAGAGATCTACACAGAGGATGAAATAAAATATTATTACAAATAACAAAAAGCATCCCGAATATGTAGTGCCCCGGTTTGTGCTGGCAGCACAAACCGCGGCACTACACCTTTTAAAAGAGTTTCCCCGGCC
>JAZTXZ010000012.1:0-3220 GCA_045636685.1 Candidatus Avispirillum sp. | reverse complement strand
ATGGAGGATAACGTAGACCTTGTTCCCAATGCAGTAACGGGTGATACCAATTGCGACGGTCGCATAAACTCTGTGGACATTAACATTATTTCTCGAATCGTTACAGGCAGCAGAGTTACTGATAATAACGGCGCGGATATTATATTAGCTGATATAAACGGTGACGGCAAGGTAAATGCAAAAGATATTAACACTATGAAGCGCAGAATTGCGGGTGTATAAATATTCATAACATACAATTATAGTGAATATTTATAAATAAATATTTTTAATTTATTTAATGTGCATATTGATTTTTTTTAGGGTCGTGATTATAATATCTATTGTTGTGAATTTAACCCTTCGGGGGCGACAATATATAGAAAGACACGGTGTTTAAAAATGAAAAAAGAAATCAAAAAAATAGTACTTGCATATTCCGGCGGTCTTGATACCTCTATCATGATCGCATGGCTTAAGGACAATTATCCCGGATGCGAAGTAATCGGTGTTTGCGGCGACGTAGGACAGGGTAAGGAAACAGAGGGTCTCGAGGAAAAGGCTCTCAGAACAGGCGCTTCCAAGCTCTATATCGAGGATCTCAAGGAAGTATTTATTCAGGATTATGTATATCCCACACTCAAGGCAGGCGCAAAGTATGAGAATACATACCTCCTCGGTACAGCATTCGCTCGTCCCATTATTGCTAAGCGTATCGTAGAGATCGCAAAGGCTGAGGGCGCAGATGCAATTGCTCACGGATGCACAGGTAAGGGTAACGACCAGGTTCGTTTCGAACTTACCATCAAGGCATTCGCTCCCGAGATGGAGATCATCGCTCCTTGGAGAACATGGGAGCTCAAGTCCCGCGATGAGGAGATCGATTATGCTATCTCCAAGGGTATTGATATTCCCGTAACAAGAGAAACAAACTACTCCAAGGATAAGAACCTCTGGCATCTTTCCCACGAGGGTCTTGACCTTGAGGATCCTGCAAATGAGCCTAAGTACGATGAGATCCTTGAAATGGGCGTAACTCCCGAAAAGGCTCCCGATACACCCACATACCTCACAATCCACTTCGAAAAGGGTGTTCCCACATCTATCGACGGCGTTGAGATGAACGGCGTTGAAATGGTAACAAAGCTTAACGAGGTTGGCGGCGCAAACGGTATCGGTATCATTGATATCGTAGAGAACAGACTTGTTGGTATGAAGAGCCGCGGTGTATACGAGACTCCCGGCGGAACTATTCTCTACGCTGCTCATGAAATGCTTGAGACTATCACTCTTGACCGTGAAACAACTCACTTCAAGCAGATGATCGCAGGAAAGTTCGCTGACCTGGTATACTTCGGCCAGTGGTTTACACCTCTTCGTGAGTCTCTCTCCGCATTCGTTGATAAGACTCAGGAGACCGTAACAGGTGACGTAAAGATTAAGCTTTATAAGGGTAACATCACTCCCGCTTCTATCACATCTCCTTACTCACTCTATTCTGAGGAAGTTGCAACCTTCGGTGAGGATGACGTATACGATCAGAAGGACAGCGCAGGCTTTATCAATCTCTTTGGTCTTCCCATTAAGGTTCGCACAATGCTCCTTGGTGATAAGATAGACCTTAACTAATGAAATAATAAAAAACGGGGTTGGATACCAACCCCGGTTTTTGCGTAAAGAAAGGTAATTATATGGCACAGCAGATGTGGGCGGGAAGAAGCAAAAAGGCGCTCAATTCCCGCGTCAATGATTTTAATTCTTCAATCAGCTTCGATAAGAGAATGTATAAGGTAGATATCAAGGGTTCTATTGCTCATGCAACAATGCTTGGCGAAGCGGGTATTATCGATAAGAGCGAAGCTGACAAGATTGTCGAAAATCTGAAGATTATTCTTGAGGACCTTGAATCCGGCGCTCTTGAAATAGATATGCAGGCAGAGGACATTCATATGTTCGTTGAGGCAGTTCTCACAGAGCGTATCGGAGAAACAGGTAAGAGACTTCATACTGCAAGAAGCAGAAACGACCAGGTAGCACTTGATATAAGAATGTATCTTATGGAGGAGATCGACGAGATCATCGATCTCACAAAGAAGCTTATCGCAGAGATCGCAGATAAGGCAGGGAAGAACGTCGATACCGTAATGCCCGGATATACTCACCTCCAGCACGCCCAGCCTGTAACCTTTGCGCATTATATTCTCGCATATGCTCAGATGTTCATGCGCGACTGTGACAGACTCTCAGACGTTAAAAAGAGAACAGATGTTATGCCCCTTGGCTCCTGTGCTCTTGCGGCGACAACTTATCCCATTAACCGTCATCGCGTTGCGGAGTTGCTCGGCTTCTCAGCTGTTACAGAGAACAGCATGGACGGAGTTTCCGACCGTGACTTCGTAATCGAGCTTGCAAGCGCACTCTCCATTCTTATGATGCACCTTTCCCGTTTTTCTGAGGAAGTTATTCTCTGGTGCTCCTCTGAATACGCTTTTGCAGAGCTTGATGATGCATTTTCTACAGGCTCCTCAATTATGCCTCAGAAGAAGAATCCTGATATTGCAGAGCTTGTGCGTGGCAAAACAGGCAGAGTTTACGGTGACCTCACAACTCTCCTCACAATGATGAAGGGGCTCTCCCTTGCATACAATAAGGATATGCAGGAGGATAAGGAGGCGATCTTCGATGCAGTCGATAATACTGAGATCTGCATCGAGCTTTTCACAAGTATGCTGAATACTCTTACTCTCAATAAGGATAAGATGCTTGAGTCTGCCCGCCACGGCTTCCTCAATGCTACCGACTGCGCGGATTACCTTGTAAGAAAGGGAATGGCATTCAGAGACGCATATAAGATCACAGGCGGACTTGTTGCCCTCTGTATCGATAAAAAGACAAGCCTTGATGAGTTGCCCATTGAGGACTATAAGGGCTTTACGCCTCTCTTTGAGGAGGACGTGTACGAAAGTCTTGACCTTGTAAGATGTGTAAACGAGAGAAAGGTGTACGGCGGTCCTGCAAGAGAATCCGTGGAAAAACAGATCTTGGGAATAAAGATATTCCTCGGAGAATGTTAACAAATTGTAAATTAATCAAAAAGCCCCAAAAGTAAAAAACATAGCTGTTGACATGGGGAAGAGAAAATGATATAATCCACAAGAACGGGCATTTTTGACCGTCTCTCTACTGATAGAAATTTGTGAACTGTCAGTCGAAAGTCCATAGGGAGGTAAAAAACATGGAA
>JAZTXZ010000011.1:0-27081 GCA_045636685.1 Candidatus Avispirillum sp. | reverse complement strand
GAGGTATATATGGCGGAAAGGATATTATGCGTGCTCGGAAAGCTCAAGGCAGGCGGAGTAGAAAGTATAATGTATTCATACTATAGGTTTCTCAATAAAGAAAAATATCAGTATGATTTTATATATGAGGAAGACTCTGATTTTGATATCCCCGCTGATATATTGGAAATGGGAGCAAATGCATTTAAAGTACCTGCTGTCAGCTCAGTATTTAAATATATAAGAGAAATTGAAAAGATCATAAAAAGTGGTAATTATAAAATAGTTCATTCAAATCTTAATACTTTGTCTGTGTTTTCCTTGATAGCAGCAAAGAAATGTAAAGTAAAATACAGAATTCTTCATAATCATACAACTTCTTCAAAAGTGGAGAAGAAGCGCGATATTCTGAAAAAAATATTAAGACCGTTTAACGTTATGATAGCAAACATCCCGGTTGCATGCTCTGTTACTGCTGCAAGGTGGATGTATGGCAACAAAAAGGTTGAGAAAGGACAGGTTACAGTCCTTCGAAACGGCGTAGATACGAAAAAGTTTTCATATTCTGAAAAATACAGAGATGAGATACGCCGTGAATTTAATGTAGAAAATAAGAAAGTGATCGGTCACATCGGTAGGTTTGTGACCACGAAAAATCACTTGTTTATAATAGATCTATTTGAAGAGTATTTGAAAATTGATAGCAACGCAGTACTTATTCTTGTTGGAGATGGAGAGCTGAAACCTCTTGTTCTCCAATATGTAAGCGATAAGGGAATCGAAGATAAGGTTATTTTTGCAGGAATAAGAGAAGATGCATTTAAGTTCTTTTCTGCTTTTGATGTGTTTGTTTTGCCTTCGTTGTATGAAGGATTGCCTGTTGTTTCTATGGAGGCCTGCGCCAGTGGCCTGCCGGTGATCCTTTCTGATACTGTAACAAGAGAGTGTGAAGTGACTGACGAAGTGTATTTTTTGCCAATTGATAATTCTGTGGCGTGGGCAGAAAAGCTTTCAGAAATCAGTGTACAGGACAGGGAGATGGTTGCGCAGCAAATGTGTGAGGGCCCCTATAACATTTCCAACTGTATAAAGGAGCTTGAGGATCTCTATTCTGAATGCGTATAAAATTGATAAGATAGGATCGGATAATTGATTATGATACCTAAGATCATACATTATTGTTGGTTTGGAAGAAACCCAAAAACTCCGGCTATGGAAAAATGTATTGAGAGCTGGAAAAAATATTGCCCCGATTATGAGATAATTGAATGGAATGAGGACAATTTTGATATTGATTGTATCCCCTTTGTAAAAGAGGCTTATGACAATAAGAAATGGGCGTTTGTAACAGATTATGCCAGACTTAAAATCGTATACGAAAACGGAGGCATATACCTCGATACAGACGTGGAACTGATTAAAAGTATAGATGAGTTCCTCTTGTTGCATGGCTTTATGGGATTTCACGGCACTGAGTATATCAATACCGGTGTAGGCTTCGGAGCAGAGAAGGGGCATCCTATGATATATGAAATAATGTGCGATTATCATAACAGGAGCTTTCCCATTGATATGGCTGAGCTGAAGAAAATTGCCTGTCCTATTATAAATACTGAGATTTTTGACAGGTACGGCTTTGTGAGAAACGGTGAAAAACAGGAAGTTAACGGAATTACCGTATTTCCGCGGGATTACTTTGACCCCAAAGACAGCGAAACATTCGAATTGAATGTAACCGAAAATACTTATTCCATTCATCATTATGATGCAACATGGAAAAAGAGTAAAATTATTCCCAGAGAAAAGATTATCAAGCTTTGCGTAAAGCTTATCGGCAGGAATAATTTTTTAAAGCTGAAAAAAATAATAAAGAGACAGTAGATTTTGTTATTAGCTGTTAATCATTTTTAAAACAAACACCCTTCATTGTCAGCTATGCTTGACAATGAAGGGTGTTAATGTTAAAATTAATATGGATGTTAATGTTCAAATTATTATAGAAGATTAAAGGATAAGATATGGAGTACTTGTTTTCTTTGCTGTTATTTGCATTGAATCTGTTCAATTATGAATACAGCATTCCGGAAATATTGTTTTTCATCGCAGGAACAATTCTTTTCTGTGTCCTTTTCTATTTTGCATATATAAAAACTAAAAACTTTATTTCATCGTGCCTTATCGTGATGTGCCATACTTGGCCGATTTCTTGGATAAACATATTCGGCCGGCCGTCGGAAGAACTTCAGATAACGTGGTTCTATGTTGTGGGCGTTTTAGTATTAGGATATTTTTTCTCTAATTTGAAAAAACTGAAGAATAATAATGTTTCTGCAGTTATGCTATCTGTGTTTGCATTTATTGCGGTTTTATCCATATATCCCATAATGTTGTCACCCTCGAAAGGCTCGGCAATGAAAGAATTTATAATGATAGCATTTTTCATTATAATGGTCTTTGTTGCTACACTGATGTCAGATACATTGTCAAGTGAAAACAAAAAGCGGATTATAGATGCGTATATTTTCTGTGTCAGCGTTTGTTCTGTTTTATTGATCTTTCAGTATGTTTATCATACAGCAACAGGAGATACAATATTTAAATACGCAATCGGCAACTATATGGGAAAGCCCATGGTTTCTTCCAATCTTTTGATGGAGGATACCAGCTCAGCAACAATAATGCTTGCAACAGGCGTATTTTATATGCTTGAAAGGGTAAATAAAAAAGAAAAAACTGTATTGAATATATTGCTGATAATCATTACGGTTGCCGGACTTGCATTTACCACTCGAAGAACATCTATCGTATCCCTTGCTATTTGCATTGTTTTGTATGTGCTGATAGTATATAAGGATTTCAAAAAGAAGCTGATCATGATGATCTTTGCAGCAGGCATCGTATTTATTATGATAACATATCTTGCGTTGACCAGATCGATCGAAGATATGAGTATGTTGCTGTATTCAAACGGAAGACTCTTGAATTTTACGGAGTCTATTGAACTGTTTATAAAGCACCCGTTGGGAATAGGATACGATAATGATAATCTGGTATCATATTTTTCCGAAGTAATACCTCATAACACATTTTTGAGGTGGCTTAATATGTGTGGCATTCTTTTTGCTTGCGCTATGCTGTTTTTGCTGGTATATATAATGAAGATTGCCGCAAAAAAGAGACTGACGGATGATTTTTGGGCGTTGTTTTGCTCATTTGTCGCAATGAATTTTATTCCCGATATTCTGAATGCAAGATTTTTTGTAATACCTTGTATGCTTGCACTTTTATCAAAAGCGAATGATGCTGTAGATATAGGAACTTCAACAACTAATAGGTTAAAATATACCGGAATAACTCAAAAGAAGTATGAAAGGAATAGTTTCAAATGAAAAAGGTACTGATGTATCAGCACGGCTCAAGTGATAATCACGGTTGTGAGGCGATAATAAGAACAGTTTCCGGAATTATTGACAGGCAGTATCCCGGAACGAAATATTCTGTAACATCTCTTGCGCCGGCGGTAGATAAAAAATATATAGACACAGAGGATGGAAAATATAATTTCTTTATGTCTGATAAATACTGTACGTGGTTTGGCAAGAGAAGGCTATTCGTACTCGGCGTATTTACCCGCCTTTTGCATTGGATTCCTTTTTTCAGTTATATGTATAAGGATACAAAGCAGGCTGCAAAGGAATCTTGCCTTGCAATATCTATAGGCGGAGATAATTATTCCTATGGAAGAAGCGCATATCTTGTTACCCTTGACAGAAAGATAATGAAGCTCTGCAAAAACACCGTGCTTTGGGGATGTTCTATAAATCCCGACCTTCTCGAGGGTAAGGAATTCAAATACAAAGTAAAGGTGCTGCGTAAGTTTTCTCTTATAACTGCGAGAGAGAGCATTACATATGAGGCACTTAAGAAGCTTGGGTTTGATAATGTAAAATATTATCCTGATCCTGCCTTCACTCTCCCCACAGGTGAGATTACAGAGCCCATGTTTGATAACGATAATGATATTGTTGGCGTTAATATAAGCCCCCTTATCAGACAGTTTGAGTCCGGCGGAGATATTACAATCAAGTGCTATGAGAAACTTGTGAGATATATTCTTGATAATACAGATCATAATGTTGCACTTATATCACACGTAAGAAATCCTGTCACAGACGATACAAACGCAGCAAAGGAGCTTATGAAGGCATTTCCCGGAGAAGAGCGTATCAAAATATTTGATGACGGTAATGCCATTCATGTCAAGGGATATATATCAAAATGCCGTTTCTTTATAGCGGCAAGAACTCATGCATCTATAGCAGCGTATTCCAATTGTATTCCCACCCTTGTGGTAGGATATTCCGTAAAATCAACAGGTATAGCAAGAGATCTTCTGGGAACAGACGAGGGATATGTTGTGCCTGTTCAAAGTCTCTCCGATGAAAATGCTCTTGTTGAGGCATTTAAGAACATCGTGGATAATGAGGATGAAATCCGTTCAAGACTGTGCAGTATAATGCCCGAATATATCGAAAAGGCGTGGGAGTCAGGTCTTGAAATAAAGGCTCTTTTGGGAGACTGTAATGATTAATCAGCGTCGTGCAGGTGTGATACTGTCATACCTGTATATAGTTGTAAATACCTTGTCCGTTCTTGTTTATCAAAAGGTGATCATTGCTACCCTTGGTGAATCGGAATACGGATTATATCAGCTGGCGGCATCTGTCATCAACTATCTGTCTGTAATGGACCTCGGATTTAATAACGGTATCGTCAATTATACTGCAAAATATAACGCAACGGGCAGACATGATGATGTAAAGCGTCTGCACGGAATGTTTATGATGATATTCTGCGGTATAGGACTTGTTGCAGTTATCATCGGAGGCGTAATAACCTTGAATGTTGAAAATTTGTTTGCCTCTTCAATGACAGCTGATGAGATATCAAAGGGCAAGGTGATAATGGCGATACTTACAGTGAATATGGGACTTACCTTTTCGCTGAGCATATATAATGCCATAATAATTGCCTATGAGCAGTTTATCTTCGTAAAGATACTGACCATAGTGCGTTCTGTCCTTAACCCTCTTATCATGCTGCCGCTCCTCTTGGTGGGAGGAGATTCCATTACGATGGTAATCGTTCTTTCTGCCATTAATGTTTTCTGCCTGCTTACTAACATGTTTTATGTCAGAAAGAAGCTGGGAATCAATGTCAGGTTCTACGGATTTGACCGTATGATTTTTAAGGATATATTCTCGTATTCAATTTTCATATTTGTAGCAGAGATAATTGATAAGATCAATTGGAGCGTGGATCAGATCATTCTCGGAGTGGTAGACGGAACAAAGGAGGTTGCAACATATTCGGTTGCATCTACATATAATCAGCTTGTAACGCAGATATCCGGATGCGTTTCCGGAGTAATGCTCCCTAAGGTCACAGCTATGGTGGCTACAGGGGAGAAGAATGAAAAGCTGAACAGTCTTTTTATTGCCTCCAGCAGAATACAAATGTACACTGTATGGCTTATCGTAAGCGGATTTGCACTTTTCGGTAGGAATTTTGTAGTGTGGCATGCAGGAGAGGACTGTGCAAATGCGTATTTTGTTGCGCTCATACTGATGGTTGGAGGATTGATACCTATTACTCAGTCTGTTGCCATCGTAATAATCAAGGCGAAGGATAAGTTTAAGTTCCGTGCTTTGCTGTTGCTTGTAATGTCTTTTGCTAACGTAGGTATCAGCATACCTCTTGCTGTTAAATTCGGAAGCATTGGTAGTGCATTGGGTACGGCGATTGCTTTAATGGTTGCCAATGTCCTTATCATAAATGTCTATTATCATAAATGGTGCGGTATAGATATGATCACCTATTGGAAGAACTTTTTATCAATGGCAATAAGATTTGTGCCTGCGATAGGTATTGCTGTACTTTTAAAGGTGTTTATCCCTCTTCCGGGGCTGCTGGAGCTGTTTGTGTACGGAATTATATATGTTGCAATATTCTGCCTAAGCGCTTACTTTATCGTGATGAACTCTTATGAAAAGGAACTTGTTAACAAATATATCGGGAAAGTAGTAAGATTTATAAAGTAATCAATTACATTTTGTTGAAAAGGAGAAGGGTATGCGGATATGTGAAGAAAGTCTCTGCTGCGGATGCAGTATGTGTGAGGCTGTATGTCCGAAGGATGCGATAGTCATGACTGCTGACTGCGAAGGATTCCTTCGCCCTTGTGTAAATGAGGAAAAATGTGTGGAATGCGGGCTTTGCCAAAAAAAATGTCCCGTAAATGCAAAGGCGCCCTCCTCTCCGATTAAGGTGTATGCCGCCTATGCAAAGGATAAAGAAATCAGAAAAACCTCATCATCCGGCGGCATTTTTTCTGTTAT
Source organism: Candidatus Avispirillum sp. (assembly GCA_045636685.1). Taxonomy (GTDB): domain Bacteria; phylum Bacillota; class Clostridia; order Oscillospirales; family CAG-272; genus Avispirillum. The sequence goes on along the minus strand of JAZTXZ010000011.1, from coordinate 20,704 downwards.
TGCAGGGAATGTAATTAAGAATCAAGGCGTAGTTTTCGGTGCAGCTTTTGATGAAAACATGAGAGTAGTCCATAAGGCTGCAACAGATGAAAAATCTCTCCTTGAGCTCAGAACGTCTAAGTATGTACAAAGTGATATGAGCGGCGTTTATGAGCAGATAAAGGCGTATCTGGAAAGTAAAAAGCAGGTAATGTTTTCAGGAACACCCTGCCAGTGTGCAGCTGTGAAAAACATGTTTGGAAGATGCGAAAACCTGATCCTTGTGGATTTTATATGCCACGGAGTACCCACTCCCATGCTTTGGGAAAAGTATCTCCATGAGAATCACGAAGGTGCTTACAGCGCTTCCTTCCGTGATAAAAAGCTTGGCTGGGAAGAATTTTCCATGAGGGTGGACTCTGCTAAAGGAACATATAACTGTTCGAGATATAAAGATCCTTATCTGAGAATGTTTCTTGCAAACGTGGCATTGCGTCCATCATGCTATAACTGCAGCTGGAAGAACCCCGGCTTTTGTTCTGATATTACCCTTGGAGACTTTTGGGGTGTTTCAAAGGTAAATCCTGCATGGAACGATAATAAGGGAACCTCTGTTGTAATTGTCAGAAGTCCTGAAGGAGAATCTTTGGTAGAAAGCGCCGCAAAAGAGCTTGAGATTTTTGATTCAGAGGAAAGAGCATCTGTCAGAGGTAACGGAATGTATGACAGAAGCACTCCTGTAAATCCAAGAAGGGAAGAATTCTTTGAAAAGATTTCAAAGGGAGCTTCTTTTGAAGAATTAAAAAATGAGTATGCAAGACCCTTAAAGGGCACTGATATTTTGAAAATTCGATTAATAACTAAGGCCAAAGTGGTTCTTGGGAAGGTATCATGCTTAAGAAAGAGGTAGTAAAGTTATGATGCTCAATTACAGATCATGTGAAGAAAAGTTTGAATATTCCGAAAGATTTGAAAATGTCTATGAGGAACTTCTTAAAAGGATAAGATTGAACAGATATCGCGAGGATACTCTGACAGGCACACCGCCTGACGGAAAAGAGCCCTTTATCGATGTTTTCAAGGAAACTCGGGGAGAAGCTTTTCCTATCCGTATAGCAAAGGCTATTGTCCGCAGCTGGATGGTTTCCGATGTGCCTATATGGGACGGTGACCTCCTTATCGGCTGTCAGCGCCCTGAAAGAATAGTTCGCGAGCATTTCTCCTTCGGTATTCAGCAGCACCGCCATATGTTTGATTGGTGCGATATTTATAAGAACAGAAGAGAAGAGCTTGAACCCATTCTCGACGAGATGCAGCCTGAGTTTGTTCCTCTTGACTGGGATCATCTTGGCAAGGCGGCATTTGAAATATTCCCTCCTGTGGATGGGCGTAATGTTTACCACGAGGTGGTAGAACGCGGACTTTGGTGGGTAGGCGGCTTCCAGGGACATACTGTTCCAAATTACGAGATACTTGTAACCAAGGGCATAGGCGGCGTACATAAAAGAGTATGCGAGCGCCTCGAGGAAGAAACAGAGCAGAAGAAGATAGAAATGCTCACAGCTTGTAAGATAATCCTTGAGGGTCTTCGCGACTGGATCCTTATGAATGCCGATAAGGCAGAGGAGAAGGCACGAGAGGGCGGAGAATGGGCTGAAAGTCTTCTCAAAATTGCAGAAAACTGCCGCGCTATTGCTTTTGATGCGCCAACAAATTATTTTGAGGCTTGCCAGCTTGTTTGGTTCTACTCCCTTTGGGACTGGGTAGATTGCGTTGGAAGAATCGATAAGTTTATGTATCCTTTCTTTGAGAAAGCTGTCAAGGAGGACCGTCAGTTCGCAGAGGACTGCACAGCGGCTCTTATGCTGAAGTTCCTTGAACACGGCATACATAACATGACACTCGGCGGATGCGATCCCGACACGGGCGATGATATTACAAATGACCTTTCCTTCCTCTATCTGCAGATAGCAAGAAGAAACCATGAAACTCATCCGAGAATTTCTCTGAGAATTGCGGAGAATACTACTCCCGATCTTCTGAAGCTTGGTGTGCAGATGTGGTCCGAGGGTATGAGCGATCCCACCGTGGCGTCCGATACTACCATAATTCCCGCTTTTGTTGAAAATTACGGTGTACCCCTTCGCGATGCCCGCGATTATACTATGCTCGGCTGTCAGGAGCTTGAGATCCCCGGAAAGAGTAATTTCGGCTGCGAGGACGGACTTCTGAACCTTGCAAAGATCCTTGAGATAACCCTTAATGACGGCTACACACGTTTTGACAGCACTTATCGTGTTGGTCTTTCCACAGGCCATATAACAGATTATGAGAGCTTTGAGGACCTCTACACGGCTTACGATAGCCAGGTCAAGTTCTTTACAAAGCACTTTATTCACCTTTGCAATAAGGGTCAGGAGATGAGAGCGGCAAATTATGCAAAGCTTGTAAAAACGCCCTTTACAGAGGACTGTATTGAGCGCGGCCTGAATCTTGATGACGGCGGTGCAGTCTATAATTACGGTTGTGTTGAAACTGCAGGAAGCTCGGTAGTTGCAGACTCCCTTACTGCAATAAAGAAGCTTGTTTTCGATGAAAAGAAAATTTCAAAGGAAACTCTTGAAGCGGCTATGGCGGCGAACTTTAAAGGATATGAGGAAGTGAGAGTAATGCTTCTTCGCCAGGCACCTAAGTTCGGAAACGATAATGACGAGGCTGACGCGATGGCTCGCCGCGTACTTTCCGATTTCTGGTCTGAGATCAAGAAATATAAGTCTGTTCGCGGAGGAGAATTCTCCGGCGCCTGCTCGCTGCTTTCAAGCGGCATCTATATGGGCGGAGAGACATGGGCAACACCTGACGGCAGATACCACGGTATGCCTCTCGGAAATTCCATAGGCCCTGTTCCCGGACGTGATGCAGCGGGACTTACAGCTATGCTTTCCTCCGTTGCAAAGCTTCCCCTTGACCTTGGCGTTGGCGGTACTACCTGCAACGTGCTTATTCCTACGGATTTTACAAAGACACCTGAAACGAGAGCAAAGATACAGGCTCTTATGGAGGCTTTCCTCCAGAGCGGCGGACAGCTTGCCCAGATAACAACCGCATCTGTTGAGGAGATGCGCGATGCGAAAGTGCATCCTGAGAACCATCAGAACCTTATCGTTCGTATCGGAGGTTTTTCTATAAACTTCATCGAGCTCAACGACGAACAGCAGAATGAGATAATCTCAAGATACAGCTAATAAAAAAACTCCCCTCGGGGAGTTTTTTTATTGAAGAGGAAAAAATCAAATTCGGGTTTATCGGGAGATTATAACCAAGGTTCCATAGACGGATCCCCCCCGCAAGCGGGTTCTTCCATCGGAGGGAGGCTTTGGTGCAGATCGCCTCTTTAACCTATCATATATTGTTTGCTATTTGATCGGAGACAGCCTTGAAAAAAAGCATCTTGAGAGAATCAATAATAAGCTTTCTAAGAACTCCTTTTTTGAATCATTCAAAAATGATGCAAGTATAGAATATACTACAGATAACGGTACTGTATATTCGTTTGAATACGAAAATATAAAATATACGATATTAAAGGTGATGAAAAAAGCAAGCAATCATACGGTTATATGTTTGGAGAATGAAAATATTTTATGGGAGCAATCTTATCCTTTGGGAAATCGACCTGCAAAGGAAGAATGGGTGGTTGCTAAGAAAAGTTTTGCCGAAAAGGGAACAATCGGTGTGATTGTATTTAACGGAACACCGATTAGAATATGCGGACTTGATGAGAACGGATATGTGTCAGTTAATAAGAGAATAAAAACGGATAATGATATTTATGTGCTCACTAATGAAGAGTTTAAAACGTTTGATCCATAAGTTTAAGATTTAAGGTGTCCTACTTTATCATACACGCAAAAACGGCTGAGGAATCAGCCGTTTTTTTATAAAAGTTTGTATCAGTATAGGAACTAAATTAAAGCCTCCCCATCTCAGCTTGCTGTGAGGGGGAGGTGGCATCGGTGCAGGGGGAATGAAGGATTTATGTAATCTTAGGCACCGATGACGGAAGGGGTGTCTTATCTGCACGAGAACTATCTAACAATTATAGTTAAGCTATCATTTAACAGTGTACGAAACAATCAAATTTGGCTCTCGTGCTGATGTGCAACCCTTCCACCGCCACGATTTTGATAGATGTTATCGTTTCTTTTTCTTCGAGGCGGTCCCCCCCTTCACAGCGAGCTGAGAAGGGGAGGCAGAGGGTTATCTGCACACGAACCGAAACAAAATTTGATGCAGAATCAAACGAAAACGCAATACGTTGTCGTAGGGGAGGAGCAAGCCCCTCCCGCGCCTCCCCATTCGGGGAGGCGTTTTTATTATGATTAGAGATTCTGTCAGTACATCATAACGTTAAAAAGCAACAATAATGGTGATTTGTCCCTTGACATTGACGCGGCGTCAAGTGGTATAATGTAGGTGGAGGTGGGGGAATGGAAAAGCTTTACGATATTACAGAGGTTTGTAAACTTCTTTCTGTTACATCGAGAACACTTCGATTCTGGGAAGAAAAAGGCATTGTAGAAAGCTTACAAAAGCCTTTCAGCACGCGCCGTCAATATACCGGTGAGCAGGTAGAAGGAATAAAGAAAGTTGCATTTCTCCGTTCTCTCGGAATTTCCATTCCCAAAATACTTGAATGGCAACGCTCGGGTGCAGATATACGCGCCATTATTGATGAACGCAGAAGAGAAGTTCTTTCTCTCATCAACAGAAAAACTCGGGAATATGAAAAGCTGACGGGTGCTTTTATGACACTTTCCGATGGGGGAGATATTTTCGGCTCAGTTGAGGACTCAGTGTTACCTGCTAATGAAATGTTGAGTATTGCAAAAAAATGCACAGATGCTTTTCTTTCGGATGAGCTTTCGATATGTATGAATTTCTTTTCCGAAAAAATGAAATCCTATATGCCGCTTACTGTTTTTGAAAAAGTCAGACAGGACGTACTCTCTCTCCTTGGTGCCTACACAGGGGAATGCATCTTTGAAGGGGATAAGAATAATCCCAATATAGTGTATGCACGTCTGGGCTTTGAAAAAATGGAGCTTAGTGTGAAATACGTTTTCGGCAAAAGCTGTATACACGGACTATGGTTTAATTATTACGGTGCAGATTCATCGTTGATGGTGGATCAGAGCTTCGTTTATTGAAGGAGGATCGTATGAGTGTTGTCATTATTTCGATTGTTTGTTTTGTCGTAGCTTATGCTATAAGTATGGCGTTTATTTGCAAACAGGATTATAAATGCCCCGGGTGCGGTAGCATTATCAGACCGAAATGGCATCATATTTCAGCGTGGCTTCATAATGGAAGTGACAGAGTTATAAAATGTCCTCATTGCGGTCGTAAAGGCTTTTGCAGGAGGGTGGATTGATATGATTATTTATTACGTGATTTGTTTGATTCTTAATTTTATATTAGCTTTTGTTCTTCGTGATTATTTAAATTTGGGTTATACAAGTGCGGTTCCTCTCGTAGTTCTGGTGATTCTTGCATTTTGGGCATTCTTTTATAATGAGCAAAAAACGAAGAAAACAATGGGAGATACGGCATATACGGTCAGCGGAGAAAGATTTTCAGAGGAAGAACAGAAAGCGTTATATGCCTGCCTTTCAAAAAGTGCTTGTATGTTGATTCCTCTTTGTGTGCCTTTTGTTCTGTTCTTTAGCAGTGTTGTAAAAGCAGTTTCTGTTGTGTTTGTTTTTGTAACAATAGTATTAGGCAGATTGATATTTAACGTGAAGTATTCAAATTCAGTAAAAGAAAGAATAAACAAAGAACAAAAGGAGCTTGAAGAGCAGTTGAAAAAAGAAGAAAACGGAAAAATGTAAAAAAATGTGAGTAGGGGCGTGCATTGCACGTCCGCCATCTGCACAAGAACGAAACGATATTCACAGTGAGGCGTTATGTCTGTAACGGGTCGTCGAGGACGTCGCCCCCTACAAAAATAGAATGCAGTTACGTATGCGAATTCAACCCCGAAGTTAAAGAATAAAGAAGAAATAATAAAGAAAAAATAATAAACGAAATTAAAAGGGACTGCATCGCAGTCCCTTTCTTTATTTCTTTTTAAAGAACTGATAGTATCCGCAGGGGATCATACCGTTGTAGAGCTTTCTCAGCTTATCGGCGCGCTGTCCGTAGAGGCGCTGGAAGCCCTCGTGGGAGGTGAGAACGTATATCTGCCACTTATCAAGGCTCTTCCATGCCTCGCCCATTTTGCGATACAGCTCCTCTGCTTCCTTTTTCTCAAGAAGTCTTTCGCCGTAGGGGGGATTTGTAACAACTGTTCCGCGAACGCCGCCTGTTGTAAGATTCAGCGCATCGGCCTGGAAAAAGTCGATCATATTGTCAACTCCCGCTCTCTTTGCCGCTGCCTTTGCGATCTCAACGCATTCGGGATTGATGTCGCTTCCCATGGCTCTGAACTCGCAGTCCTCTCGAACGGCGCTTCTTGCTTCATCTCTTGCGCTGTCCCATACGGATTTGGGAAACTGAGGAAACTCTTCGGAGCAGAATGAGCGATTTATTCCGGGAGCGATGTTCTTCATCATCATTGCGCCCTCAATAAGAATTGTACCGGAGCCGCAGAAAGGGTCTCGAAGGAGAACGTTCTCGCGGGGGCGGGAGAGCTTAACGATTGCCGCAGCCAATGTCTCTCTCAGGGGTGCCGCCACAGACTGAGGGCGGTATCCTCTTTTATGGAGAGGTGTGCCCGAAAGGTCGATCATAAGAGAAGCGCGGTCCTTGAATATAAAGAAGTCGATTTGATATTTAATACCGTCCTCGGGGAGAGTCTTCATTTCGTAAATGCTGCCGAGGCGGGTAGCTACTGCCTTTTTGATGATCTTCTGGCAGTCGGGAACGGAGAAGAGAGTGCTCTTAATGGCGTGACCGCGAACAGGGAACTGATCACCCTTGCCGATCCACTTTTCCCATTCCAGAGCCTTTGTGCCCTCGAAAAGTGAGTCGAAGGTCTTTGCTTCAAATTCACCAAGGTTCAGATAAAGTCTTTCTGCAAAGCGAAGGCTTATATTTGCTCTCGCGCATGCGGCAATATCACCCTCAAAGGTTATGCGTCCGTCCATAGTTTCCGTTCTGTGATAGCCCAGAGCGTCTATTTCCTCGCCAAGAAGGCCTTCCAGGCCGAAAAGGCAGGTTGCTGTATATTTAAGATTCATTAGTTTTGACCCTTTCCGTATTTTTAACTCCCTGAAGAGTAAATGTGAAGCGGCACCAGCTGCCCTCTTCGCTTTCAACCCAGATCTTTTGTCCCTGAGCTTCGATGATGGCGCGGGAGATATACATGCCAAGGCCCACTCCCGATTTGTCTTTTCCTCGGCTCTTATCGCTCTTATAGAAGCGCTCGAAGATGAAGGGAAGGTCTTCCTTAGGTATGCCCTCGCCCTCGTTATAAACGCTGACGTAGACCGCCCCGGCCTTTTCGTTTATACTTACCTTATAGGCACCGCCGTTTCTTGCAAACTTTATGGCATTATCGCAGATGTTGTAAAAAATCTGGTGTATCGCGTCCTTATCCGCAAGGACGTACATATTATCAGAGTCACATTCAAACTGAACGTCAAGTCGTTTATCTTCAAGGCGTTGGATATTTGCTATGATTATCTCACGGCCTTGCTCGCAGATATCGTAAACTGTAGGAGTGAACTTTCGCTCTCCCGCTTCAATTCTCGAAATATCGAGAAGACTTGAAACAAGGCGGGAAAGACGTCTTACCTCGCTTGCAATGATCCCGAGATAATATTCGTGTTGCTCGGGGGGGATGGCTCCGTCGATAATTCCATCGATAAATCCCGATATGGTTGTCATGGGGGTTCTCAGGTCATGGGAAACGTTTGCAAGGAAGCTTCGGCGCATATCCTCAAGAGTCTGGAGGGAGGATGCCATATTGTTGAATGCCTGTGCAAGCTCCGCAACCTCGTCATTTCCCGTAACCTCAACTCTTGCGTCGAACTTACCGCTTGCAAAAGATTTTGCGGCGCGGCTCATATCGCGTATAGGAGACAGATATCTTTCTGTAATAAAGTAAACCGCAACAAGAGAGGCAAGCATTATCCAGAGAACGGCCATTGTAACGGTTCTTGTCATTGTGGAAAGCAGGGCATCTGTGCCTGTGCTGTTTGCAGAAGCGAAAACTGCACCTGCGTATTCGCCGTCATTATAAAGGGGAATCGCATAACAGATATGGGGAGAATTAAAAAATCCGTCCATATCGTCAAGAGCGGAGATATGTTCGCCGTTTTCAAGCTTTTCTGTTTTTGCGGGGGGAATAACATACTTTCCCGTTCCTCCCGAGTTTGCTTCTGTTGCAATACTTATGTTTTCATTTCCGCCGAAATGAATGACCTGTCCTTCTTCGTCGGTAATGAACATAAGCATAGATGTATCGTTAACAGAAAGAAACTCAAGTAAAAGCTTCAGATCCTGATGCTCTGTATAAAGATATGATTTGAAATCGGGATAATACTCTCCTGCGAAGTCGTTTTTTATATAAACGGCAGCGGAATTTGCCGCATTTGAAAGAGATTCGATTTTCATATTTGTACCGTAAGAGTTTACGATAACAGAAATCGTGGCAGTAAGAACGGCAAAGAGAATAATATTGATAAGCAGAAATGTAGCCATATATTTGAAGAAAATACCCTTTGGGCGAAACATACGATCATCCTTTCTGCAAAACAGTTTAAGGGCGGCTTTTGCCGCCCTGATTTATTGAATTACTGAACGAGGTCAAACTTGTAGCCTACGCCCCAGACGGTCTTGAGAGACCACTTGTCGGATACGCCCTCAAGCTTTTCGCGCAGACGTTTAACATGAACGTCAACAGTTCTTGAATCTCCAAGATAATCAAATCCCCAAACCTTGTCAAGCAGCTGGTCTCTTGTGAAAACACGGTTGAAGTTTGATGCGAGGAAATAGAGAAGCTCCAGCTCCTTTGGGGGAATATCGATAGCCTTGCCACAGAGCTTCAGCTCATATTTCTGAAGGCTTATCTCAATATTTTCAAATTTGATGGTCTCATCGTCGAGAAGATGATCGTGGGAGTTGTAACGGCGAAGCACTGCTTTGATTCGTGCGGAAAGCTCCTTCATGTCAAAGGGCTTGACAACGAAATCGTCAGCACCGAGCTCAAGACCGAGTACCTTATCAAAAACCTCGCCCTTGGCAGTTACCATGATAACAGGCTTCTGAGATATTTCGCGAATTTCGCGGCATACCTGATAGCCGTCCTTCTGGGGGAGCATAATATCAAGGAGAACGAGATCGGGCTCGTAGATCTTAAAATAGCTGACGCCCTCAAAGCCGTCAAGAGCGGTTTTTACTTCATAACCTTCATTTTCAAAATAAAGACGAAGCAACTCACAAATGTTGGAATCGTCATCGATAACAAGTATTTTGGTGCTCATTAGTAAATCCCTTTCTTTTATTTCTGTACATCTATATCCATACTCATAATACCATATAACTTAAAAAAAGTATAGTGATTTTGAATATTTTATTTTTGTACGAATTATAAAATGATATTCTTTGTACGTTAACATTATAAAGTCTTAAAGTGACGGTTTTGTGAAAACAGAGTGATTTATTGTAAAATTATGGCTGAAAGTCTGAAAAATTATTTTTTCTCTTGATAATGATAAAGGTTTTATGTATAATGTACTGGTAAATTTGTAAAATGAGGTATTTGAGTTTGAAAATAAAGTAAGCACAAATCGTATGCTTGCCTTTTTCAAACCCCATTTGTGCCTTTCTTTGCAAGCCGTGAACCCCAAAAACTCGAAATACTCGTTTTAGGGGACCCCGGCAGCGGCAAAGAATTCAAAGAAACGGCACAAATGCCAAGAAAGGAATGTAATAAATATGAAACTCGGTATTATCGGACTTCCTAACGTAGGAAAGAGCACACTTTTTAATGCTATCACAGGTGCAGGCGCACAGTCTGCAAACTATCCCTTCTGTACTATCGATCCTAACGTAGGTATCGTTGCAGTACCCGACAGCCGTCTTGACGTGCTTAACGAGATGTACAATGCTCAGAAGTACACTCCCGCAGTAATTGAGTTTGTTGACATTGCAGGTCTTGTACGCGGTGCATCCAAGGGTGAGGGTCTCGGAAACAAGTTCCTTTCCCATATCAGAGACGTTGATGCAGTTGTTCACGTTGTTCGCTGCTTTGAGGACTCCGATATCGTTCACGTTGACGGTAACGTTGACCCTGCCCGCGATATGGAAACCATCAACCTTGAGCTTATCTTTGCAGATATGGAAACACTTGAAAGACGTATCGACAAGACAAAGAAGCTTGCAAAGGCAGACAAGAGCCTTCTTGAGGCAGTTGAGGTATACGAGAAGGTATACGCCGTTCTCGAGGAGGGAAAGACTGCAAGAACATGCGAACTTTCCGAGGATGAGGCTGCGATCATGGATGAGGTTGGCCTTCTCACAATGAAGCCCGTTATCTATGCTGCAAACGTATCTGAGGACGAGGCAGGCGGAGTTTCCCCCGACAACGAGTATTATAAGGCAGTATGTGCTGAGGCTGCAAAGGAAGCGGCTGAGGTAATTCCCGTATGCGCAGGAATTGAAGCAGAGATAAGCGAGCTTGATGCAGAGGAAAAGGCAGAGTTCCTTGCAGACCTCGGTATCACAGAGTCCGGTCTTGATAAGCTCATCAAGGCAGGCTATAACCTTCTCGGTCTCATCAGCTATCTCACAGGCGGCCCCAAGGAAGTAAGAGCATGGACTATCCGCCGCGGCACAAAGGCTCCTCAGGCCGCAGGTAAGATCCATTCCGACTTTGAGCGCGGCTTTATCCGTGCAGAGGTAGTTGCATTTACAGACCTTCAGGAGTGCGGCTCTCTTGCAAATGCCAAGGCTAAGGGTCTTCTCAGAAGCGAAGGTAAGGAGTATGTAATGAACGACGGCGATGTAGTCGAGTTCCTCTTTAACGTATAATATGAAAAAGATAATATCAGTAATTTTTGCTTCTCTCTTTGTGCTTATGCTTTCCGCTTGTGCCGGAGAGACTGTATACGATACTCCCCAGGAGGGAATCGTGGGCGTATGGAAGTTTTCTCCCAACGAGGAATACAGAGAATTTGTAACGGATGCTATAACAGACCCCGGCGTTTATGTGGATCTGTTTTATGAGTTCTATGAGGACGGAAGCGGAAAAACCTATCTCAGTACAGATGATAACGAGATGGAATTTACCTATACATACGACGGTGAAACTCTTGTTATAACAAGTAAGGACGGAAGCTTTAAAACTCCGGCGAAGCTGGATGGAGATATTCTTTCCGTTTATGATGAGATCGGAAAAGAATACATGGATCTGAAAAGACAGAAATAACAAATAATAAATAATAAATAATAAAGACATCTTAGTAGGTTGGCTTATCCCTGAGTTCAACTTACTAAGGTGTCTTTTTTATTCTTCACAATTGCATAATATCACAATGAGGTCATAATGGGACAATGCTTTTGGTAATATAAGAAAAAACGGAGGTGATAATTACGGATATTGAAAAGCTGCTGGAAAGCATTGCAGAAAGCTTGAAAAGTGCAAGAGAGAGTATAGGAGGGATCATAAAAACAGCAGTTTATGACAGCGAGCCTGTTACACCTCTTCCGGGAAAAGCAAAAAAAGAGATAAAAAACAGGATAAGAGAAATGAAGGCGCTTGCGGAAAATCCTAATTCTGCATGTATATCGAGAGGAAAGCTGTTCTATAAGCAGGCAAAGCTTATGGAAGATTATGAGGACGACTTTCACAAATTCCCCACTTTTCACCACTATTATCCAACTTACAGGGATATGAATGACGAACAACTCAGATGCTACTTTACTTGGCGTACACGGCTGAGACGGGGAGAATTCACAAAGATCGGAGTTTCATATATTTTCGTGTATATATATGAGCTTCTGAATCTTGTGGGGTGTAATAGTGCTGAGGACGGATTTGAGAAACTTATTCAGTTGTATAAAAATGTGGATATAAATGATCCCGATATGTATTCCGTCCGTTATTATCTTAAAAAATGGATATTTGATTTTGCGATATATTATGGGATTTCTCCGTCATTGTTGGATGGGGCTTACGATATTGAATATGAAGCTGCCGTTGCATGTCTTTTAAAGAGAGAAGAACATACGGAGGATGAGGTGTTTTCAGCTCTTTGTATTTTGTCTGTCTATAATGTGGAAAAGTCTGCTTTGTTTCGTGAATACCCTGAGGACTATAAGAAAGTGGCAGTAGGCGTATATGACAGAATGAGTGAATACTGTGAAAAGCACAGAAAAAACACCTACTTTGAAAGGCTTTTCGGCAGAGAATGTTTGGCTGCTTATCGCATTTTTGAATCAGCTGTATTTATTCCGGAAATCAAAATAGGATATGAATACAGTGTGAGCCCCATACATTCCTACAGAGTTTCATCTTCAGGAGCGTGGTATGTAAAGCGATTTGCTGCAGCGGATAAGAAGAACAAGTCAGTAGGCGCTCTCTTGAAATCTGTTGACAGAATAATGAGGGAAAAGTACGGATTCGGACGTCCACTGGCAGAGGAGGATATAACAAAGATACTTTCCTCAATAATACATTCAGAGATCGATAAGCTCAAGGAAGAAAAGAAGAGAAAAGAGCGCGCCGAGATAAAAATAGATATGAGCATTCTTTCGGATATTCGCAGAAGTGCGGATATCACAAGGGACAGGCTTATCGTTGAAGAGGAGATTGAAACAGATGAAGAAGCTGAGAAGCTTTCGTCAAATGCAGAAGACAAAGCAGAGGGGCTTTCGCAACGGGAAGCGGAATTGCTTTACGCACTTTTGAGAAGTGAAAAGTATAAGGGGGCGGATCCCGTCAGCCTTATTGTAGACAGTATAAATGAAAAGCTGTTTGATCGTTTTTCGGATACGGTAATAGAATTTGACGGTGAGGAGCCGAGGATAATAGAAGACTATATTGGAGAATTGGAGATGATCTTAAAATGAAAATACCGAGAAGAATAGGTGCAGCGGTTATAAACTCCTTAAAGGGAGGCGTAGTTCCGAGGGTGGGGCTCCCTTATATTGCTGTTGGCAGGGAAGCTGAGATAAACGCATTTTTGCACGATGTTGATATCATCGCAGAGGGAGGCGCGGCATTTCGATTTGTTATGGGCAAATACGGAAGCGGAAAAAGTTTCCTTTTGCAGACTGTGAGAAACTACGTTATGGACAGGGGATTTGTTGTAGCAGATGCAGACCTTTCTCCCGAGAGAAGGCTTCAGGGAACAAAGGGGCAGGGGCTTGCAACGTATAAGGAGCTTATTGCTAACATGGCAACAAAGACCCGCCCTGAGGGCGGCGCTCTTACGCTTATACTTGACAGATGGATCAGCAGTATTCAGACCGAAGCCGCAGAGGAAAGCTGCATTGATACATCGTCTCCTGCATTTTCTGCAATCGTGGAAAAGAAAATACGAGAGGTTATTAATTCCTTATCCGAGATGGTTCACGGATTTGACTTTGCAAGATTGCTCACATTATATTACCGTTCTTCCATAGAGCAGGACGATGAAAAACGTGCGCAGGTTGTCAAGTGGTTTCGCGGTGAATACACAACGAAGACGGAGGCAAGGGCAGAGCTTGGGGTGAATATCATAATCACAGATGACGATTGGTATGAGTATATAAAGCTTTTTGCTGCTTTTTTGAAAAGGGCGGGATACTCGGGGCTTGTGATCATGATCGACGAGCTTGTTAACATCTATAAGATACCTAACGGAATAACGCGTCAGTATAACTACGAAAAGATACTGACGATGTATAATGATTCTCTGCAGGGAAAGGCTCATCATCTTGGAATCATAATGTCTGCAACGCCTCAGTGCATTGAGGATACCCGAAGGGGAATATACAGCTATGAGGCTCTTCGATCCCGTCTTTCGGAGGGAAGGTTTGCAAAGGAGACAGACGGGCGGGATATGCTTGCTCCCGTTATAAAGCTTTCTCCACTTACAAATGAGGAGATGCTCATCCTTTGCGAAAAGCTTGCTGATATTCACGCCCAACTGTACGGATACGAGCAAAAACTGACAGTTGACGAACTTTTGGCGTTTATAAAGATAGAATATTCAAGAGTGGGTGCTCAGTCTCATATAACGCCCAGAGAAGTAATACGTGATTTTATAGAGCTTTTGAATATCATATATCAGCATCCTGATACGGATATAGAAAAGCTTCTTACGGATGGTGGCTTCAGCTTTGCAAGTCCCGAGGGAGAGGATACAGAGGGGCAGTTTTCGGAATTTGAGATATGAGTACAAAGATTTTTGACAGATATGCGCCCTTTGTGCAGGACTTTATATACAGAAATAACTGGGAGTCACTGAGGGCGATCCAGGTTGCGGCGGGAGATGCCATATTCAATACGGATGATAATGTACTTCTGTCTGCATCAACAGCGTCAGGCAAAACAGAGGCGGCATTCTTTCCCATCTTGACAGAGTTTTATTATGACGTACCAAAAAGCGTCGGAGCGCTTTATATAGGCCCATTGAAAGCTCTTATAAACGATCAGTTTTCCCGTCTGGAGGAGCTTTGTGTTGAAGCGGATATTCCCGTATGGCATTGGCATGGGGATGTATCTCAGTCTCATAAAGCGAAGCTTCTTAAAAATCCTTCGGGAATACTGCAGATAACCCCCGAGTCTCTTGAAGCTTTGCTTATGCGGAAAAGCGGTATGATATCAAAGCTTTTCGGTGATCTCCGATATGTGGTCATAGATGAGGTTCATTCTCTCATGCGTGGTGACCGCGGAGGGCAGACCCTTTGTCTTATCGAACGGATTTCGCGACTTGCGGGGGTGAATCCGAGAAGGATAGGCCTTTCTGCAACTGTGGGCGATCTTGAAGGAACGGGAAGATTTCTCTCAAAGGGAACGGGACGCAACTGTATCATACCGAAAATCGATGGCGGTAAGATAAAATGGCGACTTTCCATGGAGCATTTTTACGTTTCTGATGTTCAGGCATCTGAAGATAGGGAAGTTCCGACTGCCCTTGAGGTTCTTGATGCTCCCACAGATAAAGCGCCTGCGGCGGCTGATCCGGGAATGGGATATATATTCGAGCACACCAAAGGGAAAAAGTGCCTCGTTTTTGTAAACTCCCGCGAGGAGTGCGAGGCTGTGACTACTTCTCTCAGAAGATACTGTGAGGACAGAGGTGAGGCCGATCGCTTTCTTATACATCACGGAAATCTTTCTGCCTCCTTCAGAGAAACGGCAGAGGCGCAGATGAAGGACGAGGAAATATTTGCCACTACTGTTACAACGGCGACCCTTGAGCTTGGCATCGACATAGGAAGACTTGAGAGAGCCTTTCAGATAGATGCTCCCTTTATGGTGTCATCCTTTCTTCAGAGAATGGGCAGAACGGGCAGACGAGGGCTTCCTCCCGAGATGTGGTTCGTAATGAGGGAGGAGATGCCGGAGGCTCGTGCCATGCTTCCGACAACGGTTCCGTGGAAACTTTTGCAGGGTATCGCTCTCGTTCAGTTATACCGAGAGGAGAAATGGGTGGAGCCACCTGATCTTGAAAGACTTCCCTACAGTCTTCTTTATCATCAGACAATGTCTGTCCTCGTATCATCGGGAGAGCTTACCCCTGCCGCACTTGCAGAAAGGATTCTGACTCTTTCGTATTTTCATCGCGTAAGCATTGATGATTATAAAATCCTTCTCCGTCATCTTATAGAGACAGATCATATTCAGCGCACAGATGAGGGAACACTCATAGTCGGGCTCACGGGGGAGCGTCAGGTCAATTCCTTTAAATTTTATGCTGTTTTTCAGGAAAGTGAGGAGTATACGGTACGGTGCGAGTCTCAGGAATTGGGAACTATAGTAAAGCCGCCGCCGATCGGTGAGAAGATCGCCATAGCAGGGCATACATGGATAGTTGAGGAGATAGACCATAAAAGGCATCTTGTTTACTGCTCAAAGGTACGTGGGCAGGTTCCTGCATATTTCGGCGATTGTCCCGGTGATATAAATACAAAGGTGCTTGAAAGGATGAAAAAGGTTCTTTCGGAGGAATGCTCATATCCATATCTTATGAAAAACGCCGTATGCCGCCTTGAAGGTGCACGCCGATCAGGAAAATGCTCGGGAGTGACGGAGGAACCTCTTATATGCCTTGGCGGGGATATGTGGTGCCTTTTTCCGTGGCTCGGTTCATATGCATTTCTTGCACTTGAGCGATTTATAAAGGTGAGGTGTGCGCACAGGCTCGGGCTGAAAGGTCTTGACCCCACTCGACCCTATTTTATGGAATTTAAAATGAAGGCAACGAAGGAGGAGTTTTTTAAAGTTCTTTCGGAGGAGGCAGAAAAGCCTCTTGACCCTATGGAGCTTGTGTACACGGATGAGGTTCCCGTATTTGATAAATACGATGAGTTTCTGCCCGAGGAGCTTGTAAGGCGGGGATTTGCCTACGGTGTTCTTGAAATAGAAGAGATGCTTGAAAGGGTAAAGGAGTGGGGAAGGGATATATGAGTATAAATTCGGGTTTATCGGGGAGTTTGCACTCACTCTGCTGCGGATGCGCATTGCTTAGTCTTTCGCCGTTCAAACTTTAGTTTGCATCAGCACGATAACCCCCGGCTTGAACGAGCACCCTATCAGGGCATTAAGAAAAAACTGTTGATTGACATTACTGCAATAATTGTTTATAATTAATGCATAACGATTAAGGCAGGTGCATTATGGCTTTTGTTGATTTGAAATTTTTCAGTGATGTTCTCGGTATGCAGACTGAGGTTGCGGTGATAATCCCCCAGGCCGGAGGCAATGCGGGTGAGATAGGCGTGGAGCAGAACACCCGTCCCGGACCGTACAAGTGTCTTTATCTTCTCCACGGTCTCAGCGATGACCATACAATATGGATGAGAAGAACGGCTATTGAAAGATATGCTTCACAGTACGGCATCTGTGTTGTTATGCCCCGTGCAGATAAAAGCTTTTACACTGATATGAAATACGGTATGAGGTACTATACCCATATTGCAAAGGAGATCCCTGCGGTGATCCGCCAGTTTTTCAATGTTTCCGCAAAGCGCGAGGATAACTATATTGCAGGTCTTTCCATGGGCGGCTACGGCGCTCTCAAGATCGCCCTTCGCGAGTGCGACAGCTTTTGCATGGGAGCGGGCCTTTCTCCCTGTTCGGATATGAGAGCCCTCGTAGGTGCAGGAGGATATGAGGAGATAATGTTCCCCATTTTCGGCGAGGATTACAATGTAAAGGATGAGGATGACCTTCTCTGTCTTGCTGAGGCTAAAAAGAATTCCCCCAACCGTCCCGAGCTTTTTGTGGGAATCGGAACAAACGATTTTTTGTATGAAAACAACAAGGCTTTTATAAAGAAGCTTGAGGAGCTTGAATACAATTTTGTATACCGCGAGGGTCCGGGTGCTCATTCGTGGGATTTCTGGGATGAATATATAAAGCACGTCCTCTGGTGGATGTTCGGTAACAGGTAAAATGAAAGTTTAAGAGTGAATAATGAAGATTCAGGCTGGATTCCGCCCTCATAGGCGGAATCCTTCTTTTTGTAAAAACCATTATATATTCGGCTCTGTAGGGGAGGATATTATCCCCCCCGCATATCTGCACGCGAGCTACACTTCAAATTTGTGTTTATCGTGGAGGTTTCGCGGAAACTTTTTTGTAAAAAAAGTTTCCACACCTTCAAAAAACTTTAATAAGGGGAAAGGAAAAATTCTGGTTTATCTGGGAGTTTGCAAAATAGGCTCCCTCCGGGAGGGAGGCTTTGGTGCATATCGTCTCTTTCACTTATCATATTTTAGTTTGAAACATTTCCAAAAAACCGAATTTATCTTATTCATTTATAAAGTTTTTGAGGGTCGTAGGGAACTTTTTTCAAAAAGTTCCCTACATAACTTCCTCGATAAACCCGAATTTGAAAAAGACATATTAATACAAAGAGCCCCTGCGATGCTTGCGCTCGCAGGGGCTGAGTTTATTTTTTCTTGATATTTTTCCAGTAGGCTTCAGCGGCTTTTTCTGTTTTGTTTTCACCGTAGACATAGTATTTCTTGCCTTTGAGATCATCGGGGAGATACTGCTGATCCACCCAGTGATCGGGATAGTCGTGAGGATACTTATATCCCTTGAAAAGGGGGCTTTTCAGGTGTGTCGGAATATTTGTTCCCATCCCGTTTCTGATATCCTCTGCTGCTGCGTCAAGGGCGCAGTATGCGGAATTGGATTTGGGTGCTGTCGCGAGCATAACAGCTGCATTTGCAAGCGGGATGCGAGCCTCGGGGAGGCCAAGCTCCTTTGCGCTTTCAACGCAGGCGCGAGTTATGACTGCAGCCATGGGGTATGCGGCGCCTATATCCTCGCTGGCAATTACCATTAGGCGGCGGCAGGGGGATATGAGATCTCCTCCTTCAAGAAGTCTTGCGAGATAGAATACTGCCGCATCAGGGTCTGAACCGCGGATAGATTTCTGCAGGCAGGAGAGAAGATCGTAGTGAACGTCTCCGTCACGGTCAAAGCAACCTGCCATAATGGAGGGGAGAATCTGGCGTACCGAGCTTTCCGTTATGTTGCCTTCACTGAGATTTGCGGCGAAGTCGAGAAGGGTAACGGCGCGGCGCACGTCTCCTGCGGCGCATCCGCCTATATAGGAAAGGGCTTTTTCATCAGCTCCGTCGGGGCAGAGTGACTCTGCATGGCGGCGAAGAAGGGGGAGCATTTCCTTTGAGGGCACTGATTTGAATTCAAATACACAGCATCTTGAAAGAAGAGCATCGTAAATATAGTAATAAGGATTTTCGGTCGTGGATGCAATAAGGGTTATGCGACCGTCCTCAAGATATTCAAGAAGAGACTGCTGTTGCTTTTTATTGAAATACTGTATCTCGTCAAGATAGAGAAGAATACCGCCCTGTCCGAACATTCCCGCAGTTTCCGAAGCAATTGCCTTGACGTCTGCAAGGGAAGCTGTTGTGGCATTGAGGCGGCGAAGCTCCATTCCCGAGTTCTCCGCAATTATGGAAGCGGCCGTTGTTTTTCCCGTGCCGGGAGGGCCGAAGAATATCATGCTTGTGATGCGGCCGCTGTCGCAAAGGCGGCGAAGGACTCCGTTCTTTCCAACAAGATGGGACTGGCCCGCCATTTCGTCAAAGGAGCGGGGGCGGAGTCTGTCTGCGGCGGGTTTTTGATTTGTCATTTTATACCTCTCGGATGTTTATAATCTAATTATAATTCATTACGCAAAAAAGTCAATGATAAACCATTTTCGGGCGAAATCGGGTGGAGAAAAAAAACGATATTTTTTGTACAGAAACAACAAAGAATTTGTGGTTTTAACGATTATTCAGAGGGTTTATTGTTGCTTTTTTTATGTACTCGCCGATACATTTCAAAATGCAGGAAAAATGGGTGATTATTTTCTTATATAGAAGAAAAATATGAAAAAAACTATGGAAATAGTTATAACTTTGTGATATAATGCCAGTTGTAAAATTATATGGCCAGGAGGACATATTCCATGAAAAAAACTATGACATCGGTACCTTTTACCGAAACCCCCGAGCAGAAGGCGAAGCTTGATGCTATCATCGATAATCTCAAGGAGCAGCCCGGTTGCCTTATGCCCATCATGCAGCAGGCACAGGACGTTTACGGCTACCTTCCTCTCGAGGTTCAGAAGCATATCGCCCTCAGACTTGATATCCCCGTATCCGAGGTTTACGGTGTAGCTACATTCTATTCCCAGTTCCTTCTCAATCCTAAGGGAACAAACCCTGTTGCAGTTTGCCTCGGTACTGCTTGTTACGTTAAGGGCTCCGGCGACCTTATGGAGAAGCTCGAGACTATTCTCGGCATCCAGAACGGCGGAATCACAGCAGACAAGAAGTTCAGCCTTGATGCAACAAGATGTATCGGCGCTTGCGGTCTTGCTCCCGTTCTTACAGTAGGTGAGGACGTTTACGGCAGACTTACAGTAGACGATATTCCCGGCATCATCGCTAAGTATTGATAGGATAAACCGTATGAAAATCGGAACCATAGCAAATCTTCTTTCGGCTGAGGTGCTCTGCGGAAACGATGAGCTCGACTGCGAAGTCCATTCCGCTTGTGCCAGCGATATGATGAGCGACGTTCTTGCGTTCGTTAAGGATCAGGCAGTCCTCCTTACGGGACTTGTCAATCCTCAGGTTATCAGAACTGCCATGATGATGGATATGAGATGCGTTGTTTTCGTCCGCAAGAAGACCCCCAGCGAGGATATGATCGCACTTGCGGAGGAGGCCGGCATTGTTCTTATGAAATCCAATCTCCGTATGTTTGAGGCCTGCGGCATTCTTTACAGCGAAGGCCTTTGCGGCTCCAAGGTAGGTACTGCAAATGCTCGATGACGTTGTAAGATTCACCTTCAATGTTGACGGCGACGATTTTTCGTCTGCCGGCGCGGCATCCGTTCAGGTCAAAAAGCATCTGAGACAGATGGGATTTTCTCCCGAGATAATCCGCCGCGTTGCAATTGCGATGTACGAAGGGGAGATCAATATGGTCATCCATGCTGACGGAGGAGTTGCGACAGTTGAGGTCGCTGATGACAGT
>JAZTXZ010000010.1:0-24288 GCA_045636685.1 Candidatus Avispirillum sp. | reverse complement strand
CAGAACCATGTTTGCAAGCCACGCAGGTCTTCTTATCATTCCCGTTCAGGATCTGCTCCTTTACGGAAGAGACACACGTATAAACAAACCCGGTGTTGCAAAGGGTAACTGGTCATACAGATTGACAAAGGAACAGCTTAGAACCATAGATAAAAACAAGTTTATCAATTGGAATAAGCTGTATTCCAGATTTAACGAACCCCAGAAACAATAAAAAGCTAATGGGCTGTTGCATTTTTTGCAGCAGCCCATTATTCTTCTATCTTTTCAGCCGATATCCGCAATATCTGCGGCACTCTATTATCTCATGGCCCGTAACCTTACGGGCTTTGCTGTTTATATTACATACATGTACCGCGATGCTGTCGCTGCTGTTCTTTGCAGCTTTCAGGCAAAAAGCACTCAGCACTTCAAAGCTTACCCAATCAGGCATACAACACAGACACGCTATTATTCTTTTCTCAGTCTTTGTAAAATTTATAGTACTCGAGCAGAAATAGAACATGCCGTTTTCATATTCTATCATCCTGCCGTAATATTTGAGCAAACATTTTTCGTTGTGAATATTCAAAGCATAATCAAAAAGATCCTTCTCTTCATAAAGAATAACACAAGAAGAATTATAAATATCCGCAATATATTTTGCATCTTCAAAAATATAACGCTCTGTAACAATAATAACATCGCAAGGCAGGAATCTATCCATACTTTCGGTTGTTGCAACAACGCACGGAATACCCCTGTTAAAGAGATCTGCTCTTGTTTTTTCTCTCATTTTTCTCTTTGTATTGTCAACTATAAGTATCATGTTCTAAATCCATTTGCCCCCGCATAGTATCTAACAGCAAAATCAGGAAGGCGGTACATAAATTATGTTTGTATATTCGGTAAAAGGAAACACACTGAAGCTATGGGGAATAATCGCCCTCGCACTTGTTGCGGTGACAGTTTTGGTTATTGCTCTGCCCGGAGCTGATACCGTTGCAGCGGGAAGTATATTTGAGGGCAAGGAGACTGTCAGCTACGACAGAATAAAGACAGAAAGCTCCCGTCTTGACTTTCTGCGTCAGTTCGGTTGGGAGGTATCCGAAAACTGTATAGAAGAAGTGGAAGTACAGATCCCCCGGGATTTTGATAAGATCATGAACTCATACAATGAAATCCAGAAGGCTCAGGGACTCGATCTTTCCAAATACAAAGGCAAAACGGTACAGCGCTTTACATACGAGATAACAAATTATCCCGATTACGACGGTACCGTTTATGCTAACATTATTGTATACAAAAGCCGCGTCATTGGCGGAGATATCTGCTCCTCAGATATCGACGGATTTATTCAGGGATTTGAAATGCCCAAAGCAAACAACACATCAAAAGAATGATCATTTATGCTTCAGGTCAATTACGGTAACGCCGAAGTCACCCTCGCCGTATTGACCTGCCCTGAAGGAAGCAACTCTTTTATCCTTTTTGAGGAAGCTCCAGATAGCAGACCTCAGAGCGCCCGTTCCTTTACCGTGGATAACAGTTACAGAATAAATCTGAGCGATGACGGCATCATCAAGATATCTGTCTACCATAAAGCAGGCATCGTCTCCGATCATACCGCGAACGTCAAGCTCAGGCTTGAAGTTTTTGGAAATTGTCTGTCGGTAGGTTTTAGCGGCGCTCTTTTTGCCGTTATCCGTAACGGTGGCACCTTCGACAAGCTTCAGCTGTGAAACGTTCAGCTTTGTTTTCATAATTCCCATCTGAACGGTGACATTTCCCTTTTTATCGGGATCCTCAATAAGAGTACCCTTTGTGCCGAGAGTGCGATGGATAACGTCATCGCCCTTTTTAAGAGGTCTCGGAAGAACATATCCGTCATCCTTTTCCTCTTCGGTATTGCTCTGTCTGTAATCACGGACAGAGCTTTTTATATTCTTCTTGGCATCGGATATCTTATCTCCGAAGTTCTCTGCATCCTTAGCTTTCTTTGCATCATCAAGCTGCTTGAGGATATAATCGCTTGTTGCTCTTGCACTGTCTATTATCTGACGGGCCTTTTTCTTAGCTTCTTCAGCCTCGCGCTCTGCGTTTCCAAGGCGTCTTTCCAGCTCTGCCTCGGCATTTTTCTTATATTCTTCATATTCGCGGCGAAGCGCCTCAGCTTTTTCAAGCTCCGCCTCGAGATGATATCTTTCAGCCTCAAGCTTTTCAATAACTGCCTCAAAGCTGCGGCTGCCCGAATCAACATATCCCTTAGCGCGGTCTACTATCTTTTCGGGAATACCAAGCTTTTCGGAAATAGCAAAAGCATTTGATTTACCGGGAGTTCCCATGATAAGCTTATAAGTAGGCTTAAGCGTATCAACATTAAATTCGCAGGAAGCGTTACATATTCCATCTCTTTCCAGCGCAAATGCCTTAAGCTCTGCATAGTGGGTAGTTGCAGCGCAGAGGGCTCCGCGCTCAAACACTTCTTCAAGTATGGACATTGCCAGTGCCGCACCCTCAACAGGGTCTGTTCCCGAACCAAGCTCATCGAAAAGAACGAGAGAGCGATCTGTCATATCATTTAAAATATTTACGATACCGACCATATGAGATGAGAATGTGGAAAGAGATTGCTCAATAGACTGCTCATCACCGATATCGGAGAAAATTTCGTCAAATACACGTACTGTCGCATTCTCGCAAGGGAGCTGAAGACCTGCCTGAGCCATCATGGAGAAAAGTCCCAGGGTTTTAAGTGATACGGTTTTTCCTCCCGTATTGGGACCTGTGATAACGAGCATAGACCACTCGCCGCCGACCTCAATGGTTACGGGAACGGCCTTTCCCTCCGCAATCAGGGGATGACGGCATTTCTCTAATCTGACAACGCCTCTCGGATTGATCTCAGGCTCCACGGCATTCATAGCATATGCAAGCTCGGAGCATGCAAAACAAAAAGCAAGAAGTGTAATATTTGAATAATTGAGGCGAATAAGTCCGCTGACGGAGGAAACCTGAGCTGAAAGATCTGCAAGAATACGGTCTATCTCAAATTCCTCACGGCTCTGAAGCTCTCTGAGCTCATTATTGGCTTCAACAACGCTCATAGGCTCGATAAAAAGTGTTGCTCCGGAGGCAGAGGTATCATGAACAAGACCCTTTACCTCATTTCGGTATTCACTCTTAACGGGAATTACAAATCTTCCTCCGCGGGTGGTCACAATATTTTCCTGAAGATACTTCGAGAATGAGCCGCCCATGGTATACTTTTGCATAAGATCGGCAATTTTTGCATTTGTCTTTCTTATCCTGTGTCTAATATCAGCAAGTTCGGCGCTCGCCTCATCGGCAATCATATCCTCAGAGATGATTGCACGGTATATATTATCCTCAATCTTTTTATGAACCGAAAGGCGCATAAATATTTCATCAAGGCTTGTCTCAAACTTACGGTCGCTCTTGATATATTCAAGAAGTCCGCGGGATGTCCGAAGCACATTCGCACAGTCAAGAAGCTCTCTTGTTGAAAGTGTTGCTCCCTTATCCGCACGCTCAAGAGCCGCCGTCACATCGCGGACGGAACCGAAGGAAGGATTTCCCTTCTGTCCCGCAAGGCGCTTGGCATCAGCGCATCTTCTCTGCCTCAGTCTGACCTCATCCTCATCATCAGACGGAAGGAGTCTCAGCGCCATCTCCTTTGCGCCCTCCGTCAGTGCCTTAGCACTGAGAAGCTCACGTATTTTATTAAATTCAAGTGTATAAATATTTTTTTCGTTCATATCAGTATAGATTTATAAAAGTCAAGTGTGCTGAAGGGATGCTCCAGATGATTGACGAGATATCCTTCCGTAACCTTTCCGAGAATATACATTCCATCCTCATCAAGGTTAAAAGACAGTATCTTCGCCTGCGGGCAGGAGATTATATATCTCATTGCCATGAGCACATCCCTCGTAATAATATAATAAAGTCTTGCAGTTCCCTCTATAAGCTCTTCTTCCTTCTCCGCGCGGGGCTTACAATCAAAGCAAAGAAGTCTGCCGTTCATAACATCCAGATATATATCCCCCGAAGGCTCGCATCCGCAAACATCACAAAAGGAAAGTTCAGGACAAAATCCGCATTCGGCAGCCATTCTCAGCTCAAACGCTGCCTTTATCTTCGAAAGAGGCACATCTGTTCTTGAACTTATGGCATAGAGAGTATTAAGTGTAAGACGCAAGAGCTGAGCATCCGGAGCGTTTTCCACACTTACATCGCAAAGCACATCGCAGACATATGCCGAAAGTGCAAGCCTGTCCAGATCCGCCCTGAGACCGTAAAAGCATTCGATACATTCGCTTTCTTCTATGTACCAAAACTTCTTTGATTTCTTTAAGACAAACGTAGAATAGGCAAATGGCTGACACGCAACCATGTGTCGGCTTTTTAGGCTTTTGACGCCCTTGCCCGTAACTGTTATCTTACCCATCTCCTGCGTTACGAGAGTTATGATCTTATCATATTCTCCCGTTTCTGTTTCACGGACGTTAAGTCCATGAACGGTTATACGTTCCATCAGTCAAGGTTTTTCGGGTTAAATCCGAAGCTGTTAAGGTTAAATTCGTTATCGCGCCAGTTCTCCTTAACCTTTACCCAAAGGTTAAGATAAACCTTCATGCCGAAAAACTCTTCAAGGTCTTCTCGTGCATAAGAGCCGATTTTTTTAAGCATTTCTCCGCCCTTACCAACGATTATTCCCTTATGTGACTCCTTTTCACAGTATATCTCAGCGCGTATGGAAAGAAGATCCTCTTCCTCCTTAAACTCCTCGATAACTACTGCTGATCCGTGAGGGATCTCCTTGGAAAGAGTTCTCAGCATCTTTTCTCTGATGATCTCCGCAGCGATCTGCTTCTCGGGCTGGTCTGTTATCATATCTTCTTCAAAGAACCATTCGCCCTCGTAAAGGAACTTTTCAGCCTCCTGCATAACATCCTCAAGATTTCTGCCCTTAAGAGCACTTACGGGAACAAATGCATCAAAATCGTAAAGCGCGGCATACTGAGCGATTGTCTCGGCAACGGCTGTACGGTCAACAAGGTCGATCTTATTAAGAACCAGCATAGCGGGAAGGCCGTCTGCCTTTACCTTTTCGCAGATACTGCGCTCGATCTCGCCGGGAGCTTTTCCTGCATCTGCAATAAGAATAACCGCATCTGCAGTACCCAAAGAGGAGCGAACGCTCTTCATCATATAATTTCCGAGCTTTGTCTTTGCCTTATGGATACCGGGTGTATCAAGAAAAACGAACTGGTTTTCGCCCTCTGTGAGAATACCCATAATACGGTTTCTCGTTGTCTGGGGCTTTGATGAAACTATAGCTACCTTCTCACCGAGAAGGGCGTTCATAAGTGTGGATTTACCTACGTTAGGTCTGCCTACTATTGCAATAAAAGCTGTCTTTGTCATTTTTTCAATTCCTTTTCAGTCTCTTGTTATTTTTAATATTTCCATTACGTCCTTCTGTCGACGACGCATATCCTCATCATCCTCGGGGGAGATCTCATGATCGTATCCGAGGAGATGGAGAGTTGAATGAACTGTGAGAAAAGCTACCTCACGCTTAAAGCTATGACCGAACTCCTCCGCCTGAGCCGCCGCTCTCTCAAGAGAAAGAACGATATCTCCAAGCTCGCAGGGAAATCCCTCGTCGGGAGTATCTCCCGAGCGAATATCATACATGGGAAATGAAAGCACGTCTGTCGGGCTGTCCTTTTCCCTGTAATCACGGTTTAATTCTCTGATGCCTTCATTATCTGTAAAGGTTACAGAAACCTCGCAGTCCCGGTCAAAGCTCTCATACCTGAGAGTTGCGACAACGGCACGCTTGATAAGATTTCTGAGAGCAATGCCTGCAGGATATTTATCCTGTTCATTTGTAAAATAAGCTTTCAGCTTCATTTTTTAGTCTCCCTTCTCTCAACCTTATAAGCACGCTTTTGAGAAGCATTTTTCTCGTATGCAAGGATGATCTGCTGAACAAGTCTGTGGCGTACCACATCTCTGTCCGAAAACTCATGAATAGCAATATCATCGATTCCGCGCAATATATTGACTGCCTCCGCAAGGCCGGATTTCTGTCCGAAAGGCAGGTCTGTCTGAGTAAGGTCACCTGTTACCACCGCCTTTGAGCCGTTGCCGAGACGGGTAAGGAACATTTTCATTTGTTCGGGAGTAGTATTCTGAGCCTCATCGAGGATTATAAAGCAATCATCCAGAGTTCGGCCTCTCATATATGCAAGAGGGGCTATTTCAATTGTCATCTTCTCCATAAGACGGGCGCAGGTTTCCATACCGAGCATCTCATAAAGAGAATCGTAAAGAGGTCTGAGATAGGGGTCGATCTTCTGCTGAAGGTCGCCGGGAAGAAATCCCAGTCTCTCTCCTGCTTCAACAGCGGGACGGGTGAGGATTATTCTCGTAACCTCATGGGCACGGAGCGCCTTTACCGCCATGGCCACGGCAAGGAAGGTCTTACCGGTACCTGCAGGACCGATACCGAAGGTTATAGTATTCTTCTTTATACCGTCTACGTATTTTTTCTGTCCTACAGTCTTTGACTTTATGGGTCTTCCCTTTGCACTGATGCAAATGCAGTCTCCCGACAGGGCGGAAAGCTCCTCCACCTTGCCGCAGGACACCATATTGATAACATAATCAACAGTTTGCTCGGGGATAGACTCATTCATAAGAGCAACCTTTCTGAGCTGCTCAAGAGAGCTTGCCGCCAGCACCACATCTGCCTCGTTTCCCTCAACGACAATATTATCCGCTCCGTCATCCCCCTGTCCGCGGTTATAGATACGGACGCCGAAGGCTTCTTCAATTCTTCTGATATTGCGGTCAAAGCTGCCGAATATACGAAGCGTTATCTCACTGTTTTGAATACTGACTGTTTTCTGTGCCATTATTTTTCCGTTTCTCTGTCTTTATTTTCTTCTATGACAAGGGGGACCTTTTTTGCAATATCCGCAAGGCAATATATCTCACAATTAACGGTAAAGTATTCTCCGTCAAAGTCCTCCGTTACCGATTTTGAGATAAGCTCCGCATCACCGAGAACCTCTGTGAGCCTCCGGCGATACTCCGCTATTGCAAGATCTCTTACCTCTTTCTCTGTCAGGACTGTATTTTTAAGACTGTATTCGCTGTAAACCGTTTTATGTAAGTACAGAGGAAGAGGTACCGTGTCAAATAAGTGAATTTGTTTATACACAGTTATTTTATCACAAAGCTCATATGAAATTCCACACTTTCTGAAAAGATTTATCCTTAATTTAAAAAATCTTACAGTGTTTTCTTCTCTTTTATCACCTGTATATACCCTCACTTCACGATTTACAGGTACTTTCACCTCAAAAGATCGGTTAACCTTTGCAAAAACACTTCCCGCTGCGCTTTCGAAGCGCGATTGAGTTTCCTGCTTATATGATATTGCTCCGCTTATAAGAAGCTCTCCCTTTACTACAGTATCAAACCTTTGAATGACCGGCTTTCCCTCGATCTCTGCGATCCTTTCTATCTGCCCTGACTCCGAGGCTATAATATTATAAAACCCGCCTTCCTCTTCTTTCTCCCCTTTTTCAGTTTCACGGACTTCGACGTTTGCATGGTTACCGTTCATGTTCACAGCGATCCATGCTATATCTTTACACTCCATAAGAAAGCTGTTATGAAGTCTGTCAAAATCGATATTCTCATACATATCGCCCACACCGCATCCCAGACTCTCAAGAGTATCTATGATCTCTTTATCCGGCACTGTGCTGTTGCCCTCCACGCGAACACACCATATGACCTTTCCCGACAGCCATATCATTGCAGATGCAAGTAAAAATCCCAAAAGAAGTCCGACTCTTTTTCTGTATCTGTATATAAGTGACGGAATGCCGAATACCTTTGTTTTTTCAAAGGTCAGCGCTTCACTTTCGCAAACCGATCTCATAGATTTATAGTAGATCAGCGGAATACGAATACTGAAATATTCCTTACCGTATTCAAGTTTTCTGAAAGGAGTATCGATCATCGAGATAACGAGAAAAACCTTCTGCTTATCTTCATTTTTGAATTTAAGCCCCACCTCTCCGAATAACCAATGCAGATTCATATCTCTCCCCCAAACTCAATTCCCGTAACCTTCCCGCGCACAAAAAGAAGATCCGCCCTGAATGCAGTTACCGTAAGTCCACAGCCGTTGATCTTAACAACACCGTTTACCGTATCCGCAGTGACTGCGTTTTCATCAAAATCCATAAGGGATGTGCATCCCGTAACGAGAAGTTCTTCGCATGCATATACTTCAAGGCTCATCGCATTTTCTGTTTTCTGCATTAAATAATCTTTCAGCTTTCTGAATTTATCTCTCATATCTACTCCGTGAATTAATATATTTTTCCGGGCATATAAATTTTATGAAAAGTCCTGTAAATTATTACATAAGAGGTATATTTTGAAAAAAGCCACAAAATTTATAATAGTATCAGCGCTTTTTTGCGCAGCCGTAATACTGACCGTCTTTTCTTCAAGGGCGACAGAATATGCAAGGGATGCACTCAAGGTATGCACACTTTCAGTTATCCCTTCCCTCTTTCCCTATATGGTCATCTCACAAATGATAATATCCAGCAAAGCAGCTTATTATTTGGGAAAAGCTCTGCCCATATCCCGGCTCGTAAGCCTTCCCGAATGTGCATCTGCACCTATAATTCTCGGCGCTGTCTGCGGTTTTCCCGTAGGCGCAAAGACAGCAGTGGATATGTATAAGTGTAATGCACTTACAAAAACAGAAGCCGAGGTGCTTATCTCATTTGCAAATAATACCGGGCCCTCATTTATTGTATCAGTTATAGGGGCTTCTTTTTTCAAAAGCGCCCCATTCGGATGGCAATTATATTTCTTTCAGCTCGTTTCCTCGTGTATTTCATCCTTTATTGTTAACAGATTGCTGCTCCCGTACAAAAGTCCGCGAAAGAAAACAAAGCCTGAAAAGATCAAATATCCCGGATTTTTCTCTGCCGTCAAGGATTCAACAACATCTGTTTTAACGGTATGCGGTTTTATTGTATTCTTTTCAGTAGTATCGGGATTTGCTGTGCCTTTTATTACAAAGATATCGGAAGATGGCGCAAATATTTTCTCGGCAATACTTGAGTTTACGGGAGGGGCCAGAACTGCAGCCCTTATAGGCGGAAGCCGGGGACGTTTTCTATGCGGCCTCTCTGTGGGTTTTTCCGGTATATCTGTTTTCTGCCAGACTGCGGCATTTACCTCCCCCGCAGGACTTTCGCTCAAGCGATGTGTTGCCACAAAGGCTGTACAAGGTATACTTACAGGGCTTTTTTCCATTATCCCCATCTGCAAAACCGCCCCTGTCGGAGCCTTCCCTTCGTTTTATGATGAAGCTTCCGTGCTTTTTATGTCCCCCGCTCCAACAGCCCTTGCATCACTTTTTCTTTATATTTTTTTGATAAAATCCGTAGTTACGGAATATAAAATGTGAAAACACCTTGATTTGTGCTGATTTATTTAATATAATATACTGAGTATGAAAGTAGGTGAGATACATGAGAATAGACAAAGCAGAGCGTATATGCGCATTTTGTGAAAAAGCGGAAGCTCTTTGTGATGAAGAAAAAATGCTTTGCTCCAAAAACGGTGTTGTTCCCAAAAGATATACCTGCAAAAGCTTTTCTTATGATCCCATAAAGCGCCTTCCCCCTAAGCCATACTCCATTCCCAAGCTTGAATTTATAGATATTGATAATTGAGGTATACAATGATTATTGAAATTGAAGAAGCTAAGCACAAATTAACGAACTTCAGAGCAGATGTTGAGGAGCTGGGCAACGCCCTCAGAGTTGATGACCTGAGAGCAGAGGCAGCAGAGCTTGAAAAGAAAGCCCTTGAGCCTGACTTCTGGAATGACCAGGATAATTCCGGAAAGATACTCAGACAAACAAAGCAGCTTAAGGATAAGATCGAGAAATTCGAGAGCCTTGAGGCAAAGCTTGAGGATGCTATAACCCTCTGCGAGCTTGCTATAGAAGCTAACGATGAAACCATGAAGGATGAGATCCTTAACGAGGTTTACGAAATCGAGGCAGAAGAAGAAAGAATGCGTATCGAGGTTCTTCTCTCAGGAGAATACGACCATAATAATGCTATCCTCTCCTTCCACCCCGGCGCAGGCGGTACCGAGGCTCAGGACTGGGCTCAGATGCTTTACCGTATGTACACACGTTGGGGCGAATCCCACGGCTATAACGTTAAGCTTATCGACTGGCTTGACGGCGAAGAAGCCGGCATCAAGTCTGCCACCATTATGATCGAGGGTATTAACGCATACGGATATCTTAAGAGTGAAAACGGCGTTCACAGACTTGTTCGCGTTTCTCCCTATGACGGTTCAGGCCGCCGCCATACCTCTTTTGCATCAGTAGAAGTTCTTCCCGAATTTGAGGATGATAACTCCATCGAGCTTCGTGATGAGGATCTCGAGATCACAGCCCATCGCTCCAGCGGTGCGGGCGGTCAGCACGTTAATAAGACAGACTCCGCTATCCGTATCGTTCACATTCCTACAGGTATCGTTGTAGGATGCCAGACAGAGCGAAGCCAGCTCCAGAACAAGGAAACAGCTCTCAAGATGCTGAAATCCAAGCTTATGGAGATAAAGCAGAGAGAAAAGCTTGAAAAGATCGAGGATATTACCGGTAATAAGACAAACATCGAGTGGGGTGCTCAGATCCGTTCTTACGTATTTATGCCCTACACTCTCGCAAAGGATACAAGAACCGGCTACGAGGACGGTAACATCCAGAGCGTTATGGACGGTAACATTGACGGATTTATCAATGCTTACCTCAAAATGATCACAGATAAATAAAGAGAAGGCTGTTGCACCTTTGTGCAACAGCCTTTAATTAAAAAGAAAACGCAAAGCCTTTTCAAAAGAGCTTTAGCGTTTCCTACTGTTAAAGGTGAAATATGAAAAAAGAAGAATCCCGCCAGGGAGAATCTCTTGTATTTGAGGGTATGACCTCTATCTCCGCAGTTATCAACGGCGGATACAGAAAAATCGAGCAAATTTTTATCGATAAGGATAAAGCATCCTCGAAGAAACGTCAGATCGATTTTTTAAGTCACAGAAGTCGTGAGATGGGCTTTTCCATGGAATATACCGATGAAAAAACCATAGAAAATATGACAACCGGTAATTCCCACGGAGGTATAATAGCAATCTGCTCAGACAGAACAATACCGCCTCTTTCTGATCTCACTCCCAAAAGCGACGGATTTTACGTAATGATAGACGGCATTGAGGATCCCTACAATTTCGGCTACGCACTTCGCACGATATACGCAGCAGGAGCTGACGGAATCATACTTACGCCCCGCAACTGGATGAGCGCCGCAGGCATTGTCTGCCGCTCTTCAGCAGGAGCCTCTGAGCTTCTGCCCCTTTATATTTCAGAAGGCGAGGATGCATGCGCGTTTTTTAAATCCTTTGGTATAAAAGTAGTATGCGCAGGAATTCGCGACTCCGTTTCCGCCTTTGATGCAGACCTGAAAAAGCCTGTATTTCTTATAGTCGGAGGCGAAAAACGAGGTATTTCCGCTAAAGTCCTATCTTGTGCCGATACTGTAGTACGCCTTGATTACGGGCGCGAATTTGCCGGTTCTCTTTCAGCAGCTTCAGCCGCATCTGTTCTATCCTACGAAATTCTTCGCCAGAACAGAAAATAACTCAAATTTCCACATATATTAATCTCTCTTTACGGGACAATATTAGTGTGAGCAGATTTCACACTAAAAATGAGAGGTAAATATATGTCCAGAAATAACGATATGCAAAACCTTGCGAAGTATATCGCCTGCGGAATGGTCATCGGAAGCGCCATAGGCACTGCAGCCGCAGTAATGATGACTACAAAAAAGAAAAAGCCCCAGGGTATTCGTGAAAAAGCTGTCAGCACAATGGATACCGTGGGCACCATTATGCAGAATATTGCGAATATGGCAAAATAATAAAAAACTTGCAAAAGCGATTATCTCGCTTTTGCAAGTTTTTTTATTTGAGCAAACTGCTCTTACATAAAGATAATAATCCAATAAAATGAAGTATGGAAAACATATTTTTATTAATATCGGAAAAATGAGCAAACTATTCAAAGAAGAGATTGAAATAGGCATATTCTCCGCTGAAACTCATGAGGGCAGTCTCATCCATATGATTGTGCTCTGTTAAAAATCTGACATATCCTGTTATTTCGGTATCAGGTATAAATGCAGATGCCGCCTTTCCCATAAGATGATCAGGTGCGCACAGCTCTATCACCCTGCCTCCATCAACTGCAGCCCCACATTCAAATCCGTCAATATCAGCATAATAAAATTCAATGCCGTTTTCTGACATAAAAGAAAGTGCGCTCTCACTCCATGGATAGTATCTGTAACCGCCGAAAAACAAATCACGTATTCTCATGTATTCAGGGGCAGGAATTTGCCTCACTTTCTCTCCATTGTATGAAATGCATCTGACCTCATAGGAAGAAAGAACGGGAGTCATGCCAAGTTTTTTATAAAAGACTTCAAGAGAGGAATCTGCAGGATGAATAAAATATTCCCTGTTTTCCCTTTTGCATTTCTCTTTTATATATTCATGAATCCTTCTGCACAAACCGCGTCCGCGATACTCCTCAAAGGTACAAACAGCATATCCGTAATAACCGCTTCCCACTGAAATCAGCACCGACATCGATACGGGTATATCTTCTGCTATTATGCATATTGTAGAATGTATGGGCATTTTTTCATAAAATGAGCGAATAAACTCTTCGCTGTCTCCAAAGGACGAATTCCAAAGGCGAATTATACCCTGCATTTCGATCTCGCTCGGTTCTATTATTTCTCTGACTGTATATTCCATATATGTTTTCACTCCGATTTTTTATAATTATATCATACAGGATTTGTAAGTCAAGCAACAAGTTATTTTATGGCGAGCACTCATATAATAAAAAACATTGACATTTGAGATATTTGTATGCTATAATAATCACGTATATTGGATAAATATGCAAATAAGTATCAATCAAACTCGTTGATATTGCTATTTTTTAAGCTGAATTTACTCGGCTTATCCTTAGCTCTATCATTCCATCCCTATCAAAAAGAAACAGGTGGTAAAAATGGCAAATGAATATGTAATTATAACCGACTCCGGAAGTGACCTCACTAATGAAATCGCAAAGGAGTGGGGCATCAGAATCGTTCCTCTCAGCTATACAATGGACGACGGAGAACCTATCCCCGGCGATAAAGCAGACCTTAAGGAATTCTACAGTGCTCTTCGTTCCGGAAGCAAGGCTACTACTTCCGCTGCAAACCTTGACGATTTCTCTAAGGTTCTCGAGGAGTATGCTAAAGCCGGCACTGATGTTCTTTATATCGGATTTTCTTCCGGTCTTTCCAGCACAGCTTCCACAGGAAGACTCGCTTGCTCTGAGTTTTCCGAGGAATACCCCGACGTTAAGTTCTATGCTGTAGATTCTCTTTGCGCTTCTCTCGGCCTCGGTATGCTTGTTCATATCGCTGTCGATATGAAGAACGAGGGAAAGACAATCGAGGAAGTCAGAGACTGGCTTGAGGACAATAAGCTCAAGCTTTCTCACCAGTTCACAGTTGACGATCTTTTCTTCCTCAAGAGAGGCGGTAGAGTTTCTGCCGCTACTGCAGTTGTTGGTTCTATGCTTTCCATCAAGCCCCTTCTTCATGTAGATGATGCAGGTAAGCTTATCAGCATCGGCAAGGCAAGAGGCAGAAAGGCTTCTATCGACGGTCTCGTTAAGGCTTGCGAAAAAACTGTTGTTTCCCCTGAAACTCAGAAAATGTACATCAGCCACGGTGACTGCGAGGATGAGGCACTCGAGCTTGCAAAGGTAATTCGTGAAAAGTTTAATCCCATTGAGGTAAACGTTGGCTGTATCGGCCCCGTTATCGGTGCACACTCCGGCCCCGGCACTCTTGCACTCTTCTTCCTCGGAAGCGAACGCTGACACTTATAATTTATTATTATATAAAGGAATTGACCAATGAAAATTGTAGGTTCTATATACCGTGATATGGTGGTCTCGGCAGCATGCTGTCTTGACAATAACAAAGAAATAGTAAATAATCTCAACGTATTCCCTGTTCCCGACGGCGATACCGGAATCAATATGAGCCTTACTATGAGCGGTGTTCGCGGAGACTATACAAAATTTGAAGGTCCCCTCAACGAATCAGCTCAGAAGGCAGCCAACCTCATGCTCAGAGGCGCGCGCGGCAACTCCGGCGTTATCCTTTCCCTTTTCTTCAGAGGTATTGCAAAGGCATGGAAGGATGTTACAAGTGCAGACTGCGATGAGATCATCGAAGGTTTCAAGCGCGGTGTTTCCGAGGCTTATAAGGCTGTAATGAACCCCACTGAAGGTACTATTCTCACAGTTATGCGCGTTATGACAGAAACTGCAGAGGATGCCTACCAGAAAGGTGTCATCAGAGATGTTACCGAGCTCTTCCCCTTCATGTATAAGGCTGCAGACGAAACTCTTCAGAAAACACCTGATATGCTTCCTCAGCTCAAGCAGGCAGGCGTCGTTGACTCCGGCGGCGCAGGATTCCTCGCTGTTATGGAGGGTATGGTTAAGGCACTTCAGGGTAACCCTGTTACAGCTGTTGAAGGTGCAAAGCCCGCTATCGCTCCCGCTGCTGATTTCTCAAACTTTAACACTGATGATATCAAATACGCTTACTGCACAGAGTGTATCGTAACAAAGAGCGATAAGTATAAGGGCGAGGATACTGCAGATGCCCTTCATCAGTTCATAATGAAGCTTGGCGACAGCGTTGTATTTGTTGATGACAGCGAGATCATTAAGCTCCATGTTCATACAAACAAGCCCGGTAAGGTGCTTACAGAAGCTCTCCGCTACGGTTCTCTCTACACAGTTAAGATCGAGAACATGAAGCATCAGCACTCCAATCTCTCAAACGAGAGTCAGGCTGAAGAGGCTCCTGCAGAAGATACCGTTGAGGAAGCTGTAGTTGCTGCCGGCCCTGTTGAAATCGAGAAGAAATACGGATTTGTTACCGTTTGCATGGGTGACGGTATCCGCGATCTCTTTACAGACCTTGCAGCAGACAGCATAGTTTCCGGCGGACAGACAATGAATCCCTCTACCGACGATATTGTCAGCGCTATTGAAGCAACCCCTGCTGAGATCGTATTCGTTCTTCCCAATAACAAGAATATCTATATGGTAAGTGAGCAGGCATCTCGTATAGTCGACTCCAGAAAGGTCGTTGTTATCGAGACTGTTTCCGTTCCCGAAGGTATCGCTGCAATGCTCACCTTTGACGAAAGCGCAGAGCTGGAGGATAATATTGCCGCAATGAAGGAAGCTGTAGCCAACGTTACAACTCTTTCCTCCACATATGCGGTAAGAGATACCGAGATCGGTGATACCGCTATCAAGGCCGGCGAAACTCTCGGTCTTTATAACGGAAAGATCGTTAGCACATCCGAAGACAGAGTTGCTTGTCTTGAAAACCTCTTTGAAAAGGTAGACAGTGCTTCCATCATCACAGTTCTCTACGGCGAGGGCGCAAACGAAGAGGAAGCAAACCACGTAGCTGAGATCATGCAGGAAAAGTTCCCCGGAGTTGAGATCATGGTTCTCGACGGCGGCCAGCCTGTATACAGCTATATTATTTCTATTGAATAATTACTAAATTTAAAGAGCATCTGCATCGCAGGTGCTCTTTTTTCGTTATATCTTTTTTAAATTCAGGTTTATGTGCTGCCTTTAACCCGTAGGGCGGATTACCTCACCGTTAAACCCTAATTTATCTGTTCAACATCCCATCTTATACTAAAAAACCTTGCAGAACAGAGTTCTGCAAGGTTTTCTTAATCACTTATTGAGCTTGAGCTTCTTCTTATTCTCAAAAAATCTGTAAACAGCATTGACAATGATTACAGCAAGGATAGCATTGAATGCCGCAAGAAGTATGCCGCCAAAAATATCTGTGGGATAATGGAGATAGAGGTAAACCCTTGAAATTGCAACAAATGTTGCAATTATTGCCGCAGGGATACCAAATCTCTTGTCCCTGATGAGCAGAACGAAAGCCGACTCAAAGCTTCCCAAAGTATGGCCTGAGGGGAAAGAATTGTCACCGGGTTTTTTAACAAGAAGATCCTCAACTGTCATCATGGAGCCATATGCGCCGTCAAGATTGAAGGGGCGAACTCTACCGATAACATTTTTGAGCAAGCCGTTACCAAGGATCAGGCCAAGGATCAGTGCAACACCCATTGTTATGCCCGCTTTTCTTGTTTTCTTAAAAAACAGCATTACAACAGCTATTGCGATCCAAAATATTCCGCCGTCTCCAAGATGGGTAACAATTGAAAAGAATGTATCGAGAACAGGATTTGCTATATTTTCCTGTATCCAGTTCAGTACAGAAACATCCCAGTTTTGTATTGCATCGGGAAAATAAGGTATCATTATCGTACTCTCCTGTCAGTTTACTTTCATTTCGTAAATACGGTATTCTCCGTCCACCAGTCGCAGATAAAGAGTCTGATCCACAAAGTCGTCATATAGGTCATTACCCTTATAAAGCTTCTGTGTATACTGTACTCGGCAAGAGAATGTGCTTTCATCGTAGCTGTAAAACTCACTTGCCTCCATATCAGTGAACTCATATTTATCATAATGGATAACAAACATATTATCCATTGTTTTGATACTCTCATAAAGCTCGGAATCGGGATCAAAGAAAGGAGCTACCTGATTAAAGCCTGTAACGTTGACATTAGAGTCATACTGGCTGTATTTAGCATACTTCTCTACTCCCTCGAGGATCCAGTCCGTATATTTATCTGCAAGAGCAGAATCATATATCGGCAAAGCTTTATATGAATTGTTATCGGTATCGATCTCAGCTGCTG
This sequence comes from Candidatus Avispirillum sp., assembly GCA_045636685.1. Classification (GTDB taxonomy): domain Bacteria; phylum Bacillota; class Clostridia; order Oscillospirales; family CAG-272; genus Avispirillum. Next base: position 7,265 of record JAZTXZ010000010.1, on the reverse strand, counting down.
TGCCGTCCTGAGAGATCACCTCAACCGAAGGAGTATCTATAAGTCCCTTAACCGTATATTTTGTGTAGTAAAGTCCCAAAACACCTTCAGGCATATAGTCGCAGGACTCGGTCTTAATATCGTCCTCCGTAATATACGATTCTGTAAGCGCTTTGGAATTGATCTTTACTGTATATCCCTTGGGAACCTCGACAGTAACGGTATTTTTAGCATCAGTATAATATTCAAAGGAATTTGCGCAGTAATTTTTAAACTTAGCGCTCTTCTCAGTATCTTCGGAAAGGATAAATGAAGCAAATCTCACCTCATCATCACCTGCAAGAACAATATACTTATAACCAGAATCCATACCCGAGGAAACTCTCTTATATGTTATTTTCTTATCCTTAGTTACAGATTCAAGATATTCCACAATATTATCCTCGGTTTCAAGACTCTCCGAATCCATATTGCAAAGCTTCACATACTCGCGTGGATCAAAATTTTCAAAATGCTCTCTGAAAGTATCTTCAGCAAGATATTTAGGCTGATGAGCTTCATAATCGCCAAGCCATCCGTAAAGGAAAACGAGCCATGCGCCGAGGGCAATAAAGAGGATAACAGTAACTGCGATAAACGCTTTCCAGAATCCCGCCATTTTTTTCTTCACAGCCATATTATTCACCCTCCTTCAAAGGATCAACCATTATGAATGTGGGGATCTTTCTGGGCTCTGTAAATGCCTTGTAGTTATTTACAAGTCCCTTCTGCTGATACTCATCAAGCTTAGAAAAATCATAGTCGTACTTATTATAATAGTCCTCATAATACATAAGAGAGGAGGATCCTCCGTCCACAAGACCTGCGGATACTGCACCGTATGACATCATGAGATCGATCATATCATTATGAGTTGCGCCAAGGCTTGATGCGCTTCTGCCATCTGTTACCACAAGAATGATGGTTCCGTCAGCTCTCTGACCGATACCGGTTCTCTGGGCTGTACCGGTGTTTCCGTCCTGATAGTGAACAGTGATCTCATCTCCGTTCTTCTGAATAAGGGTATTGCCGTTCTGAAAGGACACAGCATCACGGATACCAAGCTCATCAGCCTCTTTTTTAGTCATACTCTCGCGGACAATAAGCTCGTTTTCATAAGTAAGACCAAGGAATGTTTTCTTTGAGCCGTCATCATTTACGCACTGACCCTCGGAATAAGTAAGTCCCATGGGCTTAAAGCCGGTACCAAAGCCGCCGTTATCGAGGAACTCTCCACCGTTTATACATGCAACAGAGCCGTAACGTTTGGCAGCCTGGAACACATCAATGCCTGATGTTGCCTTATCATAATCATCCACAGACGTGCCAACAAACACACGTGAGGGATCCTTAACAAGAAGGACATATGCTTTAAAGGTAGAACCGTTAACAGTTTCAAATATCATACCGTCAACAGCATTTGCCCATTCATCCTCATCCTCGTTTATAACAGAATCATTATAGTCATCAAGAGATATCTTGTCCTCAACCACCTCTTCACTTTTGTCAAGAATACTGCTGACAGTATCCTCGGAAAGGAAAAGATAAGGAACCCATTTTGTTGCGCTTGCCTGCATTGCAGAGTTTACAAGGAGATCTCTGAGAGTCTCACTGGGGCCGTGAGCAATAGTTCCGACAGTTGCAAAAACCGCAATAACAAAAAACAGAAGAAACGCACCGACAGCAGCAAAAAATCTGCCTATATATTTACCGACAGAGCGCTTTTTCTTTTCTTCCTCTTTCTTCTTTTTAGGAGCTGAAATACGGCCGAGATTGATAATATCCACGTCCCCACCGTCATCAGGGCTTTCAGCCTTTCCCGTGAGAGCAAACATCATAGCGCGGCTTTCACTGTCGGAAAGTTCCTTTTTGAATATATCATCATCGGAAGGAGAAGGCCTTCTTCTGGAAGAATAAGCAGGTGATCCCCCGTAGGAAACAGACTTTACAGGCTGACTTTTGGGTCTTGATGCTCCGTAAGGAACTTCAGAGGCTTCATTTTTTCTTACAGGCACCTGTTTCGGAGCCGCCGCCTTTACAGGACGGGAGGAAGGAGCGATCTTCACATCGCTGTCATCCTCTGCAACCTTAACTGAAGAGGGGGAGCCGCCAATAACCTTCGTTGGAGCATAATTCTCGCCCCTAGAAACCGAAGCACGTGCAGTTGAACCGGCGGGAATCGATATCTTTTTTGTAGGGGCATAGATAGCAATGCTGTCTGCGTCAGATGATGTCTCATCTCCGTCATTTACAGATGCCATTCGAACCTCGGAAATGGAAAACTGCTGTGTTACCGCTCTGTCAAACCCTGCATAGCTCTCAGGTTCCGCCAAAGGCTTTGAAAATCCTGAATCAGTGATCACAGGTATTTTCTTTGTCTTTACATTATCAGAGGAATACTTTGCTACAGTATCCGCATCTGTTGCTGTTAGATCAGATACATTGAACTCCCGTGTATCTGCAGTTGATGCGGCAGCAGCCTTTACTGATACTGCCTGCTGGGCTCTTCTTCTCTGATGCTGAGGAACGCCTCCGGAAGCCTTTGCAGAATTGCTTACGGGGCGTGGCTGTGAAGCCGTACGGGGCTGAGAAGGAGCAGGCTGTACAGGTCGCTGTACGGGACGGGACTGAGGCTGAGGAACAGACTGAGCCCGCGAATTAGGCTGAGGCTGGGGTCTCTGAGGGGGGCGAGACTGAGAAGCAGGAGGACGCTGAGGCATCTCGGATCTTGAGAGGGGGCTTTGTTGCTTTACTGCTCCGCCCATGCCGATCTTTGCCAGTCGCGCCTGTCTTTGTGCTGCCTGCTGACGCTGCTGTCTTATATAATTTTCTTTAAAATCCTGCTGCATTAATTATCACTATCCTTTTTAAATACGATATACTTTTGCACGTTATAACTGCAGAAGTAAAGAAGACCGTCTACTACTATTTTAACAACTGATTTAACTGCGGTAGTAGAGGAATCACCCAAGAGCTTTGCAAAGAATGATTCAACAAAATCGATGTTCATACAGACAGACGAAATAATATATACTGCAATGGAACCCACCATAAGGTTAAAGGCCACAAGAATATAATATTTGATAATAGTCTTAAGAACAGAACCACCCTGCTTATTGAAAATAAGCCTGTTCAGGTAAAAATTCAAAAGAGAGGATGCAATTCTTGGGAAGCCATAGGTTATGAGCGCAAGAAGCACTCCGTTAGCTATAGCGGCAAGCCCATTAAATGATGAGAGACTGCGATCCAACAAAATAAACAGTATAAGATCAAACAGATAGCATATCATAGAGCTGCCGAGGAACATCAAAAACGGAGATGTAATAAGATATTTAAGTATAAGACTGTATATCCTTACGGAATCTCTAACGGGTCTGAAATGGGAAGACTCATTATCATCAATATAAACAGTCGTAATCTTAACCTCCGAGAAAGACATATTATGCTTTTTCATATAAAGGAGCATATTCGTCTCGTATTCGTATCGCTCGCCCTTTACACAGCACATATCCTGAAGATACTTTGTGGGAATAGCGCGAAGACCTGTCTGAGTATCGCTTATCTTCATTCCCAAAAGCAAATGGAATACTCCGCAGGAAAATTTATTGCCGAAAGCACTTCTTGCGGGAACATCGGACCCGGAAAAATCTCTGACGCCAAGAACGATCTGATCGGAGCTGATAAGCTTCTCTCCGCAAAGGACAACATCCTCAGGGCGATGCTGACCGTCGCCGTCCACTGTTATAACACCTCTGCCCTGTCTGTTGGCAAGGTACCAGTTAAATGCTGTTTTCAGCGCCGCACCTTTGCCGCGATTCTCGGGATGAACGAGAACAGTACATCCTGCAAGGGCGCGAACCTCATCAAAATAGCTGTTATATTCCTCTCCGCCGCCGTCATCTACAACAATAATATCATCAAAGCCCGATGCAAGGAGGGATTTGACATTATCGATCATCTTACCGTCGGGCTTATAAGACGGCAAAACTATAGAAACAGAGGTATTATTTCTACTCATTTTTCAATGTCCTTTCTGTCAGAATTTTCTGACACTACCTTCAGTTCAGATAATCAGTGAGAAATTCTTCAGAGATAGTATCTGTAACATACTTTTTTAACTTTTCAAGAGAAATGCTATTCTTATAATAAGTTCTGACCGCATGGGAATTAGCAAGTTCTTCTGTATAATCCTTCAGGAGATAAACTGTATTGTTATAGAAATTTGCGGGATAATGGCAGACTGTGGGAGTAAAGGACGGCATATCCACCTTGCCACGTCCGTCACCCTCTTTAATGATATCAAAAGAAAGAATACCGCCGGGCACGTTATAATCACGGTCCTGTTCATGGACAAAATTACCGAGAGAATATGCACACAAAGTCTTTTTACCGTCAAGACCCGAAATCCACTCAATAGGCTGGAGCACGTGGGGGTGATGCCCGATAATAACATCGGCACCGTTCTCAGCCATTATTTCAGCATACTGCTTCTGAAGATCTGAAGGAACAAAGCTTCCCTCCTCACCCCAGTGTACACTGACAATGACGAAATCGGAATTATCGTAGGCCTCTTTAATATCTCCGGCAACATCCGACTGCTTGAGATAGGGAGCATAAAGGCCTTCTCTTGCAGGATCCTGGGAAAGATTCGTAAACTCTGTATATGCAACGAAAGCAATCTTGATCCCGTTTTTTTCGTAATAGGTAATGTATCTGCCGCTGCTCTTTTCTTCGTATGCTCCGATAACGTGAAGACCGCGGTCATTCCAGTTATCAAAAGTCTCGCGAAGTCCGAGGGCACCTTTATCCAGCATATGATTGTTCGCAAGGGAAACAACATCGAATCCAACATCACGGAGGTCATATGTCAGATCGACGGGGCTGTTGAAAGTAGGATAGGATTCCACATCAAAGCTCTGTGCGCATACGGTCTCCTGATTTATAAATGCGATATCTGCAGCTGAAATTATGTTCTGAACGTTTTTGTAAATAGGCTTGAAATTATATTCCCTGGTACCGTCAGATTTGGATTTGGCATCGCGCCATGTTCCGTAGTATATAATGTTATCACCGCATCCAACAAAGGATACAGACTTCTTTTCAACCTTTGGGGGAGCCGTTGTTTCTTCCTTCACGGTAGTATCAATATAGGCATCCGTTACTGACTGATCAGTTGTATCGGGTATTAAAGAATCAGAGGGAGAATTCACCGGTCTCAGACACGAAGTTGTGAAAATAAGAACGGCAAACAACAGTACGATCATTCGCTTTTTCAACATAGCACCCCACTTTAAAACATTATTATTAATTTTATCACAAAAATTATTTTATTTCAATAGATATATATGCAAAACTGGATTTAATGGCAACTTAATTTTATATCTTACACCATTTTTCTAAGCTTTTCATATATTTTTGCAATGGCATTTTTTTCGATCCTCGAAACATAGGAACGTGATATCCCCAGCTTCTCCGCGCATTCCCGCTGAGTCAGCCCAACGCCCGTACCAATACCGTATCTTAAAGTAATGATCTCCCTTTCCCTTTGATCAAGAACGTTTCTTATACATCGCATCGCCTCGCAAAGCCTCATCTTCTGGTGGAGATCATCTGCGATCGTATCCTCGCACCGTATAATGTCAATATATGTCAAAGGATTTCCGTCTCTGTCTGTATCGATGGTCTCATTTATGGAAACCTCGCTCTGACTCTTCTTTTTTGCGCGAAAAAACATAAGTATCTCGTTTTGAATACACTTGGCTCCGTAGGTTGCAAACCTTGCTCCGTTCTTCGGGTCAAAGGAATCAACCGCCTTTATAAGTCCTATTGTGCCAACGGAAATAAGATCCTCATGGTTCTCGCCCTGGGAATAATATTTTCTGACAATATGGGCAACAAGACGAAGATTATGCTCTATAAGCTTGCATCTTGCATTTTCATCTCCTTTTTTTGCCTGAAAAAACAGATCTCTTTCTTTATCCTTTGGCAATGGAGGCAGAAACTGAGACTGTATATCTGCATTGAGAACTGCAAAGGAAAAAACAGTTGCGATTAAAACAAGAATATTCATATTGACCTCACTTTCTTTGAATTATATGCATATACTGCTTGACCGCCGACCTGAAAAAAGGTAAAATAATAAAAAAGTTTTTCGAGGTAATAATGAAATATAAGACAATAATATGGGACTTTAACGGAACCCTCCTTTCTGACATGGGAATAAGCATCAGTGCTATGAACGTTGTTCTTTCAAGGCGCGGTCTTGCTCCCATACCGTCGCTTGAAGAGTTTCAGCGGGTTTTCGGCTTTCCTGTTAAAGATTATTACGCGCGAATAGGTCTTGATTTTTCAAAAGAGCCATATCAGGTTCCGGCAGACGAATGGGTGGCTCTCTACTCCGCGGAGATGTTTGATTCCCCACTGACATCGGGGGCAAAAGAAGCTCTCGAAGCATTCAGCAAAGAGGGATACAGGCAGATAATTCTCTCAGCATCGGAAAAATCAAGGCTTTGCGAACATCTTAAAAGGCTTTCGATCATTGAGTATTTTGACGAGATTCACGGCATTGAAAACGTATATGCAGGGGGCAAGGAAGATCTTGCGAAAAAGCTTTCAGAAAGAGATGAGCTTTTCCCTGCAGTTCTCATAGGAGACACGGATCACGATCTTGCCTGTGCAAAAACGATAGGATGCGACTGCTTTTTGTTTTCCGGGGGCTTTATGTCACGTGAAAGACTCTCCGTTCTCGGCGCTCCCGTTTATGACAGACTTTCTGATATCGTTTCAAAAATAATTTCAAACTAAAAGTCATAAAAGAAAACTTTTCGGGAAGAATAATAACGGGCAATGACTGCCCAATAATCGAAAGGTTTTACTAATTATGATACTTGACAGAATTGCCCTGATACTGACTATTATCGGCGCGCTCAACTGGGGAAGCATCGGTCTTTTCAGATTTGACCTTGTTGCCTGGATCGGCGGCGGTCAGGAGGCTATCATCCCCAGAATCATTTATACCCTCGTTGCCCTTGCGGGCCTTTGGTGCATCTCCCTTCTTTTCAGAAGCCGCGAGGCACACTACAATTAACAAAAAAGAAATGCTCCGTTCTGTAACGGACGCAAAAATCCTTGCTAAGCATAGCTTCGCAAGGATTTTTCCTGTATATGCTTCAAATTCGGGTTTATCGGGGAGTTTGAAGGTATATATAGTAAGCCTCCCCTTGCGAGGGGAGGGGGACCGCGGCGGG
>JAZTXZ010000009.1:0-11783 GCA_045636685.1 Candidatus Avispirillum sp. | reverse complement strand
AGGGCGAGGCTGCAAGTGTTCCCGTAGCACTTCACCTTGACCACTGCGAGAGCTACGAGGACGTTATGGCTGCAGTTGATGCAGGCTACACATCCGTTATGATCGACGGCTCCAAGCTCCCCTATGAGGAGAACATCGCAGTTACAAAGAAGGTTGTTGAGGATGCTCACGCTAAGGGCGTAACTGTTGAGGCTGAGCTCGGTACAGTTGGCGGTAAGGAAGACGGCCACTCTGCTGACATCGCTTACACAGATCCCGACGAGGCTCTTGACTTCTTCTCTAAGACCGGCGTTGACATTTTCGCTGTAGCTATCGGTACAGCTCACGGCTTCTACAAGGGCGAGCCCAAGCTCAACTTCGAGCTTCTCGAAAAGCTTGCTGCTACTATCGAAGCTCCCCTCGTTCTTCACGGCGGTTCCGGTGTTCCCGATGAGATGATCAGAAAGACAATCGAGCTCGGCGTTAACAAGGTTAACTACGCAACTGAGCTTCGTGCTGCTATGACTGCAGCTGTTCGTGAATCTCTCACAGACGAAGGCATCATCGACCCCAAGAAGTTCATGGGTAAGGGACGCCAGGCAGTTATCGATCTCTGCTGCCACAAGATCAAGCTCTGCGGTTCCGACGGCAAGGCTGAGTAATTCTTTTCTGCACTCTCTTTAAATAAGAAGGTACAAAAGAAACTTTAAAAACGACTAAAAAGGCTATGCGAGTGCATCAAACGATGTTCGCATAGCCTTTTTCTTCCTATTTTATTGTTATCAAACAGTATACCATTTTATTCTTCTGTATTTTCTGTCAAAGGCTCAGCCTCTGTTACAGGCTCAGCAGGAATAAATACAGTCTCGTCTGCAATCTTATCTCGCTTTATTATGAAATAACGCAGCGCAAAATATGCGATGCTTCCCAGAGGGAGCATGACTCTCAAGGTGTTGGAGCCGCCGCCGTAGCGGATAAGAGCGTTGTAAGCCGTCAGCCAGCCGAAATTAAGATTGAAATTAAGCTGAGTGGGGCCAAAGGTAATACTGAACGCACCGATGCCCAGAATAATAATGATTATCCAGAGTGCCTTAAGCTTTACCTTGTGGCGGCAGCAGTCGATCAGCGCAAATGTCATAAAACCGATGATGAGAAGGTTTCCAAGAAGAATAACCCACTGTACGATACCCGCATCCTTCATAGTGGTGATGGTGCCGGTGTAATAATAATCGGTGTCTTCAAAGGGGACTATCCAGAATGAGCTTAGCTTGGGATACAGATTTGAGATCTTTGATTCAACTATGTATTTATTCCCGTTTGTAGTCATTTCGTAAACGGAGCGGGTCTCTGTGATACTCTGACCGCCCGAAAGAGTGGAATTTGTGTTTATGGAAAGAAGCTTCAGCTCATAGGTCTCAACGTCCTTAATGAGATTTTTCATCTCGTAAAAAACGGGAGCAAAGTCATCCTTTGTGCTTATGTCGGAGAAAATGCTGTAGGCCGAGTCAAGGTCCTCGTCGATAATGGCATTGAGAACAAGGTCCGTGTAGCCTCTCGTCTTCTCGTCCTCAAAGGCTGCAACGAGAGCCGAGCAGGAGCAGAAAATAAGGCTCATAGCCAAAATGAGGGACAAGAATAAATAAAGTCTTGATCTTTTCATAACGTATTTCCTTTCTTTCATATGTGACGATTACCAATAACAGTCCTCTCTCAGTTCGTTCCAGAGATATTCTTCTTTTTCAACGTAGAGCTCAATCTGGCATTCCTCGTAGTATGGCCGCTTGGGATAATGAAGAGCACATTTTATGATACGGGCGTTTTCGTCGGCATATTGATATAAAAACTCAATTGCGCATTTCCTGCGCTGTATCTGTGAAATGAGTTCTTCAATAGAAATCTCTTTCCTAACAGTTGCCTTGAAATGGCGACGGAACACGTAGACTATACAGTCCTCCGCGATGCCTCTCCGGAGATAGTAGTTTACCCTTGAAGCATCTGTGCGGACAGTTTTACCAATTCTGTTTTCCGGGTGAAAAGAGGCTATCCAGAAGCCCTCATCAAATAAGAAGGACAACACTCCTTCGCAAAGAGACGCATCCGTTGAGGTGCAGTCGTGCAACGTAAGCTGCCTTTGGTTGTTTTCAATGTGAGAGTAGGTCATATGGGCTCCTCTGGATGCACAGTTGCAAAGTCTTTCTTCTGATTTTATTGTATCACGCAGTTTGCCATTTGTCAATAAATGTTTTTTTGCGATGAAATAAGCGAAAAAACAGGAGCAGAAAAAAATTATAAAAAAGCAAAAAAACTTAAATAAAAGGCTTGACAAGTGAGAATAATAGTGATATACTATATGAGCATCGAAGCAGGGCAGCGTTTGATGTGTATGTCAGTGTGCCGGAATGGCGGAATTGGCAGACGCATCGGACTTAAAATCCGATGGTAGCAATACCGTACCGGTTCGAGCCCGGTTTCCGGCACCATTAATATCGCGGGGTAGAGCAGCCTGGTAGCTCGTCGGGCTCATAACCCGGAGGTCGTGAGGTTCAAATCCCACCCCCGCAACCAAGCCAAGCCTTACTGATTACAGTCAGTAAGGCTTTTTTCTTGCTTTTTTCGCATTCAGATCTATTAGGAAGTAATAGGCAAAAATAGGTTCAAATAAGAAAAAATATGTCGGCGAAACGTCGGCGAGAGTATTTTAGCCATTCTTTTTTTGCAGTTTTGCCGCCGTCTGCCCTTCTCTGCCGTCGTCGGCTTTGGTCGGCGCGTCGGCGAGTAAGGAAAACAAAATCATACTAAAAAAAGGAACCCGATTGGGTTCCTTTTTCTGTTGTTATCAGCAGCAAATAATACTGTCGATTGTATCTCCTGCATCATGCTGCATCTTAGTAGTACAGTGGGAATAGATATCCATAGTAGTACTGATGTTAGCATGACCTATGCGGTATGAGACAGCCTTCATGGTAACACCTGCCTCGATAAGTGCAGTTACGTTGCTGTGTCTTAAATCATGGAATCTGATATGCTCTAAGCCTTCCCTTTTAAGGAATCTTTCCCATTTGCATTTCCATGACTGAGGATGATAGGGCTTGCCGTTCTCCTGGCATACAACGTAATCGCCGTCACGGAATAAGCTTCCCATCTCTTCCTTCTGTGCAAGATAGCTGTTACGAGCTATGATCGCCTGCTTTAAGAACTGATTACCAAAGGTAACGTCTCTTATTCCTGCCTTGCTCTTTGGGGGCTTTTCTACGACAGTCTTATTACCTGCATATACGCGGTTTCTTGTAATATGTATCACCTTTTTCTCAAAATCAATATCACTCCAGCGCAGAGCAAGAAGTTCTCCACGTCTCAGTCCTGTGACCGTCTCAAGAAGCAGAGGGAAATACATATTAGAAAGCTTTGCCTTAACAAGCATATCGTTCATCTCATCTGTAGTGTATATCTTGAACGAAGGAGTATTTTTCTTGGGTAACACCGTGCCTTTACAGGGGTTGGTGTTTATCTTATTAAGAATTACTGCCTTCTCTAAGGCTGAATTAAGATTCATATACACGTTTCTGATAGTCTTAGGAGCGAGTCCACGCTCAATAAGACTGTTTACCCATCTCTGAACATGGGTGTTCTGTAATGATCTGAGAGGAACACGGCCGAGCTCAGGGATAATATATCGCTCTATCTGTCCCTCATAGTTAAACTTCGTTGTAGGTGATACGTTAACGCAATAGAGCGTTAACCATTCACGTATCCATGATGCCAAAGGTAAGGTTGAAGTCTTAATAACGTAGTTGCCACCCTCGATGGCCGCTACAAGACGATTCTTCTCAGCCTCTGCCTGTTTTCTCGTACCCTTGAAAGTGATGTACTCTCTGATACGCTCACCGGTAATAGGGTCACTGCCATTCTCTATTGTGATCTGGTACACAGTACCATTCTTATTTGTTCTTTCTCTAACGTTTCCTGATGCCATCTTAATTAAACCTCCTTATTTTTATCTTGTCATTGGCATTACATCTATTATATATATCTTTAGTTCTTGATTTAACGGCACCGACAGTAGTACCGGATATGAAGGCTTTCATAGCTTCCTCGGTTACTCTGTACTGTCTGCCGATCTTTATATAGGGGATATCCCCTTTCTTAATGAGGCTCAGCACTGTATCATAGGATACCTGTAAAGCCTCTGCTACATCATAAGGTGTTAGCATTTTCATTATCTGTTTAACTCCTGTTCTTTGTGCTGCCTCCTGCCTCACGAATTCATCTTCCATCGCTTAGCGATGGGAAGCTATCCTTGAAGCAGGAGGTATATTGTAAGATTACTGCTTAAGGGTAATATAGAAATACATACGCTTAACTCGAGTCATGAGTTTCGAATCAAGCTCATGGTCATCGTTATATATCCATCTGGTCATCAGCTTATAAATCCAGCTGTTTCTCAACGCCTCAAACTCAAAAACACCTATTGGATGAATATACTCATTTTTATAACCTTCCTTCAAGCCGGCAAACATATCTGCTTGATCTGCCTCTTCAACAGCCATGGCCATCATTTCAACGATCTTTTCTTCAGTATTCTTAGGCCAGAGCACTTTAGCTAAGGAAAAAGGCATTTCTCTGATATTACATGCGCACCAAGCCTCCTTAACCTTACGCTCACTCTCATCCTCCTCAGAGTTCATAAGAATGATCATCAGTCTGCTGTAATCAATATAATCACAAGACGTATCATTACGGTAATCTATACCATATAGTTTTGATATCTCATCATGAATATGGGATTCATCATACCAATAATCCTCCCCCCATTTCTTGGCAGCAGGGATGATCTTTTTGATAGCATCCTCATATTCTATCAATCTTCTCTCAAATGAAGGAACGTTACGACCCCAACCATTTTTTGAGTATCTGATTTTCCACAACATCTTATCAGATAAGTAATGAAAGTGCTCTATTGAGAAGCGATAGTTGTCACCTTCTATATAGGGGTCCATCGTATCACGCATATATTTAACAGCCTCATAACATGCTGATTGATCATCGCTCCAAACATCATATGCGTCTCCATCGTTCAAGAGTTCTTCGACAACAACGCTTACAATATCCTTGTATGCTGCAGTACCACTACAAGAGGGAATGCCCCACATTATCTGGTGAATTGCCTCACAAAATATAGCAAAAGAGCGTTCCGGAAGGAATTTATCCCAAGCTTCTTCTAATTCTACCCAAGCATTGCCCTCACGCGTGAACATTCCTTCTGGGAACTCAGTAAGGTTACAAGCAGCCAGAGTCGCTTCGTATAACTTGGCAAAATTCTTATCATTATCAAGCATATAATGCAAATTTTTGTTGTTCATTTTTTATCCTTTCGGAGGTATTTCCTCCTAATTATTATTAAGTAATATTATTTATAAGGGGAAAAGAGGGAGAGATAAGGGAAACATATTTCTCTAAAGTATCAAAGATTTACTATGTATTTTCCTACATTTCCCTTTTCTCCCTCAGATTTTCACCTAAGACCTATCGAAAACATATAGCCGCTAAAGCATTTTTCACCAACAGCTTGTTTTTGCAGGGAAACAGGGAATCTCCTTGTACCATATAGCGTTCTCACGTATTACACGTAGGGAGTTCTCCCTATCAATGGAACAATACAACATTCACAGGCACTGTACCTCCAGCCTTTGTGACTTGACGTTTACGGTATGTCTTGCCCTGTTCGTAGTCTAAGTGCCCGCCATCCTTGAATTTTTTCAGGATGAGGCTGGCATTATTAAAGCCTAATTTGCGCATAATTCCCGGAAATTCAGAAGCAATAATGCTTGCCTCCATGCCACCGTCTACAGAATAATTCACCCTGCCCAAACAAGGTATAGACTTCTTCCACTCGTTGGAGTTGTCCGTAATGAAATTAGCGATATTGGCATTTATATAACCTCTTAGGGCATTGTGAGCACGGGTTCCGATGTCAGAATTACTCTCTGCATTTACCTGCTGCTCTACGAGGAAGGCAATAATCTCTTCCTGGGAGAATGTAATGCCGAGAGCTTTCTCTGCAATATCTGCAACAGTTAGAAGAATTGCACCGAATTCAGCCAAGCGACGAACAGTCGGAGATTGACTTCCTCCAGATTTAAGAGCCTCGGTATATCTTTCAAGATTTTCTTGACGAAGTTCAGCCACCTCATTATAGGTCATATGCTTAACAATATACTGTGCAAAAAGCATACCTGCATGACCATAATTTTCGGCGCATCCTGAAGTTATAGCCTCTGCCTGTTCTGCATTATCCGTGAACATGGTGTTGATCTCACAAACTCTCACGTTGAGACCGGAATTTTGATTTCCTGCCTTTTCAAGCAGAGATTCCTCGCCAACCGAGAGAATGTTCGTTCTTATAAAACTCGTGCTCTGCATTTCAGTAGGACTAAGCATACGGTCCTTGTCAGCACCATCGGAAAAAGTATATATTGCAGGTGCGAGAACCTTAGGGTCCTCAATTTTTGAAAGCTCATCGTATACCATTAAGGTTCCATCGAGACCGTCAAGCTTGCCTGTCAAAGCATTAGCCGTGCTTCTCCATGATGAGAGAAGAGAGCGCAATGGTTTGCCGTCTGCTCCTACATATTTTGCAGTCTCAGAAGGAATAGGGCAGCCTACCGCTGAGAGAGCTAACATAGCTGATGTTGTCTTGCCTGAGCCACTATCTCCCACAAAATGGAAGATAAGGTTTCTGGCACCCCATTCGCAAGAAATGATAGGACTCAAAGCTATCAGTATTGCGATCTCAAGCTGAGGTCTGCCAAGCACACACTCAGATAACATTGATTTCCACTCTTCAAAAGTTCCCTTTACACCTATATCATAAGGTCCCACATAGGAAATCAGTTCAGTATCCGAAGAATTCCTTACCAAGCAATTACCCTTAAATGCCAATACTTCCTCATCTGTACCCAAGTTTTCTGTGATCCAACCGGTACGATGAAAGCATTGACCGTTTGGCGCGTTACGTTCTGAAACTCTCAGGCAATTCATTAGAACACATAAACTATCATCATAAACATCGGCGTTACATCTTAATAACAAAGTCTGCAACTGCTTCTTTTGACCTATAAGCTCTCGAAATATGTTAACTGACTCACTTTTACCCTGAGTAGTAATATAACCTATCTTAAGTATAGGACACCCACCATCAATGTCTGTGAGGACATTATCTACTGCGATATAGTTACCATATCCTATAAACTCAGTGCCCTTGCCATCCTTCGCCGGTTTAAAGCGGCCATAATGTTTGGTGCCGTCTACCATATCGTAACCGTATGATGCATATGCGCTTCTTGTTTTAGTTTTCTTTGCCATTTGTATCCTTTCAGCCCCCGTAGCAGCTCCATTTATGATCAAGCCGCTAACGAGGAGAGCATTAACATGTTCAATATTCTGATTTCAATGAACTTGCACGTAAAAACATGCTTTTAATCGTCGAATCCGTAACCGCGATTGTATGGACGATTATCTAATTTTTCGTGTAAAGCACTGCAATGAGAATACCAAGCATTCTCATCATCGCATAATGAGTTTCCCATAAAAAGATACTCTTCAGCGTAATATTTATCTTCGAAAGAAACATATTTGCAAAGCTTCTTATCTTTTAAAATGTTTCTAACATTATCGATATTATGAGCCCAGCTGCCACAGTTATTGAGAGCTGAGTACATAATGTCATCAACGCCTTCTGCAACTAAGCCCGTAATTTCAGCAGCCTCAAAAGCGGCAGAGTTGTTTCTCATCTCTATACCTAAGGATGCTATTTCAGTATCACCTAAAGGACAGAACTCAACGAACTTCTGCTCAGGATCACCTGGAAGATAATACCCTATTACCGCACCAGGAATGGACATGGTGCTACACATTATTTCCTTAAACTTACGGCACCACTCCTGCACTTCTTCAGAGTATTTGCTTTCTTCCTTTATATCGAAATCAAATTTCAAAGACTTTCCCTCCTTTCCTATAGATTTTTGCAGACAGTCTCTCCGTCACTCACACGCGTTTGCTTCCCCGGAGATACAGTCCACGCTTCTCTCAATAAATTCCAATGCGTGATACGAAAATTCAACAAAAAAATTCAGTTTATAAACCGCTGGCCGCCTCGAGAGTCTTATAATCAAGTCTCTCTCTTCGGCGCTTCTTAAGCATACCATTGCTGAGACTCAATGTCAATAATTATTTTTGCACATTCAACAACCCAACAGCCGCATTTAATGCAATTTTAGTGTACCTTGCATAATCTTTGTGCAAATTTGCCATGTGCAAATCGTATACGAGAAGAGACAAAAAGCCTCTTTTTTGAAGTTTTTTTCAAATGGAATGGCAAGTCGATGGAGCCTAGGCGCTGTATGCACATGACATGATAAGGAAGTCCATAAACTATGCAGATAATACAAAAAAACGCCATATTTACCCATTTTATAGGTTCATTCCCTTTTATTACCATTTTTGTTTGGCGTGGTTATTCGTCAAAACAGAGAATCTCTAAAATACGTAAATATACCAAACAAAACACGTGCAAATCAACACAAAAGCGGGTCAAAGATGTCAATGAACACACGTCTATCATGACCACCTATCCCTTGTCTAGCTCGCTTATACTCTCCCGAAAAATCATCAAGCTTAAATATATATAATAATTACGACACATAGAGTCCTGCACTCTATGTGTCAATTTATTTTTTAGGAGGACGTATATGCTTTTCAAATACGGAACTGTTAAAGAAGTCTACGAGTCTGCTTCTCGGTTCCCTGATGCTGTCTTTACCGAGCTGCTCACATCTGCCGTTGTCCTTGACAGCGAATACGGCATGGAACGCGATTACTCTCAGATAGGTGGGTATTCAATAGTCATAGAGGATGCAGACGATCTCGAAGCCCTTAAAAGCATTCTGAACTATGACTCCTATGTTTGCGAATGGGCAACAAGCGTAGGACGGTCAGGATTTATTTCTGCCCTGTACATCTTAAACGATGATTTTTCATTAATGCTATTCATGCCCAAGGACATAGCTCCCGAGGCAATTATCAAAGAATTAGAATAAGGAAAGGAAAAAGAAAATGAAAACCATTGAAACAACACTTACAACAACGGCCCTCTACTCAGAGGACAACACAAAGAAATACCTTATAAGAAAGGTATGGGACGAAAAGAAGCCCTCTGTAACAGTAATACTTCTCACACCGAGTACAGGCTCAGACGTTGCCCTGGACTCTACAACCATGCTCACACTCAACAACGCAAACAGACTCGGTTACGGTAGCCTCAGCATAGTAAACCTTTTCTCTAACCTTGATGACTTCTCATTAGAATCAGCAGAGGATGAGGATAAGGAAAACATGAAGATAATCGTTGCAGAGGCAAAGAGCTGTGATACCCTTGTCTATGCACCGGGAGTAGGCAAAGCAAAATCCCAGGCCTTTCAGAAAAGAACTGAACAGGTATTATCTCAGCTTAAAAGCTACGAAAAGAAGCTCAAGTGCATCACAAACGAGGACGGCAGTATCAGACTGCGCCACCCTCTCACTCCTGCTCTGCGCTACTGGCATCTCAGCGACGTAACCATTGAGGAGATACGTCAAACTATCAAGGAAGCATCCCTGCCTCCTAAGCCTATAGGCCGCCCCAAGAAGAATTCTTAACAATGAAGAACGCTCCCTGCCTCACGCCGTGGGGTAGGGAGCCTTTATTCGCAGGATCATAGAAACAGGGGATTTGTATGATCCTTGTGTTTCTGTTTCATATATAAAAGCACCTATAGCAGCCAAACGCCACTATAGGTGCTCTTATCTTAATCCAAGGTAAGGACGTCTGTATCGGGATTTGTAAGAAGATTTTCCAATGAATCTCTATTCACATACATCCTGTTACCTATAGTCTTTACCTGTAAATACTTCTTTACAAGCTTGCGTATTCTTTTTTTGCCAACAGGCAGATACTCCTTATGAATATCGTCAATGCTTACGTACTTTCTCTTAATCTGTGTCATTTCATTCTTCCTCCCTTGCGTTCCTTCTTAATAGGTGTAGATGATTCCTCACTGTCATAGGTCTTACCATCAAACAGTCTGAATATCGTTACTGACTTACCGTAACATTTAAGCTCAGTAAGCCTGGATAGAGCCCTACCTAACAATACAGACTCACTTTGTGTAAGCGGGTCTGTTGAGAAATAATCTTCAAACACTTTGGGATTCTTACCCGGAACCGTACTATCGACCGTATATATGATAAGTTGCTCATACTTACGGAGATCAATATCGCGATGCTCAGAATCTGCAAGGCGACACTTTCGTCTCTGAGTTGGCATAATATGCCCCCTTTCAAAATAATGTCAGCCATAGCCTCCTACGGCCATTTAGGGCTGATTAATTATTTGTTAGTAAAATCGGGGCAGAAGAGAACAGTCTCACAAGCAATACATATATATGACCTAATTCGACACGCGCTCTGAGTAAAATGGTAAAAAGGAGAGTTTCCAATGACCATTTTTGAGAAAAAGAAAATAATACAGAATGTTATTGACAGAGTGTGGAGCAGCGAGGATCCTGAACAGATAGAATATCGAAACAAGTTGTTTCCGAAAGGCAAACCGGGAGTATTAAAATTTGTGCTTCGGTTGCGTGGAGAAGTAATGTTAGGGGCAATATGTAGAAAGGTTTGCAAACTATTATTATTTTTACTGTTCTTTGAAAAACCGTCGTCCTATAAAGATAATGAATTATAAACAAAAGCCGGAGGTGCCTTTTTAATGGTATCTCCGGCTTTTTCAGTTATTAGATGTAGATGCAGATAAACTTCGTCAAAACAGAAAGATAGAACGTTTTATATGTCCTCAATACTTAACGATGGATTTTTTCCCATTCTTCAATTCTTTTATTTCTATATATTTGCCCTAATTCTACATAATACAGAGTTTGATTCCAGTCATCAATATTCAAATAACTATCTGCCTTGCATTTATCTGTCAAGCATGTATAGCAAAAACCAGAAAACTCCATTGCTAATTCAATGAGTGCCTCAACCATTTTATGTTTCAGTCCGTTTTTTTCAAATATTTTATCATAATCAAAATTTATCACTTTATCATTGTGTGCGAAGACTTTGTTTCTTAAGTCTCTAAGTGATTTGATGACACGACTTAAAGATTGCTTCTTTTTCGAAATCAAAGTAAAATATTCATCAAGTGATAATTGGAGTGTCGTTCGAAAATACGGTATACCTAATCGTTCACAAGTGGCTTTAGATGCTTCAATCTCTTTTTCAAAAAAGAACTCCTCGTCTTCTTTTATCGTATGATTTATTAACAGATTTCCATCTTCTTGTTTTCTTGATGCATGGAATAATTCTCTAAATGTATTCCCGTTTATACATTCATCTTTCAGAGTATCAAACCTTAAGCTATCAGGATCATTGTCATACAATTTTGCTAAACTCATAATTAGAGCATCATTTAACGCGGAATAAGTAAGGCGATAAAAAGCTGGCGATAGATTCATTTGTTCATTATATGCCACTTGATTCCTTTGAAACTGCTTAATAATTTCAAAATATGACTTTGCTCTCAATGCTTCTTCATATAAATTACTCGATAAATGTATAATTTCTTCTTTTATCATAATGAATGTCCTTATCTTCACACTTGAATACGAGCTTACCATTATATTTGTCGGCAATTATGCTTCATGCTGATAATACCAAACCCTTGGAGATCGCAGGAGTATTATATGCCTGACAAGCCAGAGTTGCCTGTT
>JAZTXZ010000008.1:0-10736 GCA_045636685.1 Candidatus Avispirillum sp. | reverse complement strand
GACGATGGAAAACCTTCCCGACGCTATATTTATAGTTGTCCCCAAGAAAGAGAGAAATGCAGTTCTCGAGGCTAAGAAGCTCGGTATCCCCGTAGTAGCAATCGTAGATACAAACTGCGATCCTGATGATGCTGATTACGTTATCCCCGGTAACGATGACGCTATCCGCGCTATTCGCCTTATTGCTTCCGTTCTCGCTGACGCAGTTATCGAGGGCAGACAGGGCGAGCAGCTCACAGAAGAGGCTCCTGCAGAGGCAGAGGCTGACGCTGAGTAATTAACGTTTGGAGGATAAGAAAATGGCAGCAATTACCGCAAAGATGGTATCCGATCTTCGTGCGAAGACCGGTGGAGGTATGATGGAGTGCAAGAAGGCACTTAACGAAGCAAACGGTGACTTCGATGAGGCAGTAAAGATCCTTCGTGAGAAGGGCCTTTCCGTAGCAGCTAAGAAGGCTGGCAGAATCGCTTCCGAGGGCGTAGTTGATATTATGTCCGAGAACGGCGTAACTGTTATGATCGAGGTTAACGCTGAGACTGACTTCGTTGCTAAGAACGAGACTTTCAAGGAGTTCGTTCGCGGTATCGAGAAGGTTATTATTGCTAACAAGCCCGCAACAATCGAAGAGCTCAACGCTCTCGCATATGACGATAACTTCACAGTAGAGGCTAAGCTTAAGGACATGATCTTCACTATCGGTGAGAACATGAACATCCGCCGCTTCGAGGTTATCGAGGGTATCACATCTGCATACATTCACGGTGCAGGCACAACAGGCGTTGTAGTTAAGTTCAACGCTGACGCAGCAGTTGCAGAGAAGCCCGAGTTCGCAGCATTCGCTAAGAACATCGCTCTCCAGATCGCTGCAGGTTCTCCTCCCTCCTACGTTTGCCGTGACGAAGTTCCTGCAAGCGCACTTGAGGAAGAGAAGGCAGTTCTTCTCGCTCAGATCAAGAATGATGAGAAGAATGCAAACAAGCCCGAGGCTATCCTTGAGAAGATGATCATGGGTAAGCTTGGCAAGTTCTATGAGAGAGTTTGCCTTGTTGACCAGGCATACGTTAAGGATGACAAGATCTCCGTTGGCAAGTACATTGCTGATACTGCTAAGGAGCTCGGCGGCGACATCTCCGTTGCAGCTTTCTACCTTTACGAGAGAGGCGAAGGCCTTGAGAAGAAGGAAGATAACTTCGGCGCAGAGATCGCAGATATGCTTAAGTAATTAAGTAAAAATTAAGGGACTGTTTTATACAGTCCCTTTTTTATTCATCGTTTATCTTTGTCTGGCAAAAGCGTTTCGCAAAATATGAGTTAAAAGGGCTTCCGCAATAAACTGCGACAGCCCTTTCTCCTTTGATCTGAAAATCCTTCTTCAATTAATTACCTGAAAGCAGGATGAAACCGATGGAAGTAGTTGCGAGATTAGCAAAGAGATGGCAAAGCCACGAGGGGAAAATACTCTCTGTTTTTTCGTCAACATAAGAAAATATTATACCGCCGAGAAAAAGGCCAATAAGCATTAAAATAAACACCCAAGGGGCAACAAAGGCTGCTGTCATGCCTGTATGGTAAAGCGCGAACATAATTGCTGAAAAACCATAAGCAAAGCCTCTTGATGAAACTCTCTTCAATGTCAGAAATCCAAGAGCACGGAAAAACAGCTCTTCCATGAATGAATTTATAATGCATATGTAAATAGATACAAACACAAAATTAGAAGTGTCAAGCCCTGCAGTTGATGTCAGATTATCTGTAAATACTGAAAAGTCTATAATATTTCTGAAAAGGAAAAATGCCCCCATGACAACTGCAAACACACCGATTCCGAGAGCGGCTGCCGTAAGTAACGCTTTCTTCTTAAAAGAGAACATTATCTTTAGGTGCGGACGTTCGTTATTGAAAATAATGTAGTAAACTGCGAAAATCACGGGAAAAACTGCAATTTTCGATATGGATTTAATGAGATATTCGGGACGGATAACCCCGTCGACCAGGCTTATAGCTATACTTCCGAGAATAATACCGATTATTATATACAGTAGATTTCTTTTCTTTTTCATATGATCCGGTCCTTTCTTTTGCATCTGTAGAAATTATATCATCCTTTTTCTTTTTTGTCACTCTACTTTGCAAAAGCTTCGGTAGAAGAGATAAAGAGAGGTGTTTTTCTAGCTCTACTGAGAGTAGAGTTCCTTGAATTTAAAGGGAAAAAGAGGGCAAAATATAGAGAAAGAACAAAGGGAGGAAGAAGTGAAATGTATAGGGAGTTTTTAGAAAAAGCAATGCAGATGAGGGCTGAATCGAAGGAAGATTATATGCATCTGCATAAAAACGCCGAGCAAGGGCTACATCTGCCTAAAACAATTTCATATGTAAAAGAACGGCTAATCAGCATGGGATATGCACCGTACGTCGTCGGAGAGGGGGTAGTAGCAGAGGTCGGCGGAGGGCAGCGGTGTATTTTGCTTCGTGCTGATATGGATGCACTTCCAATTGCTGAAGAAAGCGGACTTGAATATTCCAGCACCTCTGAAAACATGCACGCCTGCGGACATGATATGCATACTGCAATGCTCCTTTGCGCGGCAAAACTACTAAAGGGAAGAGAAAGGGAGCTGAATGCAAAAATCAAACTCTGTTTTCAGCCGGGCGAGGAAACTCTTGAGGGAGCAAAGGTTATGATAAATGCGGGACTTCTTGTGGGCGTTGACCATGCAGCTATGATTCATGTACTTGCGGGGACCGAATATCCCACGGGAACTGTCATAATTCCGCCCGCAGGCATTGGGGCATCAGGGGCAGACTTTTTTTGTGTAAGGATCAAAGGAAAGGGATGCCATGGTTCAACACCGTATCTCGGCTGCGATCCCATCGTGGCCGCCTCGGCAACAATTACTGCACTATCATCGCTCATCTCAAGAGAGGTTCCCACGGGGGATGGAGACGTGTTGTCGATAGGAAAGATAGAAGCGGGAAAAAGTGCTAATGCTATTCCTGAGTCGGCGGTGTTTTACGGAACTGTCCGCTCTTATAACGATAAAAACAGAGTTTTTATAAAGAGAAGACTGGGCGAGCTGAGCCGGGGGATCGCAAATGCCTATAGGTGCTCAGCAACAGTGAATTTTCTATCCGGCGCACCGTCATTTATAAACAGCGAAGAACTTGTAGCTTTTGCAAAAAAAGTGTTTGCAGATAGTGAGATACCCGCATTTGCAGTGCCGGAGGGACAAAGAGGAGGAGGAAGTGAGGATTTTGCTTATGTAAGCCGAGAGGTGCCGGCTGTCATGCTGTGCATAAGTGCAGGAAGCCGTGCTGAGGGGTATACGGAGCCACTTCATTCTTCCCGTGTGCGATTTAATGAGGAGGCAATTTTGTACGGTGGGGCAGCATATGCGGCTATGGGATTTATGTATGCCGATGGCTTTGGAAAATAAGCTTATCAGGTGAGAAGCAGGAAGAATTTTTAAGTTTGAACTTATTTATCTAAAAGTTATTGTTTGTTAAAGAATAAACAATGAATAGTCAAAACTAAAACAGGCTGTCGCATAAGCGCGACAGCCTTGGAAATCAATTGCTTTTTGTACTGTTTTCGCCCTCAGCGTCAATACCTGCACGGCTTTCAGCCTTTGAGCGAGGAATCATTCCGCTGTCCATTTCGTTTGAGGGATAGAGGCCGACTGCCTCGGCGCAAACCACTTCTTCAAAAATGTTATCACCTTTTTTGCGAGGGGGAAGCTCTTTTTGTCTGTCCATAGATTCACCATGTTCCTTTTTGTTATTGAGTTATTAGTTTCTGCGGTATTTATTTAAATATACAGAGGGATTGAAATACTTTTTGTTTGTGATATAATGGTGAAAAGAAGTGAAAAAGAAAGGGTTAGTTTATGAGAAAAATTATATCTGTAATCGCTTGCTTTGCGATTTTATTTTGTCTTTGCTCTTGCGGCTTTGATGCCGAAAATCTTGATAAGCTCATAAACGGAGAACCCAAGGTAAAGGTTTTTCAGATTGATGGACTATACATCGAGCTTAACCGCGATTTTATGAAAATGAATTTTATTTCCGATGAATACGATTTTATTTTCGGAGACGGAGATGTTACGGTGCTCGGACTTTATTCAGCGGTTGAAGGAGTAACGGCAGAGGAGTATGCTGAATACTTTTATGAGTCCCTTGAGGGAGCTGATCCTGCGGGGGTAACCAAAGTCGGCGAAGTGCCTACAGTGGGGTATACATCAGTTGATGATGAGGTGCATCGTTATATTGTTGCCTTTTATGAGACAGATGGCGGCATCTGGTCTGTTACCTTTGGAGGAGAAGAACGATCATATAACGAGAGATATGAGGATATCTGCAAGTATATAAAGTCTGTAGGCTTTAAAACCAAAGAATGAATAATGAATAATAAAAATAAGAAAAGCTGTTGCGCCTCAGGGCGCAACAGCTTTTTGTACTTACTTCTTGATGCTGTAGTAGAGAGTATCGAATGCGTCTGCATAGTGGCGTGCGATAAGGCGGCTTCCTGCATCGTTGGGATGTACGCCGTCCTCAGACCAGCACTCGGAGGGAGCTGTTACGCATGCTGCTGCAAAAATTCCGTCAAGGGGAATATAAATATCAGCAAACTCGCGTGCGAGCTTTCTCATAACGTCTATCTTGGGATTGAGGTCCTCGCGGAACCAGTCCTTATCCTCTGTGGGAAGGAGGAAGGGCTCGAGAATGAGGATCTTTGCATTGGTCTTTTCCTTTACCTCTGTGAGAAGGTAGCGAACGTTCTTCTCAAAATCCTCGTTGGAGAGCCACGGTACTTTTGCATCAGCGCGATGCCAGATATCGTTGATACCAATGAGAAGGGAGAAGAAGTCGGGCTTGAGGTCTGTGCAGTCGCGATCCCAACGGCAAGTGAGGTCATAGGTCTGCTGACCGCTGATACCATGGTTCTGGAATTCAAACTCGCATTCGGGATGGCGGTGCTTGATAGCCTCGATGGCATACTTAACGTATCCCCAGCCGTAGTCGAAGGGGTTGCCGTGGTCACGGCAGCCTGCGGTGATGGAGTCACCCTGAAAAACTATTCTCATAATAATATTTCCTTTCGGATAAATTAATCTTTTTTAAGCTTTCCCTCGTATTTCTGATCGGGAAAGTCGTGCTGGCGGAGCACCTCGTAAACGCCAACGGCCACCGCGTTGGAAAGATTGAGACATCTCTGTCCGTCTCTCATGGGGATACGAACGCACCGCTCGTAATTTTCTTCGAGAAAATCTTCGGGCAGACCCTTGGTCTCCTTGCCGAACATTATGTAAACGGGCAAAGGATAAGCCTGCTGTGTATAAGAGCGGGGTGCTTTTGATGAAAAGCAGTAGAAGTCGCACTCGGGATTTTTTTCAAAGAAGTCTGCGAGACTTTCGTAGTAATATATCTCAAGGCTGTGCCAGTAATCAAGACCGGCGCGATGAAGCTTTGCATTGTCGATTTCAAAGCCCATGGGGCCAACGAGATGAAGCGCCGCACCGGTTACGGCGCAGGTAC
This sequence comes from Candidatus Avispirillum sp., assembly GCA_045636685.1. GTDB lineage: Bacteria > Bacillota > Clostridia > Oscillospirales > CAG-272 > Avispirillum. The sequence continues at coordinate 5,203 of JAZTXZ010000008.1, read as the reverse complement.
GTGCCACGTTGCCCGTGTTTTGCGGGATCTCAGGCTCCACGAGAACGATGTTTATATTGTTCATAAGTACTCCGATTATCTATTTCCCTTGGATTATACCATTTTGTATCCCCTTTGTCTACGATTTAGGCGAAAAAATTAACAAATAAGAATTGAAATATCTGTGATATATAGTATAATGATATATTATGGTACAAGTGAAGAAAACCTTGTACTGCAGAGACGTTCGGGCGTCAATATTTTTTAAAAATAATAAGAATGAATATAGAGGAAAAATAATGGGACTTATTGAAAAAATCTTCGGAACCTACAGCGATAAGCAGATTAAAAAGATCGTGCCTATCGTTGATCAGATAGAAGCGCTGACTGATAAATACAAGGCCATGACCGATGAAGAAATGAGAGCGATGACCGACACATTCAAAAAGGAGCTTGCAGGCGGCAAGACCCTTGATGATATTCTCCCTGAGGCTTATGCCCTCGTTCGCGAGGCTGCTGACCGAGTTCTCGGAAAGCGCCCCTTCCGCGTTCAGCTTATGTGCGGTGTGCTCCTTCATCAGGGCCGAATCGCTGAAATGAAGACAGGTGAGGGTAAAACGCTCGTTGCGGTCCTCCCCTCATATCTTAATGCGCTGAGCGGCAATGGCGTTCACGTCGTTACTGTAAACGAATACCTTGCAAAGATGGGTCAGGAGGAAATGGGACGAGTTCATGAGTTCCTCGGACTTACTACGGGTCTCATTATCCACGATCAGACGAAAAAAGAAAAGCAGGCGGCATATAACTGCGATATTACCTACGCTACAAACAATGAGCTGGGCTTTGACTACCTCCGTGACAATATGGTTACCTATAAGGAAAATCAGGTTCAGCGCGGCCATAACTTTGCCATCGTTGACGAGGTGGACTCCATCCTTATCGACGAAGCGAGAACCCCTCTTATTATCTCAGGCCACGGCAACAAGACCGATGACCTTTATGTTCGTGCAGAGGCGCTGGTTCGCAGATTTTCTAAGTTTGTTATCAAGGAAATGGATACCAAGGTGGAGTACGACTCCGTAGAACAGGACTATGTTGTTGACGAAAAGGCCCGTAACTGCACCATTACCGCAAACGGTATCAGAAAAGCAGAGGAGTTCTTCGGAATTGAGAACTTTTCCGATGCAGAGAACGCAAATATTTCCCATCACGTATATCAGGCAATGAAGGCTCACGGTATTATGCACCGCGATACCGACTACGTTGTCAAGGACAACGAGGTTCTCATCGTTGATAGCTTCACCGGTCGTATCATGCCCGGACGCCGATATTCCGATGGCCTTCACCAGGCAATCGAAGCTAAGGAAGGCGTTGAGATTCAGAAGGAAAACCGCACTATTGCGACTATCACATTCCAGAACTACTTCCGTATGTACAAAAAACTCTCCGGTATGACAGGTACAGCCCTTTCAGAAAAGGACGAGTTTGAGGAGATCTACAGCCTTGACGTAGTTGAGGTGCCCACAAATAAACCCATGATCCGTGAGGACCATTCCGACGTGGTATACACCACAGTTGCAGGCAAGGAAAGAGCGATCATCCAGCAGATCAAGGAGTGCCACGATAAGGGTCAGCCTGTTCTCGTAGGTACAGTTTCCGTTGAAAAATCCGAGCTTCTTTCAAGAAAGCTGAAGGCTGTTGGTATTCCCCATAACGTGCTGAATGCGAAGTTCCACGAAAAAGAGGCGGAGATCGTAGCTCAGGCAGGTAAATTCGGTGCTGTTACAATCTCCACAAATATGGCAGGCCGAGGAACAGATATCCTTCTCGGCGGTAACGCTGAGTTTCTCGCGAAGGTCCAGATGAGAAAAGAGGGATACGAGGAAGAGATGATCATGCTGGCAACAGGCTCCTCTCAGTCTGTTTCAGAAGAGGTCTTTGCTGCCCGTGCCCACTTCAGAGAGCTTTACGATAAATATCAGGAGGAGATACGCCCCGAGGCCGAAAAGGTCTGTGAGGCAGGCGGTCTCTTCGTTATCGGTACAGAACGTCATGACGCCCGCCGTATCGACAACCAGCTCCGCGGTCGAAGCGGCCGTCAGGGTGACCCCGGTGAGTCCCGCTTCTATCTTTCTATGCAGGATGACCTTATGCGACTTTTCGGCAGTGAGCGAGTACTTGGTATCGTAACTGCTATGGGTGTGCCCGAGGATGCTCCCATTGATGCGAAGGTTCTTTCAAACTCTATCGAATCAGCCCAGAAGCGCCTTGAGGATCAGAACTTCCAGAGAAGAAAGAACGTTCTTTCCTACGATGACGTTATGAACCAGCAGAGAACTGTTATCTATCAGCAGCGCGGCGAGGTTCTTGAGGGCGGATCTCTTCGCGACAAAATGATCTCCATGATCAATTCCACTATTTCCGACTCCGTTGCAGGATATCTTCAGTCTGAGAACCGCGATGAGTGGGAGATCGACGGACTCATTAATAAGTACGTTGGCCTTCTCTGCACAAAGGCAGATTTCGACTCTCTTCCCGGAAACAACACAGCAGCAAGAGCTGAGATCGAGGAAAAGATGCTCGGCCGTGCTATGGCGATCTATGAGGATAAGGAAAAGAACGTATTCGGAGAAGAAGAATTCCGCGAGGTTGAAAGAGTTCTCCTTCTTCGCAATGTTGACCAGAAGTGGATGGATCATCTTGAAGCAATGGATAGCCTTATGGAGTCCATCGGACTTCAGGCATATGCTCAGCGTAACCCCATCAGCGAGTACAGAATTGCCAGCGGAGACCTCTTTGACGAAATGATAACAATGATCCGCGATGATACTGTCAGAATGCTTCTCACAGTTATGCCCCGTCCCCAGACTATGCAGCGAATGGAGGTTGCAAAGCCTGTAACTGCAGGAGCCCCCGGAGACGGAACTCTCAAAAAGAAACCCATAGTTAAGAAGGCAGATCAGAAGGTCGGCAGAAACGATCCCTGTCCCTGCGGAAGCGGAAAGAAATATAAGAAGTGCTGCGGAATGTCCCAGAGCGCGGAATAATTAGCTTTCGGAAATTTTTATAAACAAAAAGGAAACTGAAATGAAACGAAAAAATGACCTGCTTGGGCTTGGCGCACTGGCGCTGGGCGCGGTCTTTCTCTTCAATCCAACAATTAATATCGTTGATCCCTTGCCCGATTTCATAGGCTATTGGCTCATCGCTTTCGGTCTCACAGCCATATCCTATATGTCGGAGCTGTTGGAAATGTCCCGTCGCGGTTTTATCTATCTGACATTCGTTGCTGCACTGAAGGCGGCTATTTGCCTTGTTCTCCCCGGCTCAACAGGAACATTCGTTGTGCTCATGGCCTTCTCCTTTGCAGTTTGCGAGGCTATCCTTTTCCTGCCCGCCGCGTCAAATCTCCTTGAGGGCTTCTCATCTCTTGGTATGCGCTACGGAGCAGATAATACCTTCTACATTCCCCTTTCAAAAAAGGATATTAAAAAGTCTTCCCGACTTGAAGAAAAGCTCCGCTCTGAGGATGATGTAAAAAAGATCGTCGATATCAGAAAGAAGCTTTCTAAGGTAAATAAAAGAACTACTGTAGCTGCTCTCAAGGTGCTGACTGTTGCAGCTTTCCTCGTTCGTGCTGCAGGCAGCGTTATCCCCACACTCCCCGCACTCTCCCTTAATGGGCAGATTTATTTCGGCACCTCAGGCGTTATCAACTGGAATAAATATACAGGCATTTTCTACGTGCTTTCCTGGATTGCAGGCTTGGCTGTAGGTATTCCCTGGCTGAAAAAATTCAGACGTTACATAAAGGGAATTATCGCAGAGAAAAGCTTCACCGGCGCAATTTATGAGAAATACGAAAAGGAAGTCCTCTCCGATAAAGGACGCCTTGCGGCAAACAAGATGAGAAAGGTCATGATCCTTGCCCTTATCGCTACCGCTTTCACTCTCCAGTTTCCCATCGACTATATATGGGCAACTCCCAATCTTATAAGCGCTGGCTTTATTATCGCTGCTTTTGTCTATCTCATTCCCGAAAATAAGAAGGGCGCCGTTTCCGGAATTGTATTCTCAGGTCTTTGGGCAATACTTTCAGCAATCGGAGTTTATCTTCAGAAGGATTTTGCAAAAGAGAACTATACTCCCCCTGCGGCAGTAGCTTTTGGTGGCACGGGCCGAGGAATGGCCGATGAGCTTTATTTCAGAATGGAGATATTCTCCTATATTGAAGCTGCTCTCTTCCTTGTAGCGGCAATTATTTTTGCAAAGGTATTCCTTTCCGTTCTGGACGGCCATATCGCAATGATGCCTCCCAGACGCGACGGACTTTTGCGTGATGCGAAGAAGATGAAAAAATGCCTTCTTCCCGTTGGAATCTGCGCGGGGGTGGTGATCCTCTTCAACGCGGCTCTCACTTTTGTAACAAAGTATTTCACAGGAGCCTGGATCATCAACGGTATTGCTGTTGCAACCTTCTTTGTTTTCTGTCTCCTTGCATATCATAAGTTGACAGAGCGAGTATACCTACCTCTCAGAAGAAAGTTTTAAATAAAAAGAAGCAAGCCGAGGCTTGCTTCTTTTTATTTATCTCGTTTTTCAGGTAGCTGAGTAAACATAATGGCACAGAACATAAGACCGCATCCTATCCACTCGCGGCCTGTGGGGAGCTGAATATCTCCGAGAACGGCTGTGAAAACAATCGTTCCAAGGACTGCGAAAAGGGACTCAAGGCTCATAAGTATCGATGCCACTGCAGGCTCCGTTCTCTGTTGTCCCAGAATCTGCAGAGTATATGCAACGCCGCTTGAAAGTATTCCCGCATAGGCCACGGTCACCCATCCATCAAGGATATCTCCCATGTTTGGGTCTTCAAAGATGAACATTGCAATTCCGGAAATGACCGCAGATGTAAAAAACTGAATAGCAGAGATGCGAACGCCGTCCAGAGGGGCGGCAAGATTGTCAATGGTCACGATATGAAGTGCAAATACCACAGCACAGCAAAGGGTCACAATGTCACAGGGGAGAATAGTGAAATCTCCCTGAATGCAGAGAAAATAAAGTCCGCCCACTGCAAGAGCAACTCCCGCCCAGATGACGGGGCGTACTCTCTTTTTCAAAAAAAGTCCGAAAAGGGGAACGAGGACTATGTAGAGCGCTGTGATAAAGCCTGCCTTGTCGCTTGTTGTGCCGAGGGCGATGCCGTACTGCTGAAGCAGTG
>JAZTXZ010000007.1:0-2529 GCA_045636685.1 Candidatus Avispirillum sp. | reverse complement strand
GTCCGCATCACCGCTGAAAAGGGTATGTCCCTTGAAGCAGAGGTCGGCTCCATCGGCGGCGAAGAAGACGGCGTTGTCGGCGCAGGCGAAGTCGCTGATCCGAACGAATGCAAACAGATCGCTGATCTTGGCGTTACCATGCTTGCTGCCGGTATCGGCAACATCCACGGCAAATATCCGGAAAACTGGCAGGGCCTCAACTTCGACGTTCTCGCTGAGATCCAGAAGCTGACCGGCGAGATGCCGCTCGTTCTCCACGGCGGTACCGGCATTCCGGAAGAGATGATCAAAACCGCGATCTCCCTCGGCGTTTCCAAAATCAACGTCAACACCGAGTGCCAGCTCAGCTTCGCTGCAGCAACCCGCAGCTACGTTGAAGCAGGCAAAGATCTCCAGGGCAAAGGTTTCGACCCGCGCAAACTCCTTGCACCGGGCTTTGAAGCAATCAAAGCGACCGTCAAAGAGAAAATGGAGCTCTTCGGTTCCGTTGGCAAGGCTTAAGGCGTGAACACCAAGCCGTCTTACGACGACTTGAGGACCCCACCATGATTGCAATAAAAAATTAACGGCTGCTTTTGCAGCCGTTTTTTTATTGCAGATTAGGAAAAATCCTATGCATTGGATCAGAAAGGCTTTTTGGGAAAAGTCCCCTTGCCACACCCATATTTGCTCCCTTTCTCTTTACAGCACTATAGGTTTTATGTTAAAATGATTGAAAGTGAGGTGAACTTCATGAACGTTCGTTATAATTTAGACGCAAAAATTACCGATATTGATCTGATTCCCAAAGAGGGCCCCGTTACGGGAAGCTATATTTGCACTTGGTGGAATCAGAGCGGCTGCGCCGCCGATCTCGGCATTCAGGGTACAGGGCTTTCCGAATGGCGGGATGCTCTCAATCAGGATGCTCTTTTTGAAACAGAAAAATATTATCATCCCGCCCCTCGCGCGGTTCGCTCAAATCTCATCTTTTTGATGGATGACGGCTGGGATATCCCGGAAGGAACGCCAAACGATGCCGAGCATCGTTATCTTTACGGATCCGTTGACCCTGACTCAAAAAAATTCTCCCGATACGGAAATACCCCGGAGGAAAGGCTTACGGGAATTTCCAAAAAGGTCAAGGAGATGGGCTACGCAGGTCTCGGACTCTGGATCTCCCCTCAGGAGTGCGGCCTCGAAAAATACAAAACCGAAAATGCCCGCACCTACTGGGAAGAAAGAGCAAAATGGTCTCACAATGCGGGGGTTCTTTACTGGAAAGTTGACTGGGGCGGACACGACTGGGATGATGAATACAGAGAACTCATAAGTGACTGCGTTCACAAGTATGCTCCCGGCCTTCTCTGTGAGCACGCAATAGTTCAGCTCCCTTGTACCCACCACCATAAAGAAGAGAATTTCCTTGAGCAAAGAGCCCTGAGAGCAAAGAGGCAAATGACCTTTGCCGATGCTTTCCGCACATACGATGTTCTTGAGCCCTTTGACAAGGTATGCACCCTGAGGCGCGCCCACGAGGCTCTTCTCGCCTCCGAAGTTACAGATCACAGCGGCGCCGCACTCATTAACGGTGAAAACCTCTACGCCATATCCGCATCTCTCGGATTTACCGTGGGAATAATGAACTACAATGAGGAAGCTCTCGCCTGCATCAATTGGCAGAAAGTTTCCCCTCCCTTCGGTGTATTTGATGCTCCGTATAACTACTCCGAAAGTTTTCTTGATGACACTCTGTTCTTTGATTCGGAAATATGTGAGTGGGCTCCCTGCAAGGGAATAACAGTTAAAGAATCTGCTCCTTTTATTATGGCACGCGGATGCCCTATGCCAACAGTTACAAAAACAGGAGAACACTATCCCTATATTCTTGCATCAAAAAATCCCGGGACAGGAGCATACTCCGTAGCTTCAATTCCCCGCTCCGTTGATCCTATATCAAACGCATACTTCCCTGCAGACGTTGTTTTGCATGAGGTCTGCCCCGAATCTCCCGTCGGGATTTTCGGCATATTTAATACCCTCACCATAGAACTTGACAGTCAGTTATCCCCCGATGCACGTTTCCTCGCTCAGGATCTGACATCAGATAAAGCTATAGACATAACCGAATATGTCACTTTCTCCGACAACAGGATCGTCCTTGAAGGAAAGTTGCTCCGTCTTGCGGGTAAAATAGCAAGAGGCCATAATAATAAATCAGCACCGTCTGTTATTTTTAAGATCATAATGTGATAAAAGGGCTGTCGTAATGAACTGCGACAGCCTCTTTTTTGAGCATTTTTCTTTACCTTTATTCTGCTATTGCATTTTTCATCAAATGTGGTAAAATATATTTAATGATTTTTAAAGAGGTACTTTTATGCAGTCTCTCAAATATTTATACAGAATCGGCATCGGCCCCTCCTCCTCCCACACCATAGGCCCCCTCAATGCCGTTGGAAGATTTCTTCACGAATGCCCCCCTGCCGACAATTATAAGGCCATCCTTTACGGATCTCTTGCAAAGACAGGCAAAGGTCATATGACAGA
>JAZTXZ010000006.1:0-1802 GCA_045636685.1 Candidatus Avispirillum sp. | reverse complement strand
CATAATATTTTCTCCTTTCACGGCACCATCAATGGCAGAAATTAACCGCTCTAACCGCTCTTTTTTAAGTGTGAGAAGGTGTTTTTGCTCGTTCAGAGCCTTGTTTTTGTCATAATTCGGGTATGACAAAAACTCTCTGATGCTTTTTAAGGAAAAATCAAGTTCACGGTAAAAGAGAATCTCTTGCATACGAAAAAGAGAATTTTCGTCGTAAAAACGATAGCCTGTAGACCTGTCAACAAAGGCTGGCGTCAACAATCCTATTTCATCGTAATAATGCAGTGTGCGCACACTTACACCCGTAAATTCGGCAAATTCTTTAATCTGCATTTTCAATTTTATCACCTCACAAGGAAAGCATATACTATGACGGAGCGTGAGAGTCAATTCCCTTTTGAAAAATATTGATTGGTGTTCGAAAAATTCTTATTTGTCGAACGTTATCTTATTGACATTATTACATTACCACAAGCGAATAGGCATTATAAGCGAAAAACACCTGAGAAAGCCAATGCTTTCTCAGGTGTTTTTTATTTGATCTAATATCAGGTCAAGCCCTGTACATCTATCTTGCCGTCCTTGGCAGTAATGGAAATGTAGCGGAGTCTCTCCTGATAGCGGGATATGATAAGTTCGGTAATAGCGTCCTCAACCTCGCGCTGAATGGTGCGGCGAAGGTTTCTTGCGCCGTAGGTAGCAGAATAAGACTTCTCTACCAGATACTCCAGCAGAGCATCATCGTAACCGAGGCTGTAACCCTTTTCGGCCATGCTGTCATGAAGCTCGCGCATCATGATGTCTGCAATGCCCTTGAAGTTTTCCTCACTGAGCTGGTTGAAGTAAACGATCTCGTCCACACGGTTGATAAACTCAGGACGGAGGAAATCGTTGAGAGCCTTCATGGCTTTCTCTCTTCCCTGCTCAGCTACAGTCTGATTAAATCCTACGGAACCGCTGCCCTTTCTCTCGCTGCCGGCGTTGGTGGTCATAACGATAACGGTGTTCTCGAAGTTGACCGTTCTTCCATGAGCGTCGGTAATGTGACCGTCGTCAAGGATCTGCAGCAGTATATTGAGCACGTCGGGATGAGCCTTCTCAATTTCGTCGAAAAGAATTACGGAATAGGGCTTGCGTCTTATCTTCTCGGTAAGCTGACCGGCCTCATCGTAACCAACATATCCCGGAGGAGAACCGATAATGCGGGATACCGCGTGCTTCTCCATGAACTCGGACATATCAAGGCGGATAAGGGACTCGGGGGTGCTGAACATATCAGCGGCAAGCTGCTTTACAAGCTCGGTCTTACCCACACCGGTAGAACCTACAAAGATGAAGGAAACGGGCTTACGCTTTGCGGAAATGCCCACACGGTTGCGCTTAATTGCGGAACAGACGGTTTTGATTGCCTCGTCCTGTCCTACAATATGAGTTTTCAGACGCTCGTCCAGCTTTGCAAGACGCTCGAACTCATCCTCACGGATACTGCTGGCGGGAATCTTTGTCCAAAGTTCAATAACCCTCGCAAGAGCATTCATGGTGAGCTCAGGATATCCGGAGGCGTTGAGTGTGGTCAGTTCCTGCTCCAGCTGCAACTGTCTGCTGCGAATTTCTGCAAGACGGGCAAAGTCATTTTCATTCTCAGAGTTTGCAGCAAGCAGCATCTCACGTTCTTTATCAAGGTCGTCCTTCTCACGCTGAAGAACTGCCATGCGTGCAAGGTTCTTGTTCTTGAGATTTATATCGGAACAGGCTTCGTCAATAAGGTCTATAGCCTTATCGGGCAGAAAGCGGCCGGTAATATA
>JAZTXZ010000005.1:0-4230 GCA_045636685.1 Candidatus Avispirillum sp. | reverse complement strand
GCAACTCTCGCAGAGGCTATCAAGGCAGCAAATGCAGGCGATACAATCGTTCTTCTTGCTGACGTTACAGAAAATGTAACAATCGAGAAGAATCTCACAATCGACGGTGCAAACTTCAACTACACAGGCAACATCCTTGTTACCGGTAAGACTGTTGAAGTTACCGTTAAGAACGTGAACTTTGTTGATGGCGCAGACTATGCTATTAAGACAAACACAATCAAGAGCATTACTGTTGAGAACTGTACTGTTAAGGATTATGCTTACGGTCTCCTCTATGCAAACAAGTCCACACCTAAGGTTACTGTTAAGAACGTAACTATTGAGAACTCCGGTATCGGATATCTCGTTTCCGTTTCCAGCAATGCTGCAAATAACGTATTTGAAAATGTAACTGTAAAGAACGCAGATACATGCTTGATTATTGATAGTTCTTCTGTAAGAAGCATTACATTTAAGAACTGCGATATCGATGCAGATACACTTATCAGCGGCGTTAAGGGTACAGCTAAAATCACTGTTAAGTTTGACGGTGAGAACACTGTAAGCTCTCTTGCTGCAAGCGCAAATGTTGATTACGTTCTCGCAGCAAAGGATGCAACACTCGCAGCTCCCGCAGGCGCTAAGGTAACAACAAGCGTTGAGGGTAGCACAGTTGCATATAAGAACGGTAAGTACGTAGTTGTCAGCGCAATTGCACAGAACACAAAGACAGGTGAGACATACGCAAGTCTTGCTGAGGCTCTCGCAGCTGCTAATGACGGCGAAACTGTAATTCTTCTTGCTGATACAGCTGAAACTATAGTAATGGTTCAGGCAGGCACAACTCTTAACCTTAACGGTAAGAAGGTAGAAGCTACATACGCAGTATCCTTCGGTGATATCATTGATAACAACGGTACTATCGACGGTAACGGTGCAATCAAGGTTTCCAAGGATAACGTACAGCTCCAGCAGGGCAACACTTATATGCCTATCTATGATACTACAACTGACAGCTATAAGTTCTTTGGATACAAAGTTATTAACAAGGGCTTCAAGGCATCTGCTGATAAGTCCAGCGCTCAGTTTGGTCTTGCAATAAGATTCACAAATCTTGAGGCTTACAAGCTTATTGCTAATACTGATGCTCCCAACTTTGTGGTTAACTTTGTTCTTACACTTGAAGGTAGATCTGATATATCCTATGTATTCCAGATCTCTGCTGATGGTATGAAGAACGAGTGGGCTATGAAGGCATACAACTACTATAGTGATCCTACAAAGACCAGCGATATTCCTTTCGCATTCACAATCTACGGATTTGATGGTCTTGCTGAAGGTGTAGACGTATTCGTAACACCTACCATTATCTCACAGACCGGCGTAGAGATAGTTGATGAAACCAATCCTACTTCTACTTTTGTAAGATAAGTACTTTTTAGGAGGAGGTAAATTATGAAGAAAGTTTACGAAAAACCCGAAGTTGAAGCAATCGAGTTTGAGGTTATCGAGCCTATTACCGATGAATTCCTCGACGGCAGTGAAAATTTCGACGAGTGGTAATTGATGCTTCTTAAAGTAGCTGATCTTTACACAGAAGTTCCCAATGCGGGGGGCATGGCCCCCCGCTGCAGGGACTACCTGACAGAAGATAAGGTAAGCGCGGATATTATTATCCGCGCTGAACTTTATAATTACGAAAAACACCCCGAATCATCGGATGAGATGGTTGCCTATATGGGCTCCGCTGCTCAGTTTTATCGGGAGATTGTAAAGTTCTCGGGCCTGTATCTCCACTCCTCGGCTATCGAGTACGAGGGGCGGGCTTATCTTTTCTCAGGTCCCAGCGGTAGAGGAAAATCTACCCATACGAGACTCTGGCAGTCCCTTTTCGGGGAGAGCGCCCGAGTATTTAATGACGACAAGCCCGCCCTCCGTCTGATCAACGGCGTGTGGCAGGCTTACGGTACCCCCTGGTGCGGCAAGGACGGTATCAATATCAATATGAAAGCGCCCCTTTCAGGTATATGCTTTCTCAAGCGGGGAGAGGAAAACTCCATCCGCCGCCTCTCGGAAATTGAGGCCGCCGCACAGATAATTTCCCAGACCATGTACCGCTTTAAGGACGTTGAGAACCTTGATCTCATGATCTCCCACGTCAATAAGCTGGTATCAGATATTCCCGTTTATGAGCTTCACTGCCTTCCCAACGAGGACGCGGCAAGGCTCAGCTATGAAACTATGAAAAAAGGCGCTATGGAGGCAGGTGTCTGAAAATAAAGCAAACGATGATCGTACGTATGCTTATTTCAGACCCCATTTGTGCCTTTTGCCACAGTATTGTGGCAAATTCAAAGAAACGGCACAAATGTAAATAAAAGAAAGGTCATTACTATGAAAATCAAAGAAAACTTTGTACTTCGTGAAATTGCAGGAACAAACGTGGTCCTTCCTATAGGAAGCGCAAACGTAGACCTTAACGGTATGATAAAGCTTAATGCCTCCGGTGTCCTTTTATGGCATGCTCTCGAAAAGGGAGCCGAGAAAAATGACCTTATCGAGGTCATACTCGCGGAGTACGATATCGATAAGGAAACCGCCGAGGCAGATGTTAGTGCATTTATCGAAAAGCTTGCCCGTATCGGCTGTCTTGAGATTTAATAAATTTGAATATTCCGGGAAAGGACTCCTGTTATGAATAAAATATTATCGATCCTTGTTGCCTGTGCACTCGCCCTATCTGTGTTTCTTATGGGCGTGTCCTGTACGAAAACAAAGGGCGAAAAGGGTCCCGAGGGGATAAAGGACGGCACTACAGACGTGCAGTATGCGGATTCCCAAGGCACATCCAAAGACCCTGAGGATACAAAAAAGGATGATGAAATCGGCGATAAAACTCCCTCTGATACTACGGTAAAGAGCGAGGCGCAGGATACATCAAAGGATACCTCTAAGGTAGATAAAGATAAGGACACAAAGGATACCTCTAAGGCAGATAAAGATAAAGACACCAAGGATACCGCTTCCTCCGATAAGGGATCAAAGGATACAGAGAAAGCGCCCCAGGGTTCATCCCAAAGCGGTAAGGATACTGAAAAAGCTGATGATAAGGAAACAGCTTATCAGCCCGAGCCTATGACTTATAAAGAGTTTATTTCCATGTCTGCTTATGATCAGCAGGCTTATTATGAACAGTTTGATAATATTGAGGATTATTTGAACTGGTATAACAATGCTCTTAAGGAATACGAGAAAGAGCAGAATAAGCAGGAAATAGACGGCGTTATCGATATTGGAGATCTCATCAATGGCGGCGGCAACTGATATGAAAACCATGTCCGTGTCCGTCGAAAAAATGGAAGCTATAATGCCGCTGATAAGTGAGGCATTAAAGGGCGGTCAGTCCGTAACCTTTTCTCCTCGCGGCATAAGTATGCTTCCCATGATCAGGCAGGGAATAGATACGGTAACACTGTCCCCCGTAAAAGGAAAGCTCAAAAAGTACGATATTCCCCTTTATGAAAGATATCAGGGTAAATACGTGCTTCACCGCATTGTGAGGGTCCATGATACCTATACCTGCATCGGAGATAATCAGTTTGCCTTTGAAACTGGCATTTCCGATGATCAGATCATAGGCGTTGTCACATCCTTTACAAGAGACGGTAAAATCCATTCTGTTGACGAGGCAGGGTATAAGATATACTGCAGAGTATGGCACATCTCAAGACTTCCCAGAAGGATCTGCCGCGCCTTGAAAAGAAGAATAAAAAGATTATTTTTTAGAAATAAATAACAGCACCGCAGCTTTAAGGTCTATGACTCAAAGCTGCGGTTGTTTTTTATATAGCAGATGATAATAATAGAAATCGATAAATTCGGGTTTGTCGGGATGTTTGAAATTGTTTTAAGGCGTAGGGGCGTATTCCATATCCGACCGATATCTGAAAGCGAACCAAAACGAAATTTGATGCACAAACAAGCGCGAAAGATGATCCAATATTTGTCCGCCTCTTGCGAGGGGCGGGGGACCGTCCGTGAGGATGGTGGTGGGGTAGTAGGTTGTAGCTTCAGTCAATTCCCCTTCCTCAAGTTTTTCCTTAAGCTCCATTTATACCGTTAATTACTATGCTGACGTAGCGTCTGTTGAGGCCGTTTGCTACTACCCTTCCACCGCAAGCAAGGACCCCAAAAGCTCGCAAGCTCCCTTTCGGGGAACCCCGCCGCGGTCCCCCTCCCCTCGCAAGG
>JAZTXZ010000004.1:0-7091 GCA_045636685.1 Candidatus Avispirillum sp. | reverse complement strand
CATCGCGGAAAACAGTAACGTCAACAGGCTCGATTCCGAGGCGCATTATTTCATACATAAGCTCGTCTGATATATGAACACTGTGTCCCTCGATCTTTGTAATGCGGTCTCCCTCCAAAAGTCCGTCCTCAACGCTGGTAGCGCCATCCATAAAGGAGTGAACGATGGTGCTTCCGAGCTGATCGGGAGCGGAGCAAACGAGGATCGTCATAACGAGGGCTCCTGCCAGAAGGTTTGTAGCCGCGCCTGCAACGGTTATGAGAAATCTTTGCCAGATGGGCTTTTTGTTGAAGGCATTGGGATCATCGCTTTCCTCGTCCTCACCTGCCATGCTGACGAATCCGCCGATGGGAAAAGCGCGAAGAGAATAGACGATGCCGCTTTTTTTGGATTTTTTGGAAAATATTTTCGGGCCCATGCCTATGGCAAACTCATTTACCGTTACCTTGAAAAGGCGGGCAAAAAGGAAGTGGCCGCCTTCGTGGATAAAGATAAGAAAGCCAAACAGCATGATAGCCAGAAGGATCTGAAGAATATTGATTACAGTTGCCATTTAATTCTCCGTAGAAATAAAAACTAGGTAAGGGGGCAATAAAGCCTTCTCTTTTCGGGAAGGCCTGTTTTGCATCAGTTATTTGTGTGATTGCGGATGATATCAAGTGCGATCTCCCTTGCTTCCTTTTCAGCTGCAAAAACAGCTTCAGGGGAGTTGGCGGGGATATGATTGCATTTTTCTATTGTTTCCCTCACAACGTCTGAAATACCGTTGAAGGAAAGCTTTTTTGAAATAAATGCGCTGACAGCCTCTTCATCTGCCGCGATAAGTGCCGCGGGAGCGGTGCCGCCCATATACCAAGCGTCAACAGCTGCCGAAAGAAGAGGAAATGCCTCGGTATCGGGCTTATGGAAGGTAAGACTTCCGACTTTTACAAAATCGAGAGGCTCTCCGCCGAAGGGGGCACGGTCGGGGTATGCAAGGGCATATCGAACGCAGTCACGCATATCGGGATAGGAAAGCTCTGCAATAACTGCACCGTCAGTATATTCAACCATTGAGTGAATAATGCTCTGTCTGTGAACAAGAACCTCAACACGGTCGGGCTCCACATTGAAAAGGCGGCAGGCTTCGATGAGCTCAAAGCCCTTGTTCATAAGTGTTGCACAGTCGATGGTTATTTTTGCACCCATCTTCCAGGTGGGATGGGCAAGAGCCATCTCGGGGGTAACTGCCTCAAGCTCCTCTCTCTTCTGTCCGAAGAAAGGGCCGCCGGATGCTGTGAGAAGGATTCGTCTGATTCGGCTTGAGTCTGCCGGTGCCTTGGGATTTGCGGCACCTGAAGCGCAGAGGCACTGGAAGATCGCAGAATGCTCAGAGTCAACAGGGATAAGCTCGCCTCCTGAGAGGGCAAGTCTGTCGTAAATAAGATGGCCGAGAGAAATAAGAGCTTCCTTGTTTGCCATAGCAATTCGAGCTCCCGTATCTGCTGCAGCGAGAGCCGCAGGTATACCTGCCATACCGGAGATCGAGTGAACGATAAGATCGCATCCGCAGTCCCTTATGGAATCGCAAACTGCGCCGGCGCCTGCGTATACTTTAACAGTATCGGGAAGCATTGAGCGAAGCTTTTCGCCGTCGCTCTCATCGGGGACAGCAACGCGGGATACTCCGCATTCAATTGCCTGGCGGGCAACAAGCTCGATATTTCTGCCTGCTGTGAGAAGATCAATCTTTACTCCGAGACGGGTAAGGGCATCGATTGCCTGAGTGCCGACAGAACCTGTAGAACCAAGGACTGCCGCTGTTCTTTCTTTATATTCCATAAGGCCTGATTACATTATGTTGAAAAGCACAAGTGCTTCGCAAGCGATAAGTATAAGGGGAGCTGTTGCAATAACGCTGTCGAAGCGATCGAGAACTCCGCCGTGACCGGGGAAGAGAACTCCGTAATCCTTGAGACCATAGCGGCGCTTGATAAGGGAGAACATAAGGTCTCCGATCTGGGAAACAATGGAGATAACGAAACCGAGAACTGCAAATACCCAAACAGGGGGGAGGTTGTCATGAGTTATGAACTGGAGGATAAATCTGTATGCTACGCAGCCGAGAATACAGAAAACAATACCGCCTATAGAGCCTTCAATTGTCTTCTTGGGGCTGACTGAGGGGATAAGCTTGTGACGGCCGAAAAGGCGTCCGCAAAAATATGCGAATGTATCTGTAACCCAAGGAGCGATGAAAACGAGAAGATAGATTACTTCTCCGATGTTTTCGCCTGCCTTGTTGCCGAGATTACGAAGCTGGATTATGGAAATAAAGCCTGTGATGATATATGCGCAGGTAGTGAAAGCCACACATACCTTGTCAACGGGTATCTTACCCTCTGAGAAAACAGAAACGGTAAGGAGGATAAGCATGATACAGAAAAGGAATGATGCATATGCGGCGATATACAGAGAATGGCTTCCTATTGTCTGGGTTAGTATAGTAACCAGGATCGTCATAACGTAAAGGCAGAGAGAAACGATAAAGTTCTTTCTCATGCCCACGCATCCGAGCATTTCATAAACGCCGAGAAGTGCCATAAGGCCGAGAAGGATGGGGAAAACGAGGGTATCGGAGAAGATACATGCCACAACGAGTATTGCAATACCGATAACGGCAGTAATGGTTCTTTTAAGCATGATATTGAATATCCTTTCGTTAATAGAGTATGGATGCAGCTTTTCGTCAAATCGAAAAGCAATCATCACTTTTCACTATTCATTTTTCATGTCAAGGCGCAAAGAGCCTTGCATCATACCCCGCCGTAGCGGCGTTTTCTTTTTGAAAATTCAATGATGGACTTTGCAAGCTCCTCTTCGCCGAAATCAGGCCAGAGGCAATCTGTGAAATAAAGCTCGGAATACTGGGATTGCCAGAGGAGAAAGTTGGAAAGGCGTATCTCGCCCCCTGTTCTGACGATAAGATCGGGGTCGGGGCTCTCGCAGGTGAAAAGACGGGAGGAGATATCTTCCTCGCAAATTTCTGTCCTGCCTTCGGCAATAAGAGAGTTTACAGCGCTGACAAGCTCTGCGCGTCCGCCGTAGTTGAGAGCAATATTAAGAGTGAGGGAATTATTTTTTGTAAGTTCTTCAAGGTATCGGCATTTTGCTGCGAGCTCTTCTCCCAGCCGATCCTTTTCGCCGAGGAAGATATAGCGGATACGATTTTTCTCGTTATCGTCCTCAGCTTCTTTGATATATACATCGAGAAGCCGCATGATCTCTTTTACCTCTTGCGGCGGTCTCTTCCAATTTTCAGTAGAAAAAGCATAGGTTGTGACAGTTTTTATACCCCAGTCACGGCAAAGGGTTACGATGTTTTTGAAAACGCGGCTTCCAACGCCGTGTCCCGCTTCTCTGGGAAGCCCTTTGGCATTTGCCCATCTTCCGTTACCGTCCATAATGAAGGCGATATGCTGAATGCCCGAGTCGGCAACGATCTTTGGCATATCCTTGGAAGAAGGGAGAGCCTCTTTTTTTGATTTAAATAACATAGTACTTTTCCTTTTGCAAAAAAGTATAAAAAACAGTGAGACGCCCCGATGCGGCATAAAGCCGCATCAAGGCGCAAATTAATAATCGGATTTCAGATCAAACCTCAAGAATCTCAGCGTTCTTTGCTGCAGTAACAGCGTCAACTTCCTTGATGTACTTGTCTGTAAGATCCTGAATGTTCTTTTCGCTTGCCTTCTGCTCATCCTCAGTCATTGTGCCTGCCTTCTTTTCGTTCTTAGCGGCATCAACTGCATCGCGGCGGATGTTTCTGATGGAGACCTTAACGTCCTCACCCATCTTAGCAACCTGCTTTGTCATTTCCTTTCTGCGCTCACCTGTGGGCTGGGGGAAAGAAAGGCGGATGGTTCTGCCGTCAGACTGGGGAGTGATACCGATATCGGAAGCAAGAATAGCCTTCTCAATAGACTTTACTGTGGATGCATCCCAGGGAGTGATAGTGAGAGTTCTTGCATCAGCAAGCTTAACCTCTGCCATCTGGTTAATAGCTGTGGGAGTGCCGTAGTAGTCAACTTCAACTCCGCGGAGAACGCCGGGGTTAGCACGGCCTGCGCGAACTGTTTCGAGCTGTTCCTTATAAACGGAAATGCTCTTTTTCATTTTTTCTTCATAGGGCTTGATGTCGAGTTTCATTTGTATATCTCCTTGATAATAATTTTACTTTTTAACAACGGTGCCGCAATTGTCACCGGTAATAACTTTGTAAATGTTTTCGGATTTATCGAGACCGAAGCACAGAAGGTGCATATCGTTGTCGGAAAGAAGGGTTGCTGCTGTAAGATCGATAGCGCCGAGATGGTTGGAAAGGATATAGTCGTATGTTGTCTCTGTGAGCTTTACGGCTGTAGGATCCTTTCTGGGGTCTGCAGTATAGATACCGTCAATGTTCTTAGCCATAAGAACAGCTTCTGCACCGATCTCGCAAGCTCTCAGTGCCGCGCCTGTGTCGGTAGAGAAGAAGGGATTGCCTGTGCCTGCGCCGAATACTACAACCTTGCCGTCCTCAAGTGCTTTAATAGCTGAGCGGGTGGTATACTGATCTGCAAAGGTATTCATTTCAACAGCGCTCATAACAACTGTATCAACGCCAACGGAAATAAATGCATCCTGGATAGCGATGGAGTTGATAACGGTAGCGAGCATACCCATCTGGTCAGCTCGAACTCGGTCCATATCGAAGCCCTGTCTGCCTCTCCAGATATTTCCTGCGCCCACAACGATTGCGATCTGAGCGCCTTCATCAAGACAGCGGCGAACAACAGTGCCGATCTCTTTTATGTAGTCGTAATTTATAATACCGTCTTTGCCGCTGAGGGCTTCGCCGGAAAGCTTAAGAAGAACTCTTTTATAAGCGATGCTCATATGTTTTGACCGTTCCTTTATTGTAAATATAGGCATAAATATACCAAATACATTTTACCCCAAAATATACGATTTGTAAATACCTTTTTTAATTCTTTGTGAAAAAGAGAGAAGTACCTCAAAAGAGTTTGACGAAGGGGAAAAAAGGTGGTATAATTTCATAAAGAATATGATTTGGAGACAGTATGGATAATAATAAAATGCTGAGAAACATTCTGTCATTTGCAGCTGCGGTTGCAGTTGGTGCTTTACCTGTTTTTTTGTACTTTTTCCTTGTGGAAAAGGGAGTGGGAGATGCTCTTTTGTACAGCGCAGGCAGCTATGTTTTCGTGATTGGAGTTTGCATTCTCGGGGCAATTGCTGTTTGGCTTACTCTGAAAAGGCCGCTTGCCGCAACTGATGAAGCTCAGAATACAGATGCTACGGTGGAAGATGAGTATGAAGAACACGAAAAAGAAGGTGCTGTTTTCGTGTCTGAGGCAGTGCCGGATACAGCCCTCGAGGAATACCCCGAGCTTTTCGGAATGAAAGCAGTGGAAGAAGAAGTGGAATGCGAAGAGGAGACAGCGCCCTTAGCGTATCATGAAGCTCTTGCAAATGTCCTTGCCGCCCAGAAGGCGGAATATGCTCCCGAAGAAGAAGCGGAAAAGACAGATGAGTCAGATCTTTTTCTTGAAGAGATTTTGAAAAAGCCTGAAAAGAATGAAGACGAAATTCCGGATATTTATAGAGACATTCCGATGGAATTGCCCGAGGGATATACCTTGTATGAGGAAGAATCCTTTGAGGATGAAGCCGATGAGGATGATGAAACTGCGGGCAGCGATTCCCTTGTACGCCCACGACGCGGTATCGGTGAGACTGTAGCATCCAAGATAGCGGTCAGCGCCGCTGCTTTGTTTACAGCAAGTATATATTGCGCCGTCAGCGCTCTGGGATATACAGTGTACAGCGAAAGCGGATTGACAGTGTCAAATCTTGGCAAAAGAACCACCTATACCTGGGAAGACTGTACCCACTACGAGATAGCCCCCGCATTTTTTGCAGACAGGCTTTCCGTCACTCTTTTCATGAGAGACGGAAGAAGCGTAGAGCTGCTTCCCTCAGACCTTACTGTAGGAAAACAGTTTTTTGAAAAATACGGTAATGTATATTCCTATGCTCTTGCGGTGGAGGAGGCTCTTGAAAAGGCCGGGGCCGAAAAAGCTGTCCGTGAGAGAAACACCATAGAAAGCGAATTTGCCGATAACGAAGATATCGGCGAGCAGATAATGAAGCTTATCGATTGAAAAGGAGATCAATATGACAGACAGAGAGAGATTTATAGAGATTTATAATACTTATATCAAAAGGGAGGGTGCAAAGGAACTTCTTGATTACCTGACAGGCCCTCAGTCCGATTTTTTCACAGCTCCTGCAAGCACCCGTTATCATAACAGCTGCCGAGGCGGTCTTGTCAATCACAGCCTTAACGTGTACGACTGTCTGAAAGATATTGTTTCTCGTGATAAAATGAGGGAATACGGATGTGCGCCCTCAGAGGAAACAATTGCTATAGTTTCCCTTCTTCACGATATCTGCAAGGTGAATTTTTATAAAGAATCTACAAGAAACGTGAAGGATGAAAACGGTGTCTGGCAGAAGGTCCCCTATTTTGAGATAGATGATAAGCTCCCCTACGGCCACGGAGAAAAGTCGGTTTACATAATAACCGGATTTATGAGACTGACCCGGGAGGAGGCTTTTGCAATCCGCTATCATATGGGATATTCCAATCAGGCAGAGGCGAGAGATGTTTCCGCCGCTTTTGCAATGTTCCCACTTTGCTATGCCGTATCCAGCGCGGATATGGAAGCTACGTTCTATATAGAGCAGTAAATAATGAATGATGAATAATTTCAGAAGAATTCCGCCTTCGGGCGGAATTTTTCATTTCAGTTCAATTCTTCAAATTCGGGTTTGTCGGTGTGTTCGCACACGCGTTATCGAGGATTCGCTGAACTAAAGCCTCCTCTTCTCATCGCGAATATGAGGATATACGAGGGCAGAGATAACGTGATTCGCTCGGCATTCACAAGTGAATGCCCGAGTATATCAAAGATTCGAGGTGTGAAGGGGAGGTGGCGTCGGTGCAAATTATGCGATATTTTAAGATAAACTCAGGCACCGATGAC
>JAZTXZ010000003.1:0-10449 GCA_045636685.1 Candidatus Avispirillum sp. | reverse complement strand
CTATGAAGCACGTTGGTCTCAACGTTGCTGCAGACCCCCTCTTCGTTTCCGGCTATACAGGAATCAACGGCGGTTTTGTTATCGGCGTTGCAGATGATCCCGGTATGCACTCCTCTCAGAATGAGCAGGACAGCCGTCACTACGCTATCGCAGCAAAGCTCCCCATGGTTGAGCCCTGCGATTCTTCCGAATGTAAGGAATTTGCCGCAATGGCATATGAGTATTCCGAAAAGTTCGATACTCCCTTTATACTTCGCCTTACAACAAGAGTTTCTCATTCAAGCGCTCCCGTTGAGCTTTGCGAGAGAAAGGACGTTCCCGTTCGCGATTACGAAAAGAATATCGCAAAGAACGTTATGATGCCCGCAAACGCAAAGAAGCGTCACGTTGTTGTTGAAGAGCATCTTCGTCAGCTCACAGAGTTTGCATACGATTGCCCCTTCAACCGTGTAGAGGATAACGGCTCATCCCTCGGTATTATCACAGCAGGTAACTGCTATAACTATGCAAAAGAGGTGTTCGGCAACGGCGCTTCCTATCTTAAGCTCGGTCTCGTTAACCCTCTTTCCGAAAAGCTTATCCGCGAGTTCTGTGAGGGACTTGAGCAGATCATCGTTATCGAGGAGCTTGACAGTGTTATCGAGGATTTCGTAAGAAAGCTCGGATACGACGTTGTAGGAAAGAACGTTCTTCCCAATATCGGCGAGTTCTCCCAGGATCTTCTCAAAAAGTACCTCCTTGGCGAGGAGGCAGATTCCTCTATGATCGCAGATGAGATCCCCGCACGTCCTCCCGTGCTTTGCCCCGGCTGTCCCCACAGAGGAACATTCTATACTCTCAAGAAGCTTGGCGTAACAGTTTCCGGTGATATCGGATGCTACACCCTCGGCGCAGTTGCTCCTCTTGGTGCTATGGATACAACTCTCTGTATGGGTGCATCCATCTCCGCGCTCCACGGCTTCAACAAGGTTCGCGGAACAGAAGGCAAGAGCGTTGCCGTTATCGGTGACTCCACCTTTATGCACTCCGGTATGACCGGCCTTGTAAACATTGTATATAACGGCGGATTCTCCACCGTTCTCATTCTTGATAACAGCATCACAGGTATGACAGGTCACCAGGAGAACCCCCTTACAGGTAAGACTCTCAAGGGAACTCCCGCGCCTTACATCTCTCTTGAGGATATCTGCGCTGCTCTCGGCGTTTCCAGAGATCATATCAAGGTTGTTGACCCTGCAGATATGAAGCTTCTTGAGGCTACAATCAAGGCAGAGCTTGAAAGCGACGTTCCTTCCGTTATCATCTGCCGCCGTCCCTGCGCGCTTCTCAAGGGCGTAGAGAGAAAGCCCGCACTTGTGGTTAATAACGATAAGTGCCGTGGCTGTAAGTCCTGCATGAAGATCGGCTGCCCCGCTATCTCCATGGTTGAAACCGAAAACGGCAAGAAGGCAGTTGTAGACAGCGCTATGTGCGTTGGCTGCGGTCTCTGCAAGAGTATGTGCGCATTTGATGCGTTTGAAGGCTGAGAAAGGAATTAAAACAATGAATACTAAGAATATAATGATCGTCGGCGTCGGCGGACAGGGCTCTCTCCTTGCATCCCGAATCCTCGGCGCGGCGGCACTCGAATCAGGATACGACGTTAAGGTATCCGAGGTGCACGGTATGAGCCAGAGAGGCGGTAGCGTTGTAACCTACGTTCGCTACGGTAAGGACGTTGCATCCCCCGTTATCTGCGAGGGCGAGGCAGACGTTATCCTCTCCTTTGAAAAGCTTGAGGCGGCAAGATGGCTTCCCTATCTCAAGATAGGCGGCACTCTCGTAACAGCTCTTCAGGAGATCAATCCTATGCCTGTTATTATAGGTGCGGCTACATATCCCGATGAGATCGTAGAAAAGATCAAGGCTCTCGGCGTTGATATTATCGCTGAGGATGCTCAGGCAATTGCACGCGAGGCAGGAAGTGAGAGAGCTTCAAACGTAGCTCTTATCGGTCTTGCGGCTCACGTTCTCGGATTTGAGGCAGATGTTCTCCGCCGTGCGGTTGAAAGCTGCGTTCCCGCAAAGGCAAAGGAAGTAAACCTCAAGGCATTTGATATGGCTCAGGAGAAGATCGGCTGATGGTAGACCTTCTTACCCTGCAGAAATATTTTATCCTCTCTCATCTTCACGAGGGAGATCGCGCCGCTGACTTCACAATGGGCAACGGCCACGATACTGAATTCCTTTCAAAGACTGTAGGTGCGAATGGTATTGTAACAGCCTTTGATATTCAGCCTAAGGCTCTTGAGAGCACTGCGAAAAACCTTCGCGATTGGGGCTGTCCCGAAAACTGGCGCCTTATCTGCGATTCCCATCATAACGCAAAGAATTATATCGATCATAAGATCAAGGCGGGAATGTTCAATCTCGGATATCTGCCCGGAAGCGGAAACAAGGCTCTTACAACAATGAGAGAGACAACTCTTCCCGCAGTAGAGAATGCTCTCAGCCTTCTTGATCGCGATGCTATCCTTATGGTAGCAGTATATCCCGGACATCCCGAGGGAGCCTTGGAGGGCGAGGAGCTTCAGCGCTATTTCGCAACTCTTTCCCGTTATAAGCTTTGCATTGCAAAGTTCCAGATGGTCAATTCCCCCACATCCCCCTATTTCATGATAGCGGAAACTAAGTAAAATCAAACTAAAAGGAGGTGCCGCCGTGAACGAACTGAATAACAGAAAACCTGCCGGTCGTCCCACCGGCGGTGCCGACATAAGAAAAAAACGTGGAGGCGCTCCTCAGAATAAGAGACCTGCGCAGTCCCAGGGTAACGGTTGGGCATATCCTCAAAACGGCGGATATACTCAGATGCCTCTGAGACCTGTAGGTCAGATGCCGAGAAGCCCTCAGCCTCGTCCTGCAGCGCAGACACAGAGGCCTATGCAGCCTCGTCCCGCGGCACAGACACAGAGGCCTATGCAGCCTCGTCCCGCGGCGCAGACACAGAGGCCTATGCATCCTCGTCCCGCGGCGCAGATACAGAGACCTATGCAGCCTCGTCCTGCAGCGCAGACACAGAGACCTATGCAGCCTCGTCCCGCAGCACAGGCACAGAGGCCTATGCAGTCCCGTCAGCCTCAAAAACAGCCTCCCCGCCGTGCCCCACACCAAAATCAGTGGATAGTCCCCGAGGGAAGTGCAGTTTATACCGCAGAGGGAAGAATGTATGAGGCTCCCCGTCCCGATCAGAGAAGAGTGCAAAACGGTCGTCCGCAGAGACCTCCGGAAATGCCCCGCAGACCTGATCCTAAGAAAAAGAGAGTCAATAAGCAGCGCTTTTTGCTTCATGTCAAGACCTTTTTCACAAGATTGCTCGTAATGCTTCTTATCGTCTCTATTCTGGGGCTCTGGTGGTACAGGGCAGAGTTCTTCTCTGATGAGAGCTCCCGCAGAGGTACTGTTTCCTTTGTCCTTGACGGTGATAGAGCATATGAGGTAAAGGCCGCAAAGGCTTACAGGGGAGACGTTCTGTATGTGGACTTTTCAGAGATCGCCCGGTGGTTCGGCATGGTATCTGTGGGAAGTGTAAACTCCATGAGATTTATATGTACTGATGGTATTTCCGAAACAAGCTCGGGCAAGGGCGGCGAGGAGTATGCTATTTTTGTCAGCAGCTCTAACACCGTGCTTATAAACGGTTCGTCAATCAGCATGGAATCTGTGTGCCGAACCGTTGATTCTCATATCTGGGTACCCCTTTCCTTTGTGGAGAACTATATCGTTGGTGTTGTGTGCGACAGGGGCGCAAAGGGAACAGATATAACTTTCGCACCGGAGGGTGTGGATATGGAAAGTCTTGATAAGGACGAGAAGATCGTAATTAAAGCATCCTTTAAGGTGAAGGCGCAAAACAGTATCGCCCCTGTGGAATATCCCGAAGAAGAAGGAGATCAAAATGAATAAAGAACTTAAAGAAAAGAAACGTCGCTTCCCGGTATGGGCAATCGTGGTTTCATGTGTTCTTGCGGTCCTTCTCATAATGGGAGGCGTTGTGGCAATCTTTGTAAATTTGCAGCTTTCAAAAATCAACAGATATGATCCGTCAGATATATCTCCCATAGATCCGTCTGACGAGTCCTTTGAGACAGACGAATACAAAGAAGGAGCCGAGATCGTCGAGCCCGGAGATATAGACTGGGCAGATGATGTCAATACCCTTAAGGGAGAGGGGATTATCAATATTCTGCTCATCGGGCAGGATACCAGAAGCGAAGGCGCGGCAGGCCGTTCTGATTCTATGATGATCCTGACTATTGATAAAACAAATAAAGCCCTGAAGGTCACATCTCTTATGAGAGATATGTACGTTCAGATACCCGGCTACAGTGATAACAGAATTAATGTTGCCTACTATTTCGGCGGATACGACCTTCTGAAGAAGACTATTGAGAAGAATTTCGGCGTTAGCATCGACTATTTTGCCGAGATCGATTTCTTTGCCTTCCAGAAGGTGGTTGATATCCTCGGCGGTATATATATCGATCTTAACGAGGAGGAGGCTCTTGCCCTTAAAGGCTGGGGACACCGAACTGTTGTCGGAAGAAACCGTCTGGACGGTTCTGCGGCCCTGTCGTATTGCACAATGCGATACGTTGGTAACTCTGACTATGAGCGTACCGAACGACAAAGAAGAGCACTTTCGTCCATATACGAGAGACTTAAGGAAACTGTTACGGTTCCAATGATACTTGAGCTTGTGGACAGTATTCTTCCTCTCATAACAACAAACATGTCAAATGGCGAGATCATGAGTCTGGCAATGACACTGTATTCCTTGAATATCGATGGTATACAGCAGTACCGACTCCCTGTGGACGGCTCATATTACTCCGCGTATATTCGCGGAATGGCAGTTCTTGTGCCTGATCTCGAGAAGAACCGTGAGTATCTGAAAGAGATAATTTACGGAATAGAAGAGTAAAAATGAAAGCAAATTTCCATACACACACATTCAGATGCAAACACGCAGGCTGCTCAGATCAGCGGTATGTTGATGTTGCCATAGAAGCCGGAATCGAAACTCTCGGTTTTTCGGATCATACGCCCTATGTGGGTTTTACAGACGGATACTATTCCTTTTACAGAATGGGGCCGGAGGAGCTTCAGGATTATGTTGATTCCGTTAAAGCGCTGAGAGAACAGTATCGTGGTAAGATCGAGATATGCCTCGGCCTGGAAGCCGAGTATTATCCCAAGCTTTTTTCCGAGCTTTTAGAATTTCTGAGGCCCTACGGAATAGAGTATCTTATTCTCGGTCAGCATTTTCTCGATGACGATCAGCACGGGCTTTCCGCCCATTGGATCCAGGAGGAAAAGGACCTTGTCAGATACACCGATCAGTGCATAGAGGCTTTGGAGACAGGGCTTTTCTCCTATCTTGCTCATCCGGATCTTCCGAGATTTGATAGGAAGGATCCTGCCTTCAGGCGAGAGATGAAGCGCCTTTGTGAGTGCTCAAATCGTCTCGGACTTCCTGTTGAGCTGAATATTTTGGGCCTTTACCGTCAGCGCCATTATCCTTGCGAAGAGTTTTTGGAGGTATGCCGCGAGTGCGACAGCGAGATAATCCTGGGCACGGACGCGCATCTTCCCGATCAGTTTCTGGACAGCCAATCCATAGGCGAGGCATATGCTCTGGTTGAAAAGTATGGATTGCGCGTAACGGAGATATTTGATAAAACCAGACTGGCGAGGTATTATGAGGCAAACACTTGATAATATAATACTTATCGGAATGCCGGGAAGCGGCAAAAGTACACTCGGAGTCCTTTTTGCGAAGGCTGAGATGTATAGCTTTTGCGATACTGACCTGCTTATCCAGCAAAGAGAAAAGCTTCCTCTTTTCAAGATAATTGAAAAAAAAGGGATCGAGGGATTTTCTAAAGTAGAAAGTGAGATCGTTTCTTCCCTCCACGGATATCATCGCACTGTTATTGCAACAGGCGGTAGCGTTGTGCTTTCCGAAGAGGCGATGATGAATCTCAAGCGCAACGGCACGATAATGTATATACAGCTTCCCTGCGAGGAGATAAAACGCAGAGTGCGTAATATAACAACGAGAGGACTTGTCATGCGAGAGGGTGAAACCCTTGACGATGTATATAACGAAAGAGTTCCCCTCTATGAGAAATACGCAGATATAACCGTTGACTGCACGGGCCTCAGAACGGAGGAGTCCGTTGCAAAAATGGTTAAAGCGCTGAAGGAAGCAAGGCGGATGAAATAGCTTTAAATACGACCGAAAGGCTGTGCGTAGCACAGCCTTTTGTGCTTCTTTAGTATATAGTAAATTCGGGTTTATCGGGCTGTTTACACACGCGTTATCGAGGATCCGCTGAACTAAAGCCTCCCCTTCACGCTGTGCGAGAAGGGGAGGCTCGGAGTCTGATATTTTGCCCTTCAAACTCTAGTTTGTAACTCCACCGATAAACCCGAATTTGAAATATAAATAAAAACAACTTCAGTCCCCGAGCGGACGTCCGCCCCTTTTCTTCACGAAAAATACCTGTAAAGCTTTTATGCTTTTACAGGGCTTTTGAGTATTATTCTGCTTTTTATATAAGAAACGATGTTTTCGATCTTTAAACGAACTCTAAAGACAGTGGAGAGGGATGCGCTGAAGAATTCAGCAGGATACGTCCCGAAAGAATTTATAAAAGCTTCCATTTATACTGAAACATATGGTATAATATTCTTATACAAATTTAATCATAGGATCGTAATAATTGATCATCAATATTTTTTCATTTGACGATAATGCGGGTGCTTTCAATACATTTAGTCAAATGCAAAAAATAAAAAGGAGGCAAAATGCCACTTGAGATTGTAAGACAGGATATAACGAAAATGGCGGTGGATGCCATTGTTAATGCTGCAAACTCAACTCTTCTCGGAGGCGGTGGAGTTGACGGAGCTATCCACAGAGCGGCAGGCCCTCGGCTTTTGGATGCGTGTAAAACTATCGGCGGATGCGCTGTGGGTGATGCGAAAATAACGAATGGCTATAATCTTCCTGCAAGATATGTGATACATACGGTTGGCCCTGTATGGCAAGGCGGCTTTGCAGGCGAGGAGCAACAGCTTCGAAGCTGCTACAGAAGATGCCTCGAGATTGCGCGAAAAAGAGAGTTTGGCACCGTGGCATTTCCGCTTATTTCCTCCGGTGCTTACGGATATCCCAAGGATAAAGCGCTCAGGGTTGCAGTTGATGAGATAAGCAGGTTTATTCTCCTTAACGATATGAATGTGTATATCGCGGTGTTTGATAAGACATCGTTCACAATCAGCGAAAAGCTGTTTGCTGATATAAAGGAGTTTATTGACGACAGGTATGCCGAAAGCAGAAAGGAAAACAGAGCCGAGGCGAGAGCCGATGCTGTTCAGAAAGCTCCGTATTATTTTGAAAGCTCATACTCAAGAAGTGATATAGACAGTATCCCTATGGCGGGGGCGGGTGTCTTTGAAAATACGTCAGCATCTCTATCGGATAGACTTTCCGAGATTGATGAAAGCTTTTCCGAGATGCTTCTGAGAAAGATCGATGAGTCGGGTCTCACGGATTCTCAGTGCTATAAGAAGGCGAATATAGATAGAAAGCTTTTCTCTAAAATCAGAAGCTCAAAGGATTACCGACCAAAGAAAACAACAGTCATCGCGTTTGCAATAGCCCTTGAGCTTTCTCTTTCAGAAACTGAGGAAATGCTGAAAAAGGCAGGCTTTGCTCTTTCTCGTAGTAATAAATTTGATATAATAATCGAGTATTTTATAGTAAACGGCAATTATAATATCCATGAAATAAATGAGGCACTGTTTGCATTTGATCAGGTGCTTTTGGGGGTGTAAAAATGATCTATACTGAAAAGACAAAAAAGGCAATGAAGATCTGCTTTGAGGCTCACAAAGATCAGCTGGATAAAACGGGGATACCCTATGTTTTCCATCCCATTCATCTTGCAGAGCAGATGGATGATGAAGCATCGATTTGCGTAGCGCTTCTTCATGATGTTGTGGAGGATAGCGATATGACCTTTGATATGCTTTCAGAGATGGGTTTTGGAGAGGAGATAATATCCGCTCTCAGCCTTCTTACTCACGAAAGCTCTGTACCTTATATGGATTATGTAGCGAAAATAAAAACAAATCCCCTTGCCAAAAAGGTAAAGCTGTGCGATCTTTGCCATAATTCCGATCTTTCGAGACTTGATACAGTCAGCCAAAAGGATATTGAAAGAGCAGAAAAATATAAGAAGGCAAGGGCGCTTCTGGAGGCTTAAATGGAAATAACAAAAATTGTTCTCACGGGCGGCCCCTGCAGCGGAAAAACCACACTTCTGAAGGAGATAAAGAAGTGTATTGAGGAATGGGGCTTAAAGGTAGTTGTTATAAGTGAAACGGCAACAGAGCTGATAGAGGGCGGCATCACTCCGCATAACTGCAAGAATCCGGAGGATTTTCAGCTTGCGCGAATGATTTTGCAGCGCACCAGAGAGAGAATATACGAAAGCGCAATTTCGGATGATTCGGAAGATGTGCTTATCATATGTGATCGTGGAATGATGGATAGCCGTGCATATATGGATGAAGAGCGATTTGAAAGCCTTCTTTCAAAGATCGGAATGACCGTGGTTGAGGCAAGAGATACCTATAGCGGAGTGTTCCATCTTTGCACAGCGGCAAAGGGAAAGGAGGAGTTTTATACTCTTTCCAATAATCCTGCAAGAACCGAAGGACCTGAAAGGGCAAGAACTCTTGATGACAGAATACTTTCTGCATGGTGCGGAGCTCCCCATCTTCGTGTGATAGAAGCTACGCAGGATATGGAAGAAAAAAAGGAAAAGCTCCTTTTTGAAATAAAAGCCCTCCTCGGAATACCTGAGCCCCTGGAAACCGAGCGCAAGTTCCTTATAGAGTATCCCGATACGGCTTTTCTTGAAAGCTATCCTTTCTGTAAAAAGATCAGTATCGTGCAGACTTATCTCGAAAGCGACAGCGATGAAGAGATAAGAGTGCGCAAAAGGGGAGACGGAAAAAGCTTTCTTTATTATCATACGGTAAAGAGAAATCTCAGCTCTGTAAAAAGGCAGGAGATAGAAAGAAGGATTTCAGAAAGAGAATACGAGGAGCTTCTTTTGTTGTCGGATAAGAAAAAGCGGCCTGTTGAAAAGGAGCGTTTTTGCATTGTATATGATTGCCAGTACTTCGAGATGGATGTTTATCCCTTTATGAAGGATCGAGCAGTAGTTGAGATTGAACTTTCCGATGAGGAGCAAAGCATTCACTTCCCGGACTGGATAAAGGTTATAAGAGAAGTCACGGGAGAAAAGGAATATAAGAATTCAAGCCTTGCAAAAATATAATGTCGCCCGCGGGGCGACCATACCTCTCTTTTATTGGTGTAAAATTAAGACACCAAATGAAAGAGAGGTTTAAAATTATGAGAAACACAACAGAACTTGTATTCATCCTGGACAGAAGCGGATCCATGTACGGACTTGAGAGAGATACTATCGGCGGATTCAATTCAATGATAGAAAAGCAAAAGAAGGAAAAGGGAGAGTGCTACGTATCTACTGTTCTGTTTGATAACGATACAACGGTAGTCCACGACAGAGTAAAGCTTGCCGATGTTCGCCTAATGACGGAGAAGGACTATCGCGTCGGAGGATGCACAGCCCTTCTTGATGCTGTCGGCGGAGCTATTCATCACATAGGTAATATCCATAAGTATGCAAGACCTGAGGATGTTCCCGCCCATACAATTTTTATCATTATTACTGACGGAATGGAAAACGCAAGCCGCAAATACACAGCTGATAATGTAAAAGCAAAGATAAAGCGCTCAAAGGAGAAATACGGCTGGGAGTTTATTTTCCTTGGAGCAAATATTGATGCTGTTGAAACTGCAGAACATTTCGGAATCAGTCCCGAGAAGGCAGTTAACTATCATTCCGATGCAAAGGGAACAAGACTCAACTATGAAGTTATGAATGATGCGGTCAGTTTCGTGCGTGCCTGCGGAAGTATGCCCCCTGATTGGAAAGAGCGCATAGATGCAGACTATAAAAACAGATAATACGGCAGTATTCCGTGTTTAAAGTAAAGACGGATAATAAAAACCTCCTTGTGGATGCATATGAGCATTCTCAGGGAGGTTTTTATTGTTATTTTACTTTCTTAAAGTTACCGTAAGTTTCGTTGACAGTTTCTGTGAATGAAAAGGTATCTTCGTAGCTGTAAAGTATTTCCTGAAACTCTACTATCTGATGCTTGTTGATAATGCAGATAAGGACGGTGCGCTCGCCTCCGGAATAGCTTCCGATAGCGGAAATGCGTGTGGAGGAGTGTTTGAGCTTGGTTATAATATCATTGGTGATCTCATCGGGATATCGGGTGATAATAGTGAATTTG
>JAZTXZ010000002.1:0-23039 GCA_045636685.1 Candidatus Avispirillum sp. | reverse complement strand
CGCAGCAACAAGAGGCGAGAACATCACAATTATCTTCGTTAACAACGCTATCTACGGTATGACAGGCGGTCAGATGGCGCCTACAACTCTTCTCGGTCAGGTTACAACAACCTCTCCCTACGGAAGAGATAAGGCTCTCCAGGGTAACCCCATCAGAGTTTGCGAGATGCTCTCCACTCTTGACGGCGTTGCTCTCGCTTCCCGTGTTTCCGTTGATACTCCCAAGAATATCATCGCTGCAAAGAAGCAGATCAAGAAGGCATTTGAGTATCAGAGAGATAAGAAGGGCTTTACAATCGTTGAGGTTCTCTCCACCTGCCCCACAAACTGGGGTATGTCTCCCGAGAAGTCTCTTGACTGGCTCCGCGAGAATATGATGCCTCAGTATCCTCTCGGCACATACAAGGACATCGAAGCAAAGGAGGAAAAGTAATATGACAACATCTATTCTCTTCTCCGGCTTCGGCGGACAGGGTATCCTCTTCTCCGGTAAGGCTATGGCAAAGAGCGCAATGTACGAAGGCAAGCAGGTTTCCTGGCTTCCCTCCTACGGCCCCGAAATGAGAGGCGGCGCGGCAAACTGCTCCGTTATCATCTCCGATGAGGAGATCGGTGCTCCCACCATCACCTCCCCCGACGTTCTTGTTGCAATGAACCTTCCCTCCTACGATAAGTTCGAGCCTACTGTAAAGGCAGGCGGTCTTATGATTGTAGACTCCTCTCTTGTTGCAAAGAAGAGCGAGCGCGAGGACATCAAGGTGTGCTACATTCCCGCAACAGCAATCGCTTCTGAAAACGGAATCGAGGGTATGGCAAACGTTATCGTTCTCGGCCAGATCCTCAAGCTTACAGGTATGTTCGAGTATGACACATTCCTCTCCTATATCCTCAAGGGTATTCCCGAGACAAAGGCAGCTCTTATCGAAAAGAACAAGAAGGCCCTCAAGCTCGGCTACGAATTCTGATAAAAAACGCAACGGCAATGCCGTTGCGTTTTTTATTATTTAAATGCTTCCAATTCCGAAAGTGGGATCTCTACTGTCTGATAATCACCGACCGCATGGGGTACGGAGTAGATAAAACCAACATAATCCTCGGTTATATAGAAATTAACTGAGCTTTCATCCTCAATACCCGAAATGAAGCTATCCTTTGTGCAGAGCATATCCTCAACGGAAAGCCCGTAGCCCTCGTATTTTCGGTCTATTTCATCCTGTGCGTGCTTTGCAAAGACACTGTAAAGCTCATCACTGATCTTATACATATCCTTGAAATATACTCTTTCTGCGCTATCATTGAGATTTACAGAGAAGCACATATTTGTGGGATACGCCGCAGTCTTATAATTGTACGTTCCCGTGTAAACAACACTCAAAAGATTGTTTTCATTATAGGTGGTCTTTCCCTCAATCTTCACCAAGTATTCGGTATATTCCCCGTTATCTATTCTTGTCTGAATCTCAGTACTGAGCTCAGGCTCACTCGTCAGCTCATATTCCTCCAAGGGATAATAAACAAAGGAAAGCTGAGATTTAATATAGTTATTGATAGCGTTCGTAATATTAACAGGATTTGAGGTTCTGACAGGTGAAGTCTTGATGCAAACAATATTTTTCTCAGAAGCATCGATAAGATAATAAGGCTCAACTATAACGTCAACAATCGCAGATCCTATATCTCCTGTATCCTCAGCCTCAGTTGTTTCATCAGGGGCAAAAGTGGTTTCATCTAATGTAGTAGTTTCTGCCGTATCGGTGGCGTCGGGTACAATCTCGCTGTCACCGCCGCAGGAAGCGAGCATAAGCATACTCAAAACAAGCAGTATTGTAATTAACCTTTTCATAAGCACCTCCAAATTTTATATAAAAATAAGACAAACTGCATTATCCTTCTACAATAGAGATATTATCATCAAACAGATAATAAAATTTAGAATTAATCCATTTTTCCCCGTTCTCAAAAGGATACTCTAAAAACAATTCATCAATGCGATCTTCGCTTATATACTCCTTCTTCCCATCAGAAACATGATAATACAGAATTGAACCGTTCTCATCGTAAAAATCTGTTCCGAATTCTTTTACGGAAGTGAGCTGTGCACTGTTTTTATCAAGCTTTCTCAGCTCATATGTTGTATATGCTGCACCGCTTGAGCCCATGGTATATATCACGCCACTATCCAACGATCTACACTTGTATCTCGGCCAGAAAGCATCAAGAAGACAGGCTTCACCCTCATTAATAGTAAAAATCGCAAAAATAAATTCATAATCGGAAGTTATCCAGAAAAGCTCAGGAACCGTATCATCGTTAATATCATTGAGGATGTACCCAAAGGAATCAGTGGAAGGATTATCAATATAATCAAGCATATCAAGTATCATATAACTGAAGTTTCCTTGAATATCTGCATTATAGTACTTATCATAATCGCCGAAGTTTCCATTATTCCATTCACTTTCAAATCTATCGGAAAGTCTGAATTCAACAATATCTTTATAATCCTCAATAACTTCTTTGTACTCATTCGGTAAGGCAAGGAAAAGATCCTCACCCTTTTCATTTGCTGTACTTTCTTCGGGAATATTTGATTCCTCATTTAAAGAAGTTACGGTAGTTTCATCAACTACCGTTGTATCAACAGACTCAGTTGTTTCCGGTGCTTTTTCTGTATCTGCAGCGCAGGAAGAAAGAAGAATTATACTCAAAATAAGTAATGCAACAATTAATTTCTTCATAAGCACCTCCGAAAGTATTTCTGTAATTTTAGAATATCATAATATTTGACCAATGTAAAGAAAAAAACTCTCCTTTTGGAGAGTTTTTTCTTTATTTCATTTTATTCAGCTTCGATTTCGGAAAGGAGCACTACTCTGCCGCCCTCTTCGCGGCTGCGGAGTCCTGCTACTACCATTTTCATAAGCTCAACAGTTTCCTCGAATGGGAAAGGCTCAACACCTGTACGAAGCCAATCAACAAACTTTACAAGCTGTGTCTTGAAGTCGTGATAGGAATCAAGAGAATTGAGGTATACGCTTCCCGCGCTTCCGATAAGGAGAAGTCCGGCTCCCGCCATACCGATTCCCTGAGGAATATCGATGCGGCATCCGTTTTCGTGGACGATATGAACGTGGGTGCGCTCAAAGGTTCCTGTATTCTGTACTGAAACGAATCCGGGTCCGAGGATGGGATACATCTGCTCGAGAGCATGGATTCCGTATGTTTCCCACTTCTTTGCCATGGGAGAGCAGATATACATCATCTTACCGAGCTCATATGTTGAGCGATGATAAGGCACGTATTCCTTTGCAAAGCGAAGGCTTGAGCTTGTTATAAACTGCTTGCCCTCTTTTCTCCACTTAACAAAGGTCTTGAGGTCCTCCTCCTTATTAACGAGGGGCTTATCAATAAACATGGGAAGTCCTGCATCAAGGAAGGGCTTGCAGCGCTCGATATGCTCATCACCAACGTCAGTTGCGCAGATAACTGCATCTACCTGACCGAGCATTTCGAGGGGATCATCCACTACGTTTGGGATATTTGAAGCCTTTGCCATATGCTCTGCCATCTCGCGGGTTGCATATCCTGTGCAGCAGATATGAGTGATCTTAGCACCGGGAATACCGAAGGTTTCGGGAGGCTGCTTTGAAAGATACTCGGGAATTACGGGAAAGGGACAATCCTTCATATAATCCCAGTTGTATCCGTTAAAGATAGCGCTCCAGGAATAGGGGTGACCGTTACCCTCAGTCATACCGAGGATACCGATTCTTATTTCTTTATCACCAAGAGGAAAATTTGCCATAATTTTCTCCAATCTTATTTGGGACGGGAAAGCACCTTCATGATTTCAGGTATATTCACGTCGCAGAAAGTTGTTTTTAATACGTGATTCGTTTCCTCGCTGAGAGGATGTGCATCGAAATAATGGATATTGGATTTGATCTGCTCCGGATTATCTGCACCGAGAACAAGGCTTGTGATTCCGGGCATATCGCGAAGAAAGGCAATAGCCATCTCTGCTATAGTAAGACCCTCTTTTTCGCAAAGCTCGTGAAGCTTCAGTATCCTCGGCAATGCATGCTCAACAAGAATAGGATCGATGATCTTTGAAGGATCAAGAAAGAAAAGCCCCTGCAAAAATACGCTTCTTATAAAAACTGTAAAGTTTCTATCTGCAAGTTTCTGAATATGACCGCTGTTTATAAGTCGCTGATCGAAGATACTGAGGGGGATCTGAGTTGATGTAAACACATCATACTCAAGCATCTTATCAATATCCTCTCCGCTGTACATTGAAATACCGACCATATCACAGTATCCGCGCTTAATAAGATCGCCGAAATACTTAGCGAGTCTGTCTCCGTGATCGACCATCCATTCGCTGTCATGAAGCATGATATTGTTAACCTTGTTAACACCAAGCTTTTCCAGGGATGTCTCAACACTTTCAATAATGTGCTTCTCAAAGATAGCGGGATCAACATCGGGCTCTATAGCAACCTTTGTTGAAGTAAAAGGAAGTTCCCTGCCGCTTTTCTTGAAATATCTGCCGATAATATCCTCAGAATCTCCGTATGCACGGGCAGTATCAATACTCGTAATACCAAGGTCAAGAGCAGTTTTGATCATTTCATGGCTCTTTTCTTCAGAAGGCTTACCGATATCATTGGCAATGCCGTAATGAAGTCCGAACTGAACAGTGCCGAGTGACATCTTAGAGATATTCTGACCTGCAGTTACTGAGTATTTCATTTTATTTAATATCCTTTCCGCTTATCTTATCGGAAATGCCGAGATAATAATCCCAGAGACCGACTACGTCAGCACCAACGGAAATAAACGTATAGCCCATATCTCGGAGCTCGTCAAAGTTACCTGTACCGCCAACGGTACCTGCCCACTTTCCGTGACGGCGGGCGCACTCTGCAACCTTTTTCTTGGTTTCGATAACCTCGGGGTCATCACAGATATAAGGCTTTCCGATGCCCTGGCTGAAATCTGCGGGGCCGAAGAAGATCATATCGATACCGGGGAGAGCGCAAATCTCCTCGAGTTCTGCGAGAGGCTCGGGATCCTCGATCTGCACGATAACGAATCTTTCCTCGTTGGCAGTCTTTATATACTCCTGCTCATCAACGAGGCAGTACATACCGTCAGCATTTCCGCCGTCGATAGGTCTTCTGCCAATGGGATGGAACTTAGTATAATAAACGATCTGCTTTGCCTCCTCAAGGCTCATAAGGTGAGGCACCATAATGCCTGCGCAGTCTGCCTCAAGAGGACGGATAAGATCGTTATAGCCGCCCTTTGCAACTCTGCAAAGAACGTCAACGTCAAAGTTTTTTGCAGCGCGAACGGAGTTTTCAATGAAAGCATAGTCATTGGGAATATGCTCCATATCTACCCAGATACAGTCAAATCCGCACATTGCGGCGATCTCTGCGTTTCTCAGATCTGAAAGATTTATCTTTGTGCAGGTTGCAACCTTGCCTTCTCTCATTTTTCTGAGAACTCTGCTGTTTCTCATATGGAATTCCATATAGCTACCTCTTTTTATCTTGCGGTGTAACCACCGTCAATATTAAGGGACATACCTGTTATATATGAAGATGCATCGGAAGCAAAGAATACGAGCGCTCCCTGAATATCATTCTCATCAGCCATTCTGCCGAGATAGTTCATCTTTGCGTATCTTTCAAGGAAGCCCTCAGGCTGATTATTGAAAAGACCGCCAAGGTTAAGACAGTTTACACGAACGCCTGCCTTACCGTATCTGCCTGCCATAAAGCGGGTAAGGTTTATCATACCGCCCTTATGGAAGAAATAGTCGGGAGCATCAATAGCATCCATCCAGGGCTCAGCCTCATAAAGATAGGGGTTTGTTCCGCAAAGACCCATGTATGAGCCGATATTGATGATGCTTCCGCCGCCGTTCTCTTCCATATGGTTACCGAAGGCTCTTGTGATTGCGAAAAGTCCTGTTGCATTTACTGCCATAGACTTTGCAAAATCCTCAACGGGACCCTCGTAATCGTGCATGGGACGGAGAACGGAATTGTTTACAAGAATATCAACCTTTCCGTCGCGCTCGATCATTCGACTGAGAAGAGCCTTGATGCTTTCCTCGCTCTCCTGATCGTAGCTGTCGGCATAGACCTTATCATAGCCCATCTCGTTAAGCTTATCGGTAAACTCCTTGCACTTTTCAAGACCGCGGGATGCACAGCAAACGGTAGCGCCTGCATCTGCAAGGGCGATAACCATCTGCTTGCCGTAATATCCTGAGCCGCCTGTTACGAGAGCAACCTTACCGTCAAGACGGAATCTGTCAATAATATTTGCTTTTTTCATAAGTCCTCCTCAGAAAAGCGCCTTGATGGCATCGGTGATGATCGCGCCTGCTTCTCTTGTAAATATTGATGTGCCTACCTCATATCCGCCCTCGTCATAAGCCTCGGGGGTGAAGATATAGCCGGGGAGAGCACCGTTTGTGACCTCGAATACAAAGGTCTTTTCAGCGGGGGAAGCCGCCTTAAGCTCAAGTCCGAACTCAACGAAGATCTCGCCCTGCATACCGCAGATCATAGTATCGCCCAGCTTAAGTGTCATAACCTCACAAGGAAGCTCCTCGTCGGAGATCTTTCCTGTCTTTGCAAAAAGGTCGGAATAATAGAACTCGTTTTCGCGGCCGAACATATCAAGCTCCGCATTTCTCTTTGCGATATAATCGTCATCAGGCATTTCAGCAAAGCGCTTTCTTGCAGCGATCATATCTGCCTCTGCCTTTTCAAGGGGAGGATATGTTCTGATGGGAAGCTCTACCTCTGCATTCTTGAATACGATATCAATATCATCGGTAAATTCCATCTTATTGATGGTATGGTAGATCTCAACACCGAGAGTTGTGCCCACACGTGCAGCCTCCTCGAAGTCCTGACCTACTCTGTGATAACGGGAGGACTGATTTCCGCTTGTTCCCTGAGCAAACATAAATACTGCATCGGGGAAAGCGAAATTAAGATATCTGCGGATATATGCGGGATAATCCGCTGTTACCCACAGACTCTCCGCATGGAGGAATGTGGGATGGAGAGCATAATTGAGAAGGATACCGCGAATCTTATCATCCATATCCTTAACGCAGATAACATTAACGGAGTCATCCTGAACACCGTTCTTCACTCTGCGGTTTCCGCCGACACCCTGCTCTTTTCCGCAATGACCCACACCTGTTGCGATCTTTGCCTCAAAGGTGTTTTCGCGGGCTTCCTTAATACAGTCTTCAACTGCGGGAAGAAGGAAAGCGATGTAGTCGGGGTTGTTATCCAATCCCTCGGCAAGCTCGGAAGCAAGAGGAGTTGAGGACCAGGGACCGGAATGAGTATGTGTTGTTGTGAACATTATATTTCCGCCCATCTTCTCGCGGATGGCCTTGCAATATTTCTTGCCGAAATAAAGAAGGTCAAAGGTGAGCATTGTAATGCTCTCGCTGCCGTTATCAAGATGGAGGGCTACACAATAAAGAGGGTCGTGAACACCGATATTGGGACGGGGACAATGGGGATATCCCGCCATTTCAACGCCCTTTACCGGTGATATATCTCTGATGGCAATTCCTGCCTTAAGCATAAAAATACACCTTCTTTAAGTTAATTAGGCCTTATAGACCTGAATAATATCAAAATTAGAATCAAGCACTGCAATATCTGCACGCTTACCGATTTCAAGGCTTCCTCTGTCGGAAAGTCCCATAAGGCGGGCGGCATTTGTTGAAGTGAACTTAACTGCATCTGTAAGTGAAAAGCCGTAATTCACAAAGTTTCTGAAAACCTTATTCATTGTAAGCTTTGAGCCTGTCAGCTCACCGTCTACAATGTTAACGTCTGTATCATCATTACTGCCGGTACAAGCATCTGTAATACCCACAAGGTTATCGATGCCGACAGTCTTCGCGGCAAGTCTTACCATTTCGGGGCGAACGTGAATTCCCTTTTCATCGCAGATTATCTCATACGTAATACCGTCGCAAAGGAGAGCCGCTGCGTTGAAATCCACTTCGATAGTACCGTCCCATCTTGTGGGAGAAATTGAAGCGCCTGTAGCATCAAAAAGATGGGTTACGTTCTTCACTCCGCCGTCAACAGCATTCTTTACCTCTTCATAAGAAGCAACACTGTGACCGATGGCGGGAACTATTCCCTTTTCCTTGAGTACCTTTAAAAGCTTATCAGTACCTGCAACCTCGGGAGCAAAGCTTACGTGGACAACAGTATCGTCCTCAAAAAGCTTCATATAATCGGCAGGGTCTGCAAATACCTCGCCCTCCTGCACCATAGAGCCGTATTTTGGATTGAGATAAGGGCCCTCAAGGTGAACACCGATAATATTCTTGCACTCTGCCATTGCCGCTCTGATATTTGATATTGCTGTGACAGTTCCGTCAATAGTCATATCGCGGTAAAGGGTCTCGCACATGCTGGTAGTACCGTGGGAAAGATGATGGTTTGCAACCGCCTCGGGATTCTCATAGCACCAATACTCGCCGCCTGCGTGGCAGTGAATATCAATAAATCCGGGAACGATAAGTGCACCCTTATAATCAATGCACTCGCCAATCTCAGGGGCTGATGCTCTTTCTACGCAGTATTTAATAATTCCGTTTTCAACCGCCACGGCGCCGTCGGTGATAACTCTGTCACCGACAACGACCGTACCGTAAATCGTATAATTCATAAATTAATAACCCATCAGCTCATCGCATCCGAAGGGCTTTGCGATCTCCTCGGAAACGTATACGTCACAGTCCATAAGCTGGAGGATGGAGGAAGGAACAAGGGGTGTTACCTCTCCGTAAAGAACGAGACGGGAGATCATTCTCTGCCATGCGGAGTATGTGCCCATGGTTGTGATGGAATGCATCTCAAAGCGGTTCTTTGAGTTCTTTACGTCAACGGGACCAATTGTAAACGCCTTGGGAGGAACGTTTGCAATATCACCGGAGCAGCCGAAGCAGCCGTGGAGAGAGTTCTGCATAATTGTCATGGGATGGAGAGTTACGATTCTTGCCTCCATCTCAAGATATTCCTCAATGGGAGGACAGCCGAATTCAGGTGTGCAGGGGTCGATAAATGCAATATGACCTGCCCAACCGGGACCGGAATAGCAGATATCAGCACCGCCGTCGCCAACCTCAGCGATCATCTTGGAATAGTACTTTGCATTCTCGTTTGTGGGATAATGCATCTGCTCGATGGGAGGACGGAGATCCTCACGGATAGAGCCGTAGAAATACTTCATATTGGAATGAGCAAAGCCCGCCTTATAATCAAGGGGAGCAATATTGCCATCCTGATCTGCCCACTCATCCATCATAAATACGTGGAGGTTACGGCAGTTAACGTTCATTCTGTTGATGGTTTCCGCAACCTGCATATAGTCAACGGGACAGGGGTTGGGGAGGATCATTACGCACTTCTTATCAAGAAGGTCACTCTCAACGATACGGGCTATCATATCGCCAAGCCAGATACCGCCAACAGCGGGAGTAACGTGGATACGGAAATTGGGATTAGGATGCTTTTCCATATCCTCGCGCTTTATATTTCTGCATTTTTCAAGAATTTCCTTATTTCTGTAAGGAACGTAATCTGCAGGATCAAATTTAAACATAATCTTATCTCCCTTCTATTAATAACCAACAAGCTCTTCGCAGCCGAAAGGAGCAGCAATAGCTTCGGTAACGTATACGTCAGTATCCATAAGCTGAAGAATGGATGAGGGTACCAGGGGTGTTACCTCTCCGTAAAGGATAAGACGGGATGTCATTCTGATCCATGAGGAATAAGTTCCCATAGTTGTCAGATCGTGCATCTCAAGGCGGTTCTTTGAGTTCTTAACGTCGCGGGGACCGATTGTAAATGCCTTAGGAGGAACTGCGGCAATATCGCCTGAGCAGCCGAAGCAACCGTGGAGAGAGTTCTGCATAACGGTCATGGGGTTGAGTGTTACGATTCTCGCACCCATATTAAGGTATTCCTCGATGGGAGGTGTGCCGAACTCAGGTGTGCAGGGGTCGATAAATGCGATATGACCTGTCCAGCCGGGACCGGAATAGCAGATATCAGCGCCGCCGTTACCGCACTCCTCGATCATATCGGAGTAGCAGTTAACGTTTTCATTTGTGGGATAATGAACCTGGCTGAGAGGCGGTCTCAGATCTTCTCTTATCGCCATATAGAAATAGGTCATATTGCTGTGGGCAAAGCCTGCCTTATAATCAAGGGGCGCGATGTTTCCGTCAGCATCTGCCCACTCGTCCATCATAAAGATATGAAGGTTACGACAGTTGATATTCAGCTTATTGATGTTCTCTGCAACTGCCAAGTAGATCGTGGGACAGGGATTGGGAAGAATCATAACGCACTTCTCGTTGAGAATGTCAGAACGCATGATTCTTGTTACCATATCGCCGACCCAGATTCCCTCGCAGGAAGGAACTATTTTGATACGGAAATTAGGATTAGGATGCTTTTCCATATCCTCGCGCTTAATGTTTCTGCACTTTTCAAGAATTTCCTTATTCTTATAAGGAACGAAAGGTGCGGGATCGAACTGGAACATAATTTATCTCCTTATGTTTTAATATTCATCACTGGGTGTCAGGATCTTCTTGACTGCCGCTGAGGGGATCTTTCCCGAAGAGGCAAGGATGGCGGCACCGAGAGAGCCGGTTTCCGCAATAGAGAGGATCTCAACGTTTGTATTACTGATTCGGGAAAGGATCTTACACCATATCTCGCTTTTTGCGCCGCCGCCAAACACCTTGAGGCACTCAGCACCGCCAAGCTCCGTAACGGCATTTGCAATGTCCTCAGAAACGCCCTCATAAAGAGCGTATACGATATCCGAGGAAGTAGTTGAGAGGGTTATTCCCGAAATAACACCGCCGACGGAAAGATCGGACTTGAACTTAACTCCGTTTGCACCGGGCTCGCTCAGAAGTGCAAGCTTATCCATTTCCTTGTAGGAAATGCCACCGTAAAGAGTTCGTGTAAGCCAGCGGAGAGCCGCTCCCGTAGTCATAAGAGCAACCTCGGAAATATAGCTTTCATCGTCAAAGCGGAAAAGTGTATTAGTACTGTTTTCTTTATATTCAAAGGCCTTACCGAGCCTTGAGATCGCAGTTGCAGTACCAAAGGAAACTGTGCAGACGCCCTCACCGATTCCTGCACCGATAGCCGCAAGCTTCTGGTCCTGACCGCCCATATATACGTGGCAGTCCCCTGTAATACCTACCTCTTTTGCAACCTCGGGAAGGAGAGGTCCGATATCGGCTCCCATGGGGAGAACGTCGGGAAGAAGGGATTTATCGATTCGTGCAAAGCTGACAAGCTCATCGTGCCAGCATTTCTCGTGTATATCGTAAAGCATTGTGCCGCCTGCTATCGTATAGTCAGTAACAGCCTTGCCGCACAGCTTTAAATTCAGATAATCAAGTGGGAAAAGGATCTTATAGGTCTTCTCGATAACCTCGGGGCAGTTATCCGAAAACCATCGGATCTTCGACAAAGAATAGTCGCAAAGGCAGGGCTTGCCTGTGATATTGAACACCTTTTCGTCGCCAAAAAGCTCCCGAAGCTCATCGCATTCCTTTTCAGCTCTCATATCAAGCCAGCTGATGGCGTTATAAAGAGTGTTTCCCTCTTTATCAACGGGAACGAAGGAAATACCCTGAGTGCTGACGGAAATACCCTCGATTTCAGAAACACCGCTTTCAGAAACCACGTGCTTCATACCGTCGAGAACAAGGCGCCACCAATCGTTTGCATCCTGCTCAACAAAGGTGCCCTTGAAAATAAGCTCGTACTCCTTATTAAACTCGCAAACTACGTTTCCATCGATATCAAAAAGAACGGTTTTTGCGCCCGTTGTACCGAGATCTATACCAATATACATACACTTACCCCATTCTTGTATTTAAACCTATTATAAATAGAAAAGCGCTGTTTGTCAATGAAAATTGCAACAAACAACGCTTATTTTTGTAACTTTTTTGTGCATTTTTACCGAGTTATCACAGGTCGTGATTTCAGGTAAAATGCAGGGTCCTCTCTCTTCTCACAGAGGGCATAGACAGTATCTGCGAAATCTGCAAGGTCTGCCTGTTTTCTTGCATTTTCCGAAAGAAGCTTCTTTTCGGAATGGTTGGTTATGATGGGGAAATTGCTGTCCTTTCTGATAGAAGCAAGGTACTCTCTTCCCTTCTCGTCGGCACCCAGAAGCCTTGTGAAAAGAACGTCGCTTTTCAGCTCTTCGGGGGTAACTGAGGTAAGTGCAAACAGCGCCGCGCGACGAAGACGGGCATTGGTATACTGCTTTGTTTTTATCTTTTCAAGCCACTTTTCGGCGCTTCCCTCGCTGAATGCGGTGTTATAAAGGCGCTCAAAGACGCCTCCTGTGCATTCTGCACAGTCCTTGTCCGCAGTTCTCAGTGTTCTGAAATGATTATATTCAAGGTGGAAAAGCTCGGCAGGGTCAAGCATATCGCTGCCCTCAATTCCCACCGATCTTTTTCTGATAGATGATGCGCTTTCCGCGCTGATGCGCTTCACGGCAACAGTATCTATTTTGGCTCTTCTGCAATATTCCGCACCGAGAATATCATTTGGCGAGCCAAGAAGAGATTCGGGAAGGTCGGGGGCAAGCTCTCTTAAAATATCCGCTCTCATTGCGGCAGATCTGCCAACCGTCATTTTCTTTTCGTATTCCTCGCTGTTAAGGACCTCGCCTGCTCGCTTTAAGGCTTCAATATTGCCGCATTCGCTGCCAAAGCAAAGCACGTCCGCTCCTACAGCCTCAGCGATTCTCACACCGTTTTTTGCAAAATATTCGGCGCTTGAGGCGCTGTAAGGAAAAGGAAGCTCAAGAACAAGGTCTGCTCCCGCACCGAGTGCTGCCTCTGCTCTTTTATATTTATTATAAACGGCGCTTTCGCCTCTCTGAACGAAATTACCGCTCATTATCGCTATAAGAATATCTCCGTGCTCCCTTGCCTTTTGAAAAACGTATCTGTGTCCGTCGTGCAGAGGATTCAATTCACATATAACTGCTGAAATTCTTTTCATTTTAAAAATATTCCCAAAAAACTATTGTATTTGTCAAAAACTTGATATATAATCATTTTTGTATGTATTTATTCTAAACCATATACTCATCAATGTCAAATAATAATTTTTTCTTTTGAAAGGAATATGATAAAAATGAAGGTTCTTGTTGTAAACGCAGGTAGCTCTTCCCTTAAGTATCAGCTTTTCGACACATCCACAGAGGCAGTTCTCGCTAAGGGTCTTTGCGAGAGAATCGGTCTTGACGGCGCTATCGAGCACAAGCTCGCAAACGGCGATAAGATCAAGAAGGAGATCGCAATGCCCGACCACGCAGTGGCTACAAGCATCGTTATCGATTACCTCACAGATAAGGAATTCGGCTGCATCGCTGATATGTCCGAGAT
Source organism: Candidatus Avispirillum sp. (assembly GCA_045636685.1). GTDB lineage: Bacteria > Bacillota > Clostridia > Oscillospirales > CAG-272 > Avispirillum. The sequence goes on along the minus strand of JAZTXZ010000002.1, from coordinate 9,526 downwards.
CGAGGCTGTTGGTCACAGAGTAGTACACGGCGGTACATACTTCTCCGAGTCCGTACTCGTAACTGACGACGTTATCGCAAAGCTCGAAAATTGCGTTGACCTCGCTCCCCTCCACACACCTCCTCACCTTATGGGTATCGCAGGCTGCACAAAGGCTATGCCCGGCGTTCCCCAGGTTCTCGTATTCGACACAGCTTTCCATCAGTCCATGGCTCCTCAGGCATACACATACGCTCTTCCCTATGAGATGTGCCAGGAGTATTCCATCCGCCGCTTCGGTGCTCACGGTACAAGCCACCGCTTCGTAGCAGCTGAGATGTGCAAGATCCTCGGTAAGACTGAGGGTACAAAGATCGTAACATGCCACATCGGTAACGGTTCCTCCATCACTGCTGTTAAGGACGGCAAGTGCGTTGATACATCCATGGGTATGACTCCCCTTGCAGGTATCATGATGGGTACACGCTGCGGTGATATCGACCCCGCTGTTGTTACTTACGTTATGAAGAAGACAGGCATGACTCCTGACGAAATGAGCGACTTCATGAACAAGAAGTGCGGATTTGCAGGTCTCTCCGGTATTTCCTCCGACAGCCGCGATATCGAGGCTGCTATCCTTGAGGGCAACGAGAGAGCTTACCTCACAGCTACAACTCTTGCATACCAGATCAAGAAGTATATCGGCTCCTATGCAGCTGCAATGAACGGTCTTGACGCAGTTGTATTCACAGCAGGTATGGGTGAGAACAACGTTGAGCTTCGTGAGAGAGTTTGCGAAGGAATGGAGTTCTACGGCATCAAGCTCGATAAGGAGGCTAATGCTAAGGGTCACCACCAGTCTGACATCCTTGAGCTTTCCACTCCCGATTCCAAGTGCAAGGTTTACCTTATCCCCACAAACGAGGAGCTTATGATCGCTCGCGATACAGAGGCACTTGTTTCTGCACTTTAATTAAAAAACAAATAAGGGCATCCTCAGGGGTGCCCTTTGTTAAATGAGGTAAATATGAAAAAACAGTTCCCCAGAACAGAGGTCGGCGGCATTTCTCTTTCAAGAATGATCATCGGAACAAACTGGGTTGCAGGCTACAGCCACCGCACCCCCTCTGCCGACAATATGATCAAGAACAGATACAGACAGCCCGAGTCTATGATTCCTATGTTCGAGACTTTCCTCGAGCATGGAATAGATACAGTTATGGCGCCCTACGATCAGGCTCCCCATATCTACGAGGCTGTTAAGCTTACAGAGGAAAAGACAGGAAAGCCTATGATAATGGTAGATACTCCCGTTATCAACGTTGAGGACTCCGCTGAGGGTCGCCGCGAGGCTGAAAAGGCGATCAAGCAGAGCGCTGAGCGCGGTGCTAAGCTTTGCCTTATCCACCACTACTCTGCAGAGCAGCTCGTCTGCAAGCAAAGAAGAAGCATCGACAGAATCGATGACTACACAAAAATGATCCGAGATGCAGGTATGATCCCCGGACTTTCTGCTCACATGCCCGAGCTCGTTATCTACTCCGACGAGAACGGCTACGACGTAGAGACCTACATTCAGATCTACAACTGCATGGGATTCCTTATGCAGGTTGAGGTAGAGGCTGTAAACTCCATCATCAGAGGCGCAAAGAAGCCTGTTATGACAATCAAGTCTATGGCCGCAGGAAGAACAACTCCCTTTGTCGGTCTTAACTTCAACTGGGCAACCATCCGTGACTGCGATATGGTAACCGTTGGCTGCTTTTCCGAGGAGGAAGCACGCGAGGATATCGAGATATCCTTTGCAGCCCTCGAGCGCCGCGCACCCGACATTGCAGGAAGAGCAAGTCCCGCAAAGGAACAGGCTGTTCTCAACAAATAACAATAAAAAACCCGATTGCTTGACAATCGGGTTTTTGTTTATTTATCAGTTATTTTCGTTGTTTTCGTTATTTTCTTTTTCTTCTTTTTTAGGCTTCGCAACAACAATAATTACGATAACAGCGCCGATAACAACAGCCGCAATAGCTGCAATAAGAATTATCTTATAGGGAGAGAGCTCATTTTTTTCGGGCTCGCCGCCATCATTGCCATTACCGTCTGCGCCTGTTGTTCCTCCGGGAGTTGCAGTTGTATCAACAAAGGTAACAGATCCGCCTTCCTCATCGGTAACAACTTCGCCCTTATCGTCGGTCTCATAATAAATAATGTTACCGTCAGAGTCCTTAACTTCCTCTGTCATAACAGAGCCATCATCGTTCTTAACAGTCTCACCGCTTTCATTTGTAACAGCTTCTGTTACGGGAATGCCGGGAGCAGGCTTTGTTTCGGAAGGTTCAATGATATCTCCACCCTTATCTGTCTCAGGGCTTTCTGTAGCATCGGAGCCGGTTACAATAATTGATCCCGCCTTTGTGCAGGAAACATCAAATACAGTCTCGAAATCGGGGAATTCGGTAGCATCGAAGAACCAGCCCTCACCGTCATCGGGAAATTCAAGTGTAATATCATGAGCACCGTTGGGGCAAGCCTTGGTTATCTCAAATGTAAGAGTAAGAATAACGCCTGTATTTGTGTTATTCTTGTCGTAATTTGCGCTTTCTGCATAGTAGGTGTAGAAACCGTTATTTGTGAGAAGGCTCTTTCCGAACTCGCCATCAGAGAATACTTCTCCGTTTTCGACGGAAAGAAGAGTGAAATATCTGGAATTGAAGCAGGTGTTAAAATATGCACTCCAAGTTCCGGGGTTCTTATCAAGGTAAACCTCTACCTCAACTGTATCTCCGGGGGTTCCCTCAACTGTGCTTACGGAGAAATTGATCTCTGTGTCTCTTGCAAAAGAGGTAACGGCAAATGCACCGATCAGCATAACCGCACAAAGAAGTGATGCAATAATCTTTTTCATAAATTCCTCGCTTATTATGTAGTTTGTTTCGTACTGTCAGAACAGTTAAATCTTTGTATATTATATCTTAATACTCAATATCTGTCAAGAAGAACATAACAAACAATTAATTGTTTACATTTATACAAATGTGCCCATTATTACTTGATTTTGATTTTTAGTAATTATATAATTAAGACAGATAAATTTTCGGAGGTAAACATTATGTCTCTTCCTGTTGCATTACAGCTTTTCACTGTCAGAAACCGTATGGCTCTCGATCCCAAAAACACCCTTAAAGCAATAAAGGATATGGGGTACGACGGCATCGAATGTTGCGGCGGTATCGGCACCGATGATCCTGCTGCCTTCCGCGCGCTTTGCGACGAAATAGGATTACGCATTATATCTGCACACGTAGGCACCGGAGATATAATCGACGATACAGAAAAAACACTTGAAACATATAAGACTCTCGGCGTATCTTATCTTGCCATCGCCGCATTCTGGGGGGATTATCAGTACGGCAAGGACGGATACAGCGAAATGATCAAGAGGCTTGACCGCGCAGGCGCCATCTTCAAGGAAAACGGAATTCAGATCCTTTATCATAATCACGAGTGGGAATTTAAAAAAGCCGATGGTGAATATCATCTTGATCGTATTATATCTGATGTAAGTGATGATAATCTTCTTCCTCAGCTGGATGTCTGCTGGGTTACTGTCGGCCACGGAGACCCTGTTGACTACATGAATAAGTATAACGGACGCTGTCCTGTTGTTCACCTTAAGGACTTCTTCTGTAAAGGCAGCTACAGCTACATGGAAAATGACTACAAGCGCCCTGATCCCTTTGAGTTACGCCCTGTAGGATATGGAAGAGTTCCTATGATCGATGTGCTTTGCGCATCTGAAGCCATAGGAGCAAAATGGGTTGTTGTTGAGCAGGACTGTCCCGCATTCGGACTCGGAGAGCTTGATAATGCCGCTCTCAGCAAAAACTGGCTCAAAACTCTTGGTTGGTAAAACATGAAAAATACAGTAAAAATATCTGCATCACTTTTATTGCTGATATCGCTACTTCTCTCCTTTTCCTCATGCCGTGTCATAGAGTCAGATATCTCATCTGACGATACCTTACCCGATACGTCGAAAAGCGATGTAATAACCACGCATACTCCTGAAACCGAGCCTGTTGTTGAAGATACAAGCATTACCATTTCAATGGTTGGCGATGTGCTTCTTCATGAAAAGGTTTCCGAAAGCGGTCTTACAGACGGCGGCGTATATAATTATGACCACCTCTTCGCAAATGTTAAATCTGATATTCAAAAAGCAGATATCGCCATAGTCAACCAGGAGGTCATCCTCGGCGGACGTGATATCGGTCTTTCAGGATATCCTTCCTTCAACGGTGCTTTTGAGGTTGGAGACAGCATTGTAAATGCAGGCTTTGATATAGTTTTGCATGCAACCAACCACACTATCGACCGCGGATCCAAAGCTGTGCGTAATTGTATCGGATTTTGGAAAACAAATCATTCGGGCATCGCAGTCCTCGGCATCAATTCCTCAGCAGAGGAGCAATCACAGATATACATACGTGAAGAAAAGGGTATAAAAATAGCTTTTCTTAATTACACATACGGCACGAACGGTATCCCCCTCCCCGATGATATGCCCTATGCCGTCAATCTTTTAAACAAAGAAACTCTTAAAAGGGATATTGAAAAAGCTGAGTCTCTTGCCGATTTCACAGTTGTTCTCCCCCACTGGGGCACAGAGTACATTCTTGAGCCTGACAATAATCAGAAATACTGGGCACAAATAATGTTCGACTGCGGAGCAGATCTCGTTATAGGCACACATCCTCATGTTATCGAGCCTGTGGAGCTTATGAAAGATGATGACCATTCCATGCTCGTTTATTATTCCATCGGCAATTTCATAAACTCAACTGCCCAAAAGGGCGCGGGTATTGCAAACAGAATGGTGGGCGGTATCGCTAACGTTACCCTCGACCGTTCCGATAACGGAGAGGTATATATTTCCGATTACGGTGTAACTCCGATCGTAACCCATGTTCTTACGGGAAGCCAAAAGATTACAACATATAAGCTGTCCGACTATTCCGAGGAACTTGCGCGTGAAAATGAGATCCTTTCATCGGATCCCTCCTTTTCTTATGAATACTGCGTTGACCTCGTTGATAAGGTCTTCGGTGATATCGCCGAATAATATTATGAAACACTCTGATAAAAGCCCCGAGGGCCGAATCAGAGTGTTTTTTACTTTAAAATTTCCATGTAAATTCGGGTTTGTCGAGGAGACGATATTGAATTTTGTAGGGGACGACCTCCCCGCCAAACCCGAATTTTAACACAAAAAACAGATTTCCCGTTCGGCATATTTTGTTTAATGATAATAATAATCATTTGACAAAATCTGTGTTAAGGTATATAATCGGTTTGTAAATCTTTTATTACGGAGAGGAACTATGAAACCCCTATCAAAAATTTTAAGTCTTATTCTGTGTTTTTCAATGCTATTTTCTTTCCCATTCTTTGTTTTTGCTGAGGAAGAATATGATCCCGCAAAGGGCGAGTTTGTCTTCTCATCCGAGGACATGCTTTCCTACATGACACAGCCCTACAGCGTTGATCTTAAATTTGACACAAATGAAAAAGCCATGAAGATGACAGTAAATAACGATAACGGCGGAATTGACCCCCGCGCCCTTCTCGATATGTCTTCTCTTGGGCTCAAAGCATCTGATTTCGGAAGTCTTTTGATCATATACAGAGTTCCTCAAAATGCTTCTGCCGCGGCTCACGCAACGGAGCTTTTCATTTCCGCAGGAAGCGTAACTGCTCCTGCTGCGGGAAAATCCGTAATGTATAACATATCAAAAAGCAATACCTTTACTTCACATATAGTTGACCTTTCTGCACTCAGCTGGTGGTCCGGCAACATCCACAGCATTCGTATAGATCCCTTTACAAATGCTTCTGTTGGCGACTCTATGTATATCGATTCTGTTATTCTTTGCAAGAATTATTCAGAGGCAATTTCCAAAAGGGATACACGTATTGCAGAACTTAATAAGATCGATATTCCCGATTATGCAAACTCCGATTACATCTGCACTGAATATGAATACGATAAGTATACATCTCCCATGTGGAAAGGCAATATTGTTTACAATGAGGCTGTATATCCCATACAAGATAAAGACGGCAACTCAGTTTATACTCTTATGTATACTCCCGACGATATCATAAGCGTATATACCTCAGATTTCACTTCCCTTTATTATGAAGGAATTGATTACACGGTAGAAGGAAACAAGATAACTTTTCTGAACTCGGGAAGCATCAGCCTTACTGATTATTATTACATCCATCCGAAGTCAAATCCCAACGGCTACAGCTGGGACAGATATTATAACAGAACAGCCGCCGGTGACGGTAAATGGGAATACTGGGGACAGAGCCCCGAGTTCTTCAACGGCTATATTAACGTCACATATACTCATTCCGACACATGGGATCATTATGTTCCCGAGCAAAAAAGCAGCGAACTTCCCATCACCGCAAAGAGAATCGAAAACAAACAGTCAATGAACGTAGTTTTCTTTGGCGACAGCATTTGCGGCGGTGCTAACTCCTCTTCATACAGAAAGGTTTATCCTTATGCTGAATACTGGAACGAAATGATCGTTTCAAAGCTTCGCTACGATTATGGCCTCAAAATTAATCCCACTTATTCCTCCGAAGGCGGCGGAGCTGCTCCCAATCTCGTTTCCAAAACAGATGCGTGGGTAACCGCTCATAAGCCTGACCTGGTATTTATCGAGTTCGGCGTTAACGATGCTATGAACTGGAGCCAGGACTCATCGGGAAGCGCATCCGGATTAAAAAGAGAGTTTAAGAGCGCAATAACCGAAATGATCGCAGAAGTTCGCGATACTTATCCCAACTGCGAGTTTGTTCTCGTTGCCCCCTTCTATTCGAACATCTATTGTCACTATATGTCTTATTTTGAAGCATGCCGCGATGCACTCAACGAGATCGCCGCTTCCCATAACGGTGTCGTTGTTGCTGACATTACAGCAATGCACTCTTCTCTTCTCGAATTTAAGGATTATCTCGATTTCTCCGGCGATAACATGTGTCATCCCAACGACTATATGGCAAGACTCTATGCTCAGGTATGTCTTGAAACCATAGTTCCCGGCGGTGTTGAGCCTTATACCGTAGATGAAGAACCTCCCGTAGCAGAACCTGATACAGGTAATACTACAAGCGCCGCTCCCTCAGGCTACGGCTGGCAGTGGAACGCAAAGGAAGCATACGGTTATATCAAAAACTACGGTCAAAACAGCAGTGATGATATAATATTTACAACAGACCTTGCCCTTATCTCATCCACAGCCGAGGAAGCCGAGGCGCGCTTCTACGTTGACCAGGGTCAGGATATAATTATTACTCCAACCCACGTTTCAATAGCAGGACGTATTTTTGCTTATGATTGGGGAGTTGCGGATATCTCCAACTGGCATACTGTCACGATCATCATAAAGGACGGCTCTGCAACAGTTCTCATAGACGGAGAGATCGCAGGTATGACAAGAGCCGGTTATTCGGCATTTACCGAACATATACTGTTCTTCAGCTATCTCGGATGTATGGCAATTGACAATATGTCCCTTTCCGATTCCACGGGCAAAGTTTATTTTGAATGTGATTTTGAAGACAAGTCTTTAGCAGAAAAATATATGGGCGAAGGTTATGGAGAACATACAATCCTTGCCGCAAACACTGTATTTTATGATACAAACGGCGGCGAGGGAGAGATTAAAAACCAGATCAAGGTACGTAATATTCCCCTCACACTCTCAGATGCTCTTCCCAAAAGAGAGGGATATACATTCCTCGGTTGGTCAACCGATAAGAATGCAATAGTAGCGGAGTATACTTCTTCTTCCGTTTACAGCGCAGAAAAGTCAATAACTCTCTATGCCGTATGGGAAAAGGAAGTGTCTGAGATAGTAGTCGGCGACGCAGACGGCGACGGCAAAGTCAATGCAAAGGATGTTAATATGCTTAAACGAGTATTTGCCGGCGTTATCAGCCTTTCAGAACAGTCAAAGAGAGCGGCTGACCTTAACCTTGACGGTACTGTCAATGCTTACGATGCAAATATTCTCAGCCGTATGATATCAGGAACTGCTGATATCCAATAAATAAAGAATCACCCGAGGAATGGAAACATTCCTCGGGTGATTTCTGTTATACTGTTTTTTCAGTCATCAAATTCAACGTTCATTACGCGAACAACATACTGACAGCCATAGGGGAAGCCGGATGCATTTACCCAGAGGTGATCGCCGTGCTGAACAAAGTCGATAGGCTCCTCGTTATCGCTCCAGCAAACGCTCTTTACCTTCTTCTTAACATTTGTAAAGTGCTTGAAGCCTACACCGCCACCCTCAACAGTAACATGTGCATTACCGAGGATAGCAAGATCGTGGATATAAAGATATGCGCGCTCGCCGTCCTCAAGAGCAAAGTTCTTGAACTCGCCCTTGATCTGAGAAGGCTTACCTGTATATATAGACTGACCGCAGGTTCTGATCCATTCACCAAGCTGTCGGAGCATGATCTCCTGCATGGGGATGATATTTCCATCTCCGTCGGGGCCAACGTTGAGAAGGAAGTTTGCGCCAACCTTACGGCATGCACAAAGTGTTTCGATAAGCTCGGGAAGGCTCTTATAGTGGAAGTCTGCCTTACCGTAGCCCCAGTGGTCATTCATTGTCTGGCACATTTCTGCCGCAAGATACTTAGGTGTACCCTCGCGGTTCATGGGAGTAGGTCTTCCCTGCTCAAATGTTACGCTGTCGATCTCGGGATGACCCGCACAGCCTCTGGCATCAAGACCTGTATTATTTATAATAAGAGCATCGGGCTGATGCTTTCTGATGATAGCATAGAGTGTATCCTCATCCCAATCTGTGAGGGGACGGGACCAGTTACCGTCAAACCAAAGGCCACCGATCTTGCCGTACTGTGTGCAAAGAAGCTCAACGCTGTCGTTCAGATACTTAAGGTACTTGGGGAAATCATTCTCAAAGGATTCCTGCTTCCAGTCAAGAGTTGCATGATAAAATACAGGCAAAAGACCGCCTTCGTTACAAGCATCAACAAGCTCACGGATAAGGTCACGGCCGCAAGCGCTGTGTACAGTATCGTAGCCGTTGTTAAGATCCTTGGAATCATAAAGGCAGAAGCCGTCATGATGCTTTGTTGTAATGTTTATATACTTCATACCTGCGGCCTTAGCTATCTCAACGATCTTTTTAGCATCGAAATCCTTAGCTGTAAAAGTATCCTTGAGGGGAGCATACTCCTCGAAGGACATACCTGCAATATTCATTATCCATTCTCCGCAGCCGAGCTGAGAGTACATACCGAAATGAATAAACAAACCAAGACCCAAATTTTCAAATTCTGCTATTCTTTTTTCAGGAACGGGAATTGCCATAAAAGTCTCCAATCTGTTGCAAATGCAACCTAAAAATGCTATAATCATCTTATCACAGTAACACTCTTCTTTCAATGGATTTTTGTGAAAAATAATTGAAAAAAGAAGAAAAAAACT
>JAZTXZ010000001.1:0-11586 GCA_045636685.1 Candidatus Avispirillum sp. | reverse complement strand
AGATATCAATTATCGTTCGTTTATCTTCGCGGCGGTCCCCCTCCCCTTCACGCTGTGCGAGAAGGGGAGGCTCGGAGTCTGATCTTTTGCCCTTCAAACTCTAGTTTGTAACTCCCCCGATAAACCCGAATTTGTATTAATCTCTTTTTGAAGTTTTTTGGGAGTGCCCGCGGACGTTAAGACAGCTTTTATTATCTCTGTAACGGTCCGCTCCTACTTCACGCAAGCGTGAAGCCCTATAGTTTGTTATAAATTCAGCGCTTTTTTACAAAAAAGTCCTTTGCATAAACAAAAAATACGCCCGGGTGGGCGGATTTTACCGTACTCTTTTACTTTGTGGGATCGATGAACTTCCAGTAGGACTTGAGATAGTCGATTCCTGACCAGAGAGTCATGACGAGCATTGCTGTCATCATGATGTAGGAAAGCAGATACCACTCGCAGAAGGGAATAACGAGGGCGAGAGCAGGCTCAATGAGGACTGTCACAATGCAAACAACCTGAAGAACTGTTTTGATCTTGCCAAGCCAGCTTGCCGCAACAACGAGGCCTTCCTTGCCGCTTACAACAAGTCTGATAGAGGTTACCGCAAGCTCGCGGAACATAACTATTGCCGCAGCCCAGATAAATACGGGACGGATAGTCTCATATCTGTAGATTATGGAGAGCATAGCGCCGAAAACCATAAACTTATCTGCAAGGGGATCCATAAATTTTCCGAAATCTGTTATAAGGTTATATTTTCTGGCGATCTTACCGTCGAGCATATCTGTAAGGCTTGTAAGGATAAAGATAAAAGCCGCGATAAGGCCCGTTACCATAAGGTTATCCTTGAGAAAGGGAATGGGCGCCATCATAACTATCATAAACACGGGGACAAGACAGATACGGAGAACTGTCAGTTTATTAGGTAAATTCATTTTGGGTTCTATCCTTTCAAAATCAATGTTTTCCGACGGCAACCGTCAGCATTTGCTTAAAGTATTCTACTACAAACAGGTCTATAATGTCAATAAGTAAAATAGCAATTAACGGAAGAGCAAACAAAACAAGCTTTCTTGAAAGTGATTTTTGCTTCTCCGTTCTTTCTTCGCCGGTCTTTTTTGAGACAAGCTTTCCGGATAACACGGCTGAAAAAGCAACCAGAACGATTGCCACCGCCGCATAAAGGCCTGTGCATATCTGGTAGGGAAGTACGATCCCTTCCTTTTCGCCAAGAAAAACACAGCAGTAATATACAACAAGCATCCAGACAAAATTTCCTATGAAAAGCGCCGACTCCCCGAAGGAAAGGGTCTTTTTACCTTTTTCACGTTTATCAAGCATAGGCTTATACCAGACGGACAGCTCCGCCGCGACGCACCCTCAGAACATGGCATTTGCCCTTTCCGAAGGTCTTTTCCATATATTCCTTATATTCCCCTGTCAGCTCAGAGGGAACGAATGCCTGAACAGTTCCCGCAAAGCCGCCTCCATGGACACGCCAAGCGCCTCCCTTTCCGGACAGGAATTTTTCAGTCAGGCAAAGGGCAAGGGACAGCCCCTGCTCGGAAACATTTTTTACCGTATAAACATTCTGAAGATATCTGAAGCTTGAAAGGCCGGACGCAATAACGTTACTGAGAAAGACTTCCGTATCTCCGCAGGAAAGTGCCTTTGCCTGGAGCGTTACTCTCTCGTTTTCCGCCATAAAATGAAGGGCTCTCATAAGAGCTCGGTCGCCAAGGCTCTCCCGCACTCTTTGCGCGTTTTCAATGATCTTTTCTTCGCTGACCTCTCTCAGCACCTTTTTATTGAAGAAAGCCGCAACCGCCTTCATCTCCGCAGGCACAGAGCTGTAATCCTCGTTAAGATCTGCGTGATTTCCGCCGGTATCGGTGATACAAAGATCATATCCCGCACGGGAAAGATCAAAGGACTGCTTTTCTATAATGGGTGCAGAAGGATCCGCGAAATCTATAGATATAAATCCGCCTACCGCACAGGCCGTCTGATCCATAAGTCCGCAAGGCTTACCGAAATAAACATTTTCAGCAAACTGCGCCATTTTCGCGATCTCAACGTTATCCACCTGTCCGCCGTTATAGAGATGATTGAGAATATTACCTATCATCACCTCAAATGCCGCCGAAGATGAAAGTCCGGAGCCCTTGAGAACATCGGACACCGTGTATGCAACAAAGCCGCCCACGGAATAGCCTCTGTCCAGAAATGCTTTTTCCATACCTGCAATTATTGCAGCAGACGTAAATTTTCTTTCATCAATGGGCTCGGAGATCTCAGAGGCAAGTACAGTATCGGCAGGGAAGCCCTCGCTCTTTACTGTAACAGTGCCGTCATCGGTGGGGGATGCAACTGCAATAATATCAAGATTTACTGCGGCGCAAAGTACCTTGCCGCAATTATGATCCGTATGGTTTCCCGATATCTCGCTTCTTCCGCCAACTGAAAAAACAGCAGCTTCGCGGTCTCCGTAAAGGGAGACGAAGCTATCGATAGCCTCTGCTATTCTGTTTCTCTTCTTTTCAATATCGCTTTCGGCAACTGCACAGTCAACTGCAAGGATCTCGTCAATCCCGCCTGAAAGCACATGATTTTTAAGTTCCTGTGTTCTCATACTTCCTCCTAAAAGGTTATGCCGACAGCCTCGGTGCATAATCCCGTATCGGTATCAACGGTAAAAAGTGCACCGTGAGCCGCAAGCTCACTCTCGGCATGCTCAAAATAAACGGGAGTACATACCGTGAATTTATGGATGATACATTCAGTCTTAACTCCGAGGACACCTGCTTCGCTGCCGGTCATGCCGAGGTCGGTTATATATCCGGTGCCGCCGGGGAGAACTCTTGCATCCGAGGTCTGGATATGGGTATGGGTGCCGAAAACCGCGCTTACCCTTTTATCAAGATATCTTGCAAGGCAAAGCTTTTCGCTGGTTGCCTCTGCATGGATATCAACAAGACATATATCGTATCTGCCCTTATTCTGGCTCAGTATACGGTCTGCCGTTTTAAAAGGGCTTTCCATGAGATTATCCATAAAGGTATTTCCGAGAAGATTTATTACAAGTATCCTCCAGCCCATACAGTCTGCGATACAGTATCCGTCTCCCGGTACATCGGAGGGATAATTTGCAGGTCTTATTGCCATGGGATGGCTATCAAGATAATCAAATATAGGCTTTTTCTTGAACGTATGGTTGCCACCGGTTATAACGTCTGCACCTGCATCGAATATAGCTTCCAGGCTATCGGGCGACGGCCCGTTTCCTGAGGAGGAATTCTCGCCGTTTACCACCACAAACTGAGCACCGAAATGATCTCTCATCCTGCGGAGCATTCCTCCGCCGAGATACTTACATCCGCCCGCTCCGACTACATCTCCAAGTGCAAGAATCTTAATTTTTGCCACGATATACTCTCTTTCTAATGTGAAAAAGAGGCTGCAAAAGAACAAATAGCCTTTCAACAGCCTCTGATTTTTAATAGTGTGCTTTCTTTTTGTTCAGGCCGGATGAGGGATTTACGATCTCTCTCCAGTCAAGATCACCGCGGTCAAGAGCGCATACAAGCACCTCTGCGGTGGCGATATTTGTAGCTACGGGGACATTCTGCATATCGCACATTCTCAGAAGAGAGTCATCCTCTTCGCTTGAAAACATTCCGGGGTCTGAATTTCTGAAAAACAGAACCACGTCGATCTCGTTATATGAAACACGGGAGGCGATCTGCTGAACTCCGCCGTGAGCGCCGGAAAGCAGTTTTTCTATCTTGAGACCTGTGGCATCGGAAATATACTTGCCGGTGATACCGGTTGAGCATATATTGTGCTTTGCAAGAATATTACAGTACGCAATGCAAAACTGCGTCATCAATTCTTTTTTGGAATCATCTGCGATTATTGCTATTTCCATAATTACCTCCCTTTCAGAGACAAACTTTATTTTTTATTTTTCTCAAACTTTTTATTCCCGAGAACAAAGGAACATTCTTTTCGCAAAGCCTTTCGGCTATATTGGAAAATGCTCTTTTTGAGTCTTCCCCGCAGGAAACTATTCCCTCATGAGAAAGCATAAGGCTGTAATCATAGGGGACAACTCCCGCAAGGGGGGCACGGGACGTATCGATTGCCGAAAGAAGTCCGCATCTTCCGCCTCCCACAACGCCCTTCGCATCAAAGGAATTTATAATAAGCCGAATATCCTTAACGCCCTTTTCGGAAAGCCTTCCCGCCGTTGCATCTGCGCTTCGGAGAGCCACGGGCATCTGACCTGTGACGATAAGAGCCGTATCGGCGATCTTTGCCGCAGCATCAACAGCACGGTTTATACCTGCGCCCGTATCGATTATAACAACATCCGCGCCGATAAAATCTGCGCTTTCCTTGACAGCGCGGCCAATAAGCCTGTCGCTGAAATGGGAATCCTCACCGCCGAAAGCGGCTATACAGCCGACGCCGCCGGGAGCAGAGGGAAGCAGCCACAGCTCTCCACCTCGGGATATAATTTTTTTCTTCTTTTTTCCTGCCTTCTCTTCGATCTTCAGCACAGCACCCTCACAGGAGGCGCTACCTTTTGCAACATCCTGCACCGTACAGATAACTCTGTCCTGGACACCGAGAAGCATATCAAGACAGGCATTGCCAAAGTCAAGATCGGCAATAAGGACCTTATGCCCCATGTCGCAAAAAGCATGTGCTATACCGAGAGCGGCAGTTGATTTACCGACACCGCCCTTTGAAGAGGCAACCATTATGAACTTTGTTTTCATATTTCCCCTCATGGCGGGCAGTATTTCTATACTGACCTAAATTCGTTTCATTATAACATTTTTTCAGCTACCCGTCAACAACCTGAACAACTTTTTATTCTTTTTTTTGCATTTTGTATCGGTAGTTACCAAAAATAACAATGTTATCTCTTTTTTCTTGCCATCAGAGCACCGCAAACTATACCGCAGATGCCTCCGATTATGTGTGTTATCTGTGAAATACTGTCTTTTACGAATATCATATCATGGATCTCCTGACCCAGATAGATAATGGCAACAAGAATAAGAGATACGGGAATATTTCCTCCGCGGATGCCCGAGATCGAGGAAAGAAATATCATCATGAACACAATTCCCGATGCACCGAGAAGGGCGCTTCCGGGGAAAAACACAAAATGAACAAGGCCGGAAACCAAAGCTGTTATAAGGATTGAAACAAGAACGTTTCCGCTGCCGTATCTGCTTTCTACCACGGGTCCGAGAACAAGAAGAAGACAGACGTTGCCAAAGAAATGGGAAATATCGCCGTGCCCAAGCACATGGCAGAAAAGGCGCACGTAGGTAAGGGGATCGGTAAGGGAAGAGCGGTAAACGCTGCAAATATTTGCGTTTACCCAACCGTCCGACAAAGCATTAAGCCCCAAAGCAATAAGACTCAGAAGGGCAAATGTCAGTATAACGGGAGAGTCATATTGTATTTTAAGTACAGGTCGTTTAGCTTGCATTATTTTCTCCTTTTACTTTCGTTCTTCATAATGTTTTTGTATGTCCTCACACACAGCGTAAAAATTCTCGTTTATCTGAGTGTTCGTATAACGCAAAACCTTTATCCCTTTGCCCAAAAGAAAAAGCTCTCTCTTGCGATCCGCTTCTCTGTTTTCTTCTTTTCCGTGATGAGCGCCGTCCGGCTCAATTGAAATTTTGGCTTCCGGGATATAGAAATCCAGAATGTATCTTCCCATAACCTTTTGTCTACGCACGGAATACGGGCATTTTTTCAAAAAATCAAGCCAGAGATGCAATTCTTCTTTTGTCATATCTTTTCTCAGCTCTTGAGAATTTTTATCATATATTCAGGTTTTTTCATAATAGGCTCTCGTGAAAATTCAAACTGTTACTTCTATGCTCTATACGTCCTCAATAAGCGAAAATCCAAGATAAGACCTTCCCCCGCAGATCCGGGGAAGGTCCGACTTGGGCCTTTCCGCTTGCGGGAAGACAGAACGGACACGGGTATTATAAGTTTAAGCAGATTTGGTCTTTCTTTCACTGTGCCTGCTGTGCCACCGGAGCTGCGGGGGTAACTATGGGATTCTGGCCGCCTGCAGACGTTATCTGGGAGATCATCAGAGATGTGCGGGACATGAGAGCGCTGAGCAGATGGGGACAGCTCTTTTTGAACTCGCCCGCAATATCGAGCCCCTTCCAGTTGATCTCGTCCTTTGTTGTGGGGTCAAATATCATCATCATTCCGTATGTTACGGAAAGAGAGAAAACTCCCTCGGGATCAAAATTGAGAGCGCGGTTGAAATTGATTTTGACGCCGCTTTCCATAAGCTGGGCAACGATGGTATCCTTTACCCCAAGCTTCATATTCGTGGGTCTGCCCTCTATTTTTACTGTCTCATAGTTTATATTCTCGAGAAGTATCTTCTTCTCATGCAAAAAATATCTTTCAAAATTTTCCATTTTCCCGGTCCTTTTCTATGTTGATCATTTACGTGCGGATTTTATCGCCGCTTTATGCTTTACCAATACTTTCTGTCGAGGCTTCTGAGCTGGACTGCCTCTGCAATATGCCTGACCTCGATATTTTTGCTTTTGTCAAGATCGGCAATAGTTCTTGCAACTCTGAGGATCCTGTCATACCCTCGCGCAGACATTCCCATCTGATCAAACGCCTTTTTCAGTATCATATCTCCTGCCGCATCAAGGGTGCAGTATTCTCTTATCTGAGCAGACTGCATTTGTGCATTACAGGTCATGGAGGTATTTTCAAATCGTTTTCCTGCTATCTTTCTCGCCTCGACCACCCTCTCGCGAACAGATGCGGAGGACTCGGCAACGCCCTTTCTCGAAAGCTCCGAATAATCAAGGGCGGGAAGCTCCACCTGGATATCTATTCTGTCAAGAAGTGGGCCGCTTATCTTGGAAAGATATCTCTTGATATCCTCCTTCTTACAGGTGCAGACCTTTGCCTTTGAGCCGAAATAGCCGCATTTGCAAGGATTCATGGCGCACACCAGCATAAACTGAGAGGGGAAAGTCACCCTTCCCGCAGTTCTCGTAATAGTCACCCTTCCATCCTCAAGGGGCTGACGCAGGCTCTCCGAAACGTTTTTCGGAAACTCGGGCAGCTCATCAAGGAAAAGAACTCCGTTATTGGCAATAGATATCTCGCCGGGAGTGGGATTTTTTCCGCCGCCCACAAGGCTCGGGGCAGAAAGAGTATGATGAGGGCTTCTGAAAGGTCTGCAAGAAACAAGAGACTGACCCGGAGAAAGAAGACCCGATACGGAATGTATCTTAGTTGTCACCAGCGCCTCCTCGAAGGTCATGGGAGGGAGGATCGTGGGAAGACGCTTTGCAAGCATGCTTTTTCCGGAGCCGGGAGGGCCGATGAGCAGGATATTATGTCCGCCCGCCGCCGCGATCTCCATGGCACGCTTTGCTTTTTCCTGACCCTTAACATCGCAAAAATCAAGCTCGGAATGACTGAGGTTTGAAAAATCCTCTATCCTTCTCTCACAGGGACTGAGTATCTCTTCTCCCCTGAAATGCTTCACAACAGCGGAGATACTGCCCACACCATATACGGCAATTCCATCCACCACTGCAGCCTCAGCCGCATTGACCGACGGAACAAAAACTCTCTTCTTTCCCGCATCCCGCGCCGCCATTACCATTGGAAGTACGCCTCTCGCACCTCTGACAGCACCGGAAAAAGAAAGCTCTCCTATAAAACAGCAATCCTCAAGGTCTGCCGTGGGAGGGATCTGAGATGAGAGTCTGAGAAGGGCTGTCAGAATAGCAAGATCAAAGGCACTGCCCTCTTTTTTTATATCCGCGGGAGCAAGGTTTACCGTTACCGCCATCTCGGGAAAAAGATATCCGCTGTTTGCGGCGGCGGCCTGAACCCTCTGCTTTGCCTCCTTGACCGCGGCATCGGGCAGACCCACTATCTCAAAGGCGGGGAGATCGGAATATGCATTGCATTCCACCGTTACAAGGTATCCGTCGATACCGAAAAGCCCTGCTGTATAAGCCGTTGTCAGCATACGCACCTCTCTAAAACATTTATGGCATAATTTTATCATATTTTTCTTTTCAAGACAATAGAAACGGGCTCATTTTTATGTTATACTGTTAAAAAGAGCTGAAAGGACGGCCAGACATGAAAACAAAAGAAGAATTCTCTATCCGCATAGACAGCGACCTCTACAAAAAGCTGATCTACGTAGCTTCCAAGGAAAATAACAACCTGAACAACCACATGCTCCACCTTATTCGCACAAATGTTCAGTATTTTGAAAAAGTCCACGGAAGGATCAACACCCAAAATATAGAGCTCCCCGAGAAGGAAAACACACCATAATGTATAGCACAAAAAGACAGACTTTTCAGTCTGTCTTTTTTGCACATATAATTGAAGGAATCCTCAAAAATTTATTGCAAAATATCAATTTACGGTTGAAATCACTGAAAGAAAATGATATAATCAGTGTACAAGGGCTCATTGCGTGTATGAGCAAATATATTTTTTCAGGAGGACATTATGAGAAAGACGATTTCTCTCGTTCTTGTAGCTGCTATGCTTCTTTCGGTACTCGTTTTTGTACCTACAGCAAGCGCTGCAACTCTCGATGAGCACAACGTTCAGGTTGATGCTCAGTATTTCGGCGGTACTCTTTATTATAATGAGATCGGCGGAAACGAAAAAGATGGCTTCTATTGGTACGGTGAAGAACTGATCAAGGACGGCAATCCCGATAACGGTACCCTCATCATCGACGGTATCATCGAAGAAGGCGAGTGGACCGATAAGGTTTACCACATCGACAGCGACTATGCTCCTAACAACGCAGGTTTGCCTTGGGGCAACAATGCGCTTTTCGAGACTCCCTCTGCTGAGAACACCTTCTACTACTGGGTAGTTGATACAGCTACACAGAAGAGCAAGGCTCCCTCTCAGGGTCTTGAGTATGATGTACGTCTTATGTGGGACGAAGACTTCTTCTACATGGCAGTTTCTTACCACGATAACGACGGTTACCTCAACGATAAGAATGCAAACGATGACCTCAACGGCGGTAACTGGGACAGTGACTCTATTCAGTTCCGTCTTGACCCCGCAGGTCCTAACGCTATCGTAGACGGTAAGGGATTCGATGCATCCAAGGACTCCTTCCTCTATGATCCCGAAATCCACGGCGATACAGATAACACTCCCAACTGCACATATCCCTGGGATAACTCCAACTCCCTTTATAACGGTAATGGACAGGAAACACGTTCCACTATCGGTAACTTCATTTTCTCTTACCACACAGCTAACGGCTATACAGAGCTTTGCGATGCTTCCCGCAGATACTGGGGCGAGCTCGTTGACGTTCCTCAGGAGGACGGCACTGTAAAGCAGGAGTGGAAGTACTACATTGCTGATATTTCTCCCTACGGACCTCTTGCAGAGGAACAGCCCGAGAAGATCACATACGCTGCAGGTCACATCGGCGAAGATACTGACCGTCACCCCGTATTCAGAGATCAGATCGTTCAGTTCGAGATCGCTCTTCCCTGGGCACTCGTTGCTGATGATTATGCACCCGAGGCTAACGCTGAGCTCGGTTTTGGAATGGTTCGTTTCAACACAGCTCTCGGCGACGGTTCCTACAACTCCTTCCTTGAGTGGGGTACCGGTGTTTGTAACTATCCTGTAAAGGATATGCCCCAGGTAGTAGGTGGTTCCAACTGTCTCGTTCTTTCAGAAGAACTTGCTAAGGATGCTGTAGGCTGCGAACACACATTCGCAGAGCCCACATGTATCGTTCCCGAAAAGTGTACACAGTGCGGCTACGAGAGAGGCTATGTAGCAGGTCACGAGTATGTATACTCCAACGAGTCTATTCCTACAGAGGATAGAAACGGTACAATCACAGCTACATGTACAGTATGTGCTGATACATACACTCAGTCCATCCCCGAAAAAGATATCGTGATTTGGGGCGACATCACAACAAGTGATACTAAGTTCACAGATCAGGGTTGGGAATCCGGAAGCGGATTTACAATTCAGTGGGAAACTCTTGACGAAGAGGGTAACAGATACACTGACGAAACTGACCCCGACGGTACTCTCAGAAAGCTTCTCTGGAACGACGATAATACCGCAAAGACCTCCCGCGATACAGAAAAGTTCGGCTATGCTGTAGCTGACCTTACACTCGACGGTCAGACAGGTACTTACTTCGCTTCCAACAATACACAGACTTCCTACGCTGAAAAGCTTGATATTTACCTCACAGACCTCACACCTCACGCAGAGGGCGAGTACAACAACTTCATCGGTAACTGGTTCGGCGGCAAGACCGGCGTTGGCTACACAGCAGGTCTCGTTGAAGTAGAGGGCGACTACTACTTCGGTATTTATCCCGCACACCTCCAGTCCTTCACTGACTATGCAGCACTTGAAGAGTATGCATTCAGCATCACTCCTGCAACTGCTGAGCAGATCGCTACAGAAGTATGGCATGAGTATGTATTCATGTATGATAACGCTTCCAGCACAGCTCTCCTCTTCTGGGACGATGAGCTCGTTGCAAGCGCAACAGACTATCACTTCTATCACAACGATACAGACGCTCAGGTAATTCTCAGACAGTTCAATCTTCCTCTCTACGCTAAGGATATCGTATACGGTTCCACAACTCTCGTTAGCGAGTACATAACTCTCGACGGCAACGGAACAGTTCCTGCTGAAAAGGTTACTGTTACTGTTAACGGCGTAGCTACAGAGTATGATGCAGGCACTGAGGTTACAATCGAGGCTGTTGCTCTCTACGAAGAGAACTCCCTCTTCTACCGCTTTGCAGGCTGGACAGGCGACATCGCTACTACAGAGTCCACATACACATTCGTAGCTGAAAGCGACGTAACTGTTGAGGCTGATTACCTCCTCATCGGTGACGTTTCTAAGGACGGCAGAGTTAACGCTATGGACTCCAACACAATGAAGAGAATGTTCGTTGGTCAGGTTGGTATCGAGATCGAGGGCGACCTTGACAACAGCGGCAAGGTTCAGTCCAACGACGCAAACCTCCTTATCAGACTTATCTCCGGTAACTGGATTCCCGAAGAATAATTCGAAAAGTTCAGAATTATCCTTTAAATGACAAATAATTGTCCCCCACAGAGTTTCCTCTGTGGGGGACTTTTACTTTGGTGTATAGTTATATTACAAATCGGGTTTGTCGGGGAGGTTATAGGTTATGTAGGGAACTTTTTGAAAAAAGTTCCCTACGACCCTCAAAAACTTCAAAAAAGGGAAAAGGTTAAATTCGGGTTTATCGGGATGTTTGAAATTGTTTTAAGGCGTAGGGGCGTATTCCATATCCGACCGACATCTGAAAGCGAACCAAAACGAAATTTGATGCACAAACAAGCGCGAAAGATGATCCAATATTTGTCGGCCCCTTGCGAGGGGCGGGGGACCGTCCGTGAGGATGGTGGTGGGGTAGTAGGTTGTAGCCTCAGCCAATTCCCCTTCCTCAAGTTTTTCCTTAAGCTCCATTTATACCGTTAATTACTATGCTGACGTAGC